>JAVJVX010000005.1:600000-804038 GCA_040220875.1 Alphaproteobacteria bacterium | reverse complement strand
ATCTCGCGCACCCGGGCGACGAAATCCTCGTCGCGGTACAGGATCGGGTGATCGCAGCCATGGGCGCGGGCGATCTCCGCCTTCTCGGGACTGCCCACCGTGCCGATCACCGTCGCCCCCAGATGCTTCGCCCATTGGCAGGCGATGGTGCCGACGCCGCCGGCCGCGGCATGAAACAAAATCACGTCGCCCTCTTTGACCCGGTAGACCTGGCGCAACAGCATCTGCACCGTCAGCCCCTGCAGCATCATCGCGGCGCCCTGGCGCGCGGTGATGCCATCGGGCAGTTTGACGGGGCGATCGGCGGGCATCATTCGGGCCTCGGCATAAGCGCCCGACGGGCGCGAGGCATAGGCCACGCGGTCACCGGGGGTGAGGTGGGAGACACCCTCGCCCACCGCCTCGATGGTGCCCGCCCCCTCCATGCCGAGGACGGCCGGGAAGCTGTCGAGCGCATAAAGCCCGGTGCGGTGATAGATGTCGATGAAGTTGACGCCGATGGCCTCTTGCGTCAGCCGCACCTCGCCCGGGCCAGGCGCGCCGATTTCGACATCCTCGTATCGAAGGACGTCGGGCCCGCCGTATTCGTGAATGCGAATTGCCTTGGTCATCGGACCCCCGCCGGCCGGCGCTCAGGCGAGGTGGGTCTTGAAAAACGCGGCCGTGCGCCCATCGGCCAGCTTGGCCGAGTCGGGCTCGTAGTGATCGCCCCCCTCGCGGGCGAAGGCGTGATCGGCGCCCGGATAGGTGTGGGTCGTGATCAGTGCGTTGGCGCCGGCCGCCTCGAGGATACTCTTCTGTGCATCCTTCGGGACGAACTGATCCTCCTCGGCGACATGCATCAGCAGGGGGCGCGAGATGTTTTTCATCTCGTCCAGAAGCCCCTCGATTCCGACGCCGTAATAACTGACATTGCAGTCTGCGTCGGAGCGTGTCGCCATCAGATAGGCGAGTCGCCCGCCGAGACAATAGCCGACGCTGCCCGCCTTGCCGGTGCACGCGTCGAGATCGCGCAGGGCCGTCAGGGTCGATTTCAGATCATCGATTCCCTTTTCCATATCGAACCCTTCCAGCAGGCCGAAGGCGCGCTGGAATTCCTCTTGCGTATTGCCGGTGAGTTGAACGCCCGGCTCCTGGCGCCAGAAAAGATCGGGGCACAGCACCACGTAGCCGGCGGCCGCGAAACCGTCGGCGATCTGGCGCATATTGGCATTGACGCCGAAGATTTCCTGAATGAGCAGAATGCCCGGCCCCTTTCCCGTCTCGGGGCTCGCCATATAGGCGGCAAAGCCGGCGCCATCCGAAGCTGTGATCTCGATCTCGGCCAAGGTTCAGTCCTTCCGTTTTGCTGCTGGGAAATTCACGCTGCTTGCCCGATGCCGCGCCCGCCCTGTTCGAGGGTCAGAAGCGCCGCCTTGGTTTTCAGGCCGCCGCGCCCGGAATAGCCCGTCAACGCGCCCGTGGCGGACAGCACGCGGTGGCAGGGAATCAGGATGGGGATAGGATTGGCGCCGCAGGCCGTGCCCACCGGCCGCGCCGCGCGGGCGCCGATCCGCCGGGCGATTTCTCCGTAGCTCACGGTCGCCCCGTAGGGGATCGCGGCGAGCGCCTGCCAGACTTGTTTTTGAAACGCCGTGCCGCGCGGCGCGAGGGGCAGATCGAAAGCCCGGCGCCGGCCCGCGAAATAGGATGCGATCTGGGCCCGCGCCTCGCGCAAAAGCGGGCTCGGCGTGCCGCCCGCGCCGGCGCGCGTCCACTCGAGACGGGTGATCGCGCCGGCCTCTTCGCTCAGCCTGAGGCGGCCGGCCGGGCTGTCGAATATCAGATCATTCATCGATCGTCCCCCCGCATTGGGCCAGGTCCCCTGTCCCGAATATCATTAGCACAGGGCGCCGCCGGCGCGCTGCCCTTTCCCTCTCGGCCTAACCCGTCGTTGGCCCGGCCGGACCCGGCCCCGAGAGCAGCGCCTCCAGGGCGGCCGGGGTTGTCACGGGTTCGGAACAGACCGGCCCCTCGCACAGATAGGCAGTGGCCGATCCGTCGCGCGCGCCCTTGCCGGTGGCCGGGTGGCCCGGCGGCAGCGGCGTGCCCTCGTCGAGCGCCAGGAGAACCCGGTTGGGACTGGGCGCCTGCCAGGCCGCGCGCGCCAGCGCGGCCGCGTCGGCATCGCTGCCCGGGGGCGCGACGATCACGATCTGAGCGGCGTTTTCGAGGAACTCGGCATTGTTGAGCAGCGTGCCGAGCGGGATGAAGTTTCGCGCGAGGTCACCCGTGAAGGCATGGATGATCGCTGTCGCCCGTTCGAATGCGTCATTGTCCCCGGTGAGGTAGAAAAGCCTGGCGAACACCCCGACCAGGATGCCGTTGCCCGACGGGACCGCCTGGTCGGCCGCGGATTTGGTCCGCACGATGAGGTTTTCGGTATCGTCGGCGGTGAAGAAATAGGCGCCGTCCGCCGGGTCGCGGAAATGCGCGTCGAGGATCGCGATCCAGTCCCGACACTGATCCAGATAGCGCGCCTCGCCGCTGGCCTCGAACAGCGCCAGCGCCGCGCGGCACATATTGGCGTAATCATCGAGCGTTGCCGGCTGGTTGAGCCGGCCGGCCCGCCAGGCATGGCGCAGGACCGTTTCGCGGCCCGATGCCGTCGTCATGGTTCCGGCGACGAAATCGAAAGCGCGGCGTGCGGCCGTCAGCCATTCGGGCATGTCGAACGCGCGTCCCGCAAGGACCAGGGCCGCGATCATCATGCCGTTCCAGTCCGCCAGCACCTTGTCGTCGAAACCGGGATGGATTCGTTTCTCGCGCGCTTCGAACAGGATGCGGCGGCATTTTTCGAGCACCGGATCGCCGATGGCGCCGCCGGGCTCGAGCCCGGCCGGACGGTTCAGGATCGTCTTGCCTTCCCAGTTGCCGCCGGGGCTCACGTCATAGGCTTCCTTGAAGCGGTCGGCATCCTTGCCCAACAGGCGGTCGATCTCTTCCTCGCCCCAGACATAGAACTTGCCTTCGACGCCTTCGCTGTCGGCATCGAGTGTGCTGGCGAAACCGCCCTCCTCGATCTGCATTTCGCGCAGGACCCAGACCACGGTCTCGCGCACCCGCGCCTCGTAAAGCGGCTTTCGCGCGCCCTGCCAGGCCTGGGTGAGAATCTCGATCATCTGGGCGTTGTCGTAGAGCATCTTCTCGAAATGGGGGACCAGCCAGCGGTTATCCGTGGCATACCGCGCGTAGCCGCCGCCGAGATGATCGTAAATGCCGCCCTCGCTCATCCGGTCGAGCGTCAGCAGCACCGCATCGCGTGCGGCCGTGTCCGAGCTCCGGCGCCAGGCGCGCCAGAGCAGCTCGAACAGGGGAACATGGGGAAATTTCGGCGCCCCGCCGATGCCGCCGTTCTGCCTGTCGACCTCGCTCGCGAGGCGGGCCGCGATCCGGTCGAGGTCTTCCGGCATCACGCCGTCCCCGGGAGCGCCGCGCGAAAGCTGCTCGAGAGCCTCGCCAAGGGCGGTGACGTTCTTTTCGACCTTGTCCGGGTTCTCGCGATAGATCTTGTGGATGTGCTTCAAGAGATCGGTGAAGGCGGGGCGACCGAACCGCGTCTCGTTAGGAAAATACGTGCCGCCCCAAAACGGTTTCGCGTCCGGCGTGAGGAACATGGTGAGCGGCCAGCCGCCCTGCTCGCCCAGGAGCGCCAGCGCATTTTGATAAATGGAATCGAGGTCGGGCCGTTCCTCGCGATCGACCTTGATATTGACGAAAAGCTCGTTCATGACCTCAGCCGTCGCGGCGTCCTCGAAGCTTTCATGGGCCATGACATGGCACCAGTGGCACGCGGCGTAACCGACGGACAGCATGATCGGCTTGTCGTCGCGTCGCGCCGTCGTCAGTGCCTCCTCTCCCCAGGGATACCAGTCCACCGGGTTGTCCTTGTGCTGGAGAAGATAAGGGCTGGTCTCGTTCTCGAGGCGGTTTCCCGTCATGTCGCTCGCAGGGTCGGGGTGGGGGTGTCGGGGCGCGTCTGGCCTGATCGGCCGTGTGATCGGGCCTCACTCATAACATAAAACCCCCTGCCTTGTGACCGCCCGGTGCACGGGGCTGGCGAAAGCGGGCCGGGCGCCGCTATCCTGCCGGGCTTGGAACGGGAGACATCGGATGAAAATCACGATCGATATCGATTGCACGCCCGAGGAGGCCCGGCGGTTTCTCGGCCTGCCGGACCTGGCCGCGGCGCAGGCGGATATTCTTGACGAGTTCAAGGCGCAGACGGCGCGGGCGCTCGAAGGCATGGACGGCGAGGCGCTGATGAAACTCTGGCTCTCGGGGGCCGGGCTCGGTGGCGGCAAGATGGACGAGACCCTCTCGGGGCTGGGCGATCTCCAGCGCGCGTTCTGGGAGGGGATGGCAAAGGCGGCCGGCGGGGCCGGCGGCGGGAAAAACTGACATGGCGGAACGCGACGGGCGGGACGGGAACGCGGGGGCGGCTGACGGTGAGACGGGCGCGCGCGACCCGGCGCCCTACTACCGGCGCCACGTTTTCTGCTGCGTCAACGAGCGCAAGCCGGGCGATGCCCGCGGCTGCTGCAGCTCCAGGGGCGGCGCGGATCTGCGGAAATACATGAAGGACCGCGCCTTCGCCCTCGGGCTCGACGGGGTGAGGATCAATCAGGCGGGTTGCCTGGATCGTTGTGAATTCGGCCCGGCCCTGGTGGTCTACCCGGAGGGGGTCTGGTACGCCCCGCGGACCGAGGCCGATATCGACGAGATTCTGGAAACCCACCTCCGGGATGGCGGCCGGGTTCACCGGCTGATGCTGGCCCCCGATGCGCCCTTCCCGTGAGCCGGCCTGACGCTCACCATGTCACGATCTATGCCCCGGCGACGCCGCCGGGCGCGGCGGCGGTGGCCGTGTTGCGGCTGTCGGGGCCGGAGTCGCGCGCCATTCTCAGCTCGTTGACGGGGCGAAATGATTTTGTCCCGCGCCGCGCCAGCCTCGTGACGATCCGTGATCCCGCCAGCGGCGAGACGCTGGACCGGGCCCTGGCGGTGCTCTTTCCCGGGCCGGAGAGCTATACGGGCGAGGATTCGGTGGAGCTTCACCTTCATGGCGGGCGGGCCGTGATGGCCGACGTGCTCGACTGCCTGGCCAGCCTGGCCAGCCTGGCCAGTCTGGCCAGCTTGGCCGGGGAAGGCCGCGCCCTGCGCCCGGCCGAACCCGGCGAGTTCACGCGCCGCGCCTTTCTCGCCGGCAAGATGGACCTGACCGAGGCCGAGGGGATCGCCGATCTGGTGGCGGCCGAGACTTCGGCCCAGCGGCGCCAGGCCCTCGGCCAGGCTGGCGGCGCGTTGGGCCGGCTCTACGAATCCTGGCGCTCGCGCCTGATCCGGATTCTGGCCCATGCGGAAGCGATGATCGACTTCCCGGAGGAGGATTTACCGGAAAGTATTACTGATGAGGCCATACCCAAGATACAGGAGGTTATGGCGGAAATAACACAACATCTTGCGGATGCGCGGCGCGGAGAGATTCTGCGCGACGGTGTTCACGTCGTCATTCTGGGCCCGCCGAATGCCGGCAAATCGACCCTGCTGAACAAGCTGGCGGCGCGTGAGGCGGCGATTGTCGCAGCGAGGGCGGGGACGACGCGCGACGTGATCGAGGTGCGCCTCGACGTCGCGGGCGTCCCGGTCATCCTGGCCGATACGGCGGGGCTGCGGGAAACCGGTGACGAGATCGAGAGCGAGGGGGTGCGCCGGGCGGTGGCGCGGGCGGCCGAGGCCGATCTCCGGCTCGTCGTGGTGGACGCGACCGAGCCCGGCGCCGGGGCGGCTGCGATCGAGCGCTGGGGCGGGGAGGATCCGATGGTCCTGGTGAACAAGATAGACCTCCTCGCCACGACCGCGCCGGTGCCCGAGACGCTGGGCGGGCATCGCTGCCTGGCCCTGTCGCTCGGCACCGGGGCGGGGCTCGGGCCCGCGCTCGCAGCGCTGGCGGGGCGGGTCCGGTCACTCGCCGGAGATGGCAGGGACACTGTCCTAACGAGGGCACGGCATCGTTCAGCCCTCGAGGAGGTCCGGCAGGGGTTGGCGCGCGCGGCCGATCGACTGGGTGCCGGGGGTGGCCTGGATTTGGCGGCGGAAGACCTCAGGTTAGCGGCGAGGTCGCTGGGCCGGATCACGGGCCGGGTCGATGTCGATGAGCTGCTCGATGTGGTTTTCGGGGAATTCTGCATCGGTAAATGAGATTTATAAAACGGCCGAAACGGACTTTTTTTATGGGTGGATTCAGCCGCCTGCACTGTTTCACGTGAAACAGCAGCCGGAATAGGACAGGCCGGGAAAGAATCGCGGCAAAACAGTCGGGCTGGATGGCGCGGCTTTCAGTGTCGGCCCGGGCGGGAGGCACGGATCGAAGGATCGGCCGGCTTTGACTCGGGGCCCCGGTCTCCATAGATTAGCGCGCCATGACCCCGAGCCCTGATATTTCCCGCCATCCGACTGCCGGTGTTTCCCCCGATCTCGCGGAGATCGTGCGGCGCCCGGGCGAGCTGGGCGGGCATGCCGGTTTCGACGTACTGGTGGTCGGCGGCGGGCATGCCGGCTGCGAGGCGGCCGCGGCGGCCGCGCGTGTCGGTGCCCGGACATTGCTGGTGACCCAGAGGGTCGCGACGATCGGGGAAATGTCCTGCAATCCGGCCATTGGCGGGTTGGCCAAGGGGCATCTGGTGCGGGAGATCGACGCGCTGGACGGGTTGATGGGCCGGGTCGCGGACCGCGCCGGGATCCAGTTTCGCCTTCTTAACCGGAGCAAGGGCCCGGCGGTGCGGGGCCCGCGCACTCAGGCCGACCGGAAACTCTATCGCCGCGCCATGCAGGAAAGCCTGGCGGCGGTGGCGGGGCTGACGGTTCTCGAGGATTCGGTCGAGGGTCTGGCCCTCGACGGCGCAGGCCGGGTCGCCGGGCTGATTTGCGCCGGCGCCGGTCTCGTGGCCGGCGGGTCGGTTGTCATCACCACCGGCACTTTCCTGCGCGGCGTTATTCATATCGGGTCGCGCCAGATCGCCGCCGGGCGCGTCGGCGAGATGCCGGCGGTGGGTCTGGCGGAAACTCTGGCGCGCGCCGGATTTCGGCTGGGGCGCCTCAAGACAGGGACTCCGCCCCGCCTCGACGGGCGAACGATCGACTGGTCGGGGCTGCAGGCCCAGCCGCCCGACCGCGAACCGGTGCCGTTCTCCTTCCTCACCCGGGAAATTACCACGCCGCAGATTTCCTGCCATGTGACCGCCACGACCGAGGCCGGGCACGCGCTGATCCGGGAAAATCTCGACCGGTCCCCGCTCTATTCCGGGCAGATCGCCGGGACCGGGCCGCGCTATTGCCCGTCCATCGAGGACAAGGTGGTGCGGTTCGCGGGCAAGACGGCGCACCAGGTTTTCCTCGAGCCCGAGGGGCTGGATGACGACACGGTCTACCCCAACGGGATCTCGACCTCATTGCCGGAAGACGTCCAGCGGGCCCTGGTGGCGAGCATCCCCGGGCTCGAGAATGCCCGGATTTTGCGCCCTGGCTATGCTATCGAGTATGATTTCGTGGACCCGCGCGAGCTTGGACCCAGCCTCGAAACCCGGCGCGTCCCGGGGCTTTTCCTCGCTGGCCAGATCAACGGCACGACCGGCTATGAGGAGGCGGCGGCCCAGGGCCTCATGGCGGGGCTCAACGCGGCCCGCCGGGCCGGCCGCGGCGCGCCCGTCACGCTCGACCGGGCGGACGCCTATATCGGGGTGCTGATCGACGACCTGATCACCCGGGGGACCAGCGAGCCCTACCGGATGTTTACCTCGCGGGCTGAATACCGGCTGACTCTCCGGGCCGACAATGCCGACCAGCGCCTGACGCCGAAAGGCCTGGAGATCGGCTGCATCGGCCGGGAACGGGAGGCGGCCTTCGGTGAAAAGGCAACTGCCCTCGCCGCCGCGCGGGAAATCCTGAGCGATTTGCAGGCGACGCCGAGCCAGCTCGCCAGGCAGGGATTCGCGGCGCCGCAGGACGGAGTCCGACGGACGGCTCTGGACTGGCTCGGTTTTCCCAATATCGCCTGGGCCGATCTCGTGACGCTCTGGCCGGGAATCGGGAGAATTTCGGCCGAAATCGCCGAGCAGTTCGAGATCGAGGCGGCCTATGCCGGCTATCTGCAGCGCCAGGCTAACGACATCGCGGCCTTCCGGCGCGACGAAGCCCTCGAATTGCCGGGCGATCTCGATTACGCGGGGATCGGCGGCCTGTCGGCCGAGGTGCGCCAGAAGCTGGAGACCGCCCGCCCGGCCACGCTGGGGGCGGCCGGGCGCATTTCCGGCGTTACCCCGGCGGCCCTGGTGGCCCTGTTGCGCCATGTGCGCCGCCGCGGGGGTGCCGCCGCGTCGTCCCCCGCGGCCTGAAGGCGGTGACATCCGGAGCCCCTCTGAGCCCGGCCGGATTTGCGTCGGCCACCTCTGTTTCACGTGAAACACTGGGGCGGTTCGAGACCTATCTCGACCTTCTGGGAAAATGGCAGGCGCGGGTCAAGCTGGTCGGACCGGCCGGCCTGACCGATCCCTGGCGCCGGCATTTTCTGGATTCGGCCCAACTCGTCCCCTATCTCCCGAAAACGGCGCGTTCGCTCGTGGATCTAGGATCGGGCGCCGGGTTTCCGGGTCTCGTCCTGGGCATTCTCGCGCTCGAAACCCCGGCCATACCCCCGGTCCATCTGGTCGAGTCCGATCACCGGAAGACCGCCTTTCTGGCCGCGGTGATCGGCGCCACCGGGGCGCGGGCCCGGCTCCATACCGCCCGGGCGGAGGCGCTTGGCGCCGCGCCCGGGGCTCTTGCCACCCAGATTCCAGGGCCCCGGATTGTCACCGCCCGCGCCCTCGCCCACCTCAACAAATTGTTGCCGCTGGCCGCTCCTTTTCTAGATGCTGGGGGTGTGGGGCTGTTTTTGAAGGGAGAAAAGGCAGAAGATGAATTGACCGCGGTCCGGAAAGATTGGATCATGAGCGCGAAATCCCACCCGAGTCGCACGGATTCGGCGGGAAAGCTGCTCGAAATTCGGGGGTTGCGTCGTGTCGATCGCTGAAGCCGCGAATCATTCCGATAACGAAACGAATAATCGCGAACACCGACCGGCTGCGGGCACGCCACGCCGGCCCCGGGTGATCGCCATTGCCAACCAGAAGGGCGGTGTCGGCAAAACCACCACGGCCATCAACCTGGCCACGGCCCTTGCCGCGATCGGCCAGGACGTGCTGCTCGTCGATCTCGACCCCCAGGGCAATGCCAGTACCGGCCTGGGGTTGAGCCCCGAATCCCGGATCCAGACCAGTTACGATGTGCTGCTGGGGGCGGAAGGCGTGGCGCCGGCGACGCTGGCGGCCGCAATCGTCGCCAGCTCCGTCCCCCATCTCGATCTCCTGCCCGCCTCGGTCGACCTGGCGGGGGCCGAGCTGGAACTGATCGACGTCGCCCGCCGGGAGTACCGTCTCCTGGATGCCATCCGCGAAACGCCGCTGCATTACGATTACGTGCTGATCGACTGCCCCCCTGCCCTCGGGCTCCTCACCCTCAACGCGCTGGTCGCGGCCGATGCCATCCTGGTTCCGCTGCAATGCGAGTTCTACGCGCTCGAAGGTCTCGGCCATCTGGTCAAGACCATCGACCGGGTTCGCAATGCCCTCAACCCGCGTCTCGAAATCCAGGGCATCGTCCTCACCATGTACGATAAGCGCAACCGGCTGAGCGACCTGGTCGCGGCCGATGTCCGCGACTATTTCGGCGACAAGGTCTACCAGACGATGATCCCGCGCAATGTCCGGGTGTCAGAAGCGCCGAGCCATGGCAAGCCGGTCCTGCTTTATGATTTTCGCTGCTCCGGCGCCCAGGCCTACATCAAGCTGGCGCGCGAGGTCCTGCATCGGGAAGGAGCGATGGCGTGAGCGAGACGAGCGGCGGAAAACGCAACCAGCTTGGCCGCGGTCTCTCGGCCCTGCTCGGCAACGAGTCGAATGACTACGCCGAGCTCGATCGCGTCCGTGCCGGCAAGAACGTGCCGATCGAGTTTCTGCGCCCGGGGCGGTTTCAGCCACGCCACCGGTTTGACGCGGGCGAGATAAACGCACTCGCCGCCTCGATCACGAAGAACGGTATCCTGCAACCGATCCTCGTCCGCCGCCTGCCGGAAGAACCCAACGCGTTCGAGATCATCGCCGGCGAGCGGCGCTGGCGCGCGGCGCAGCAGGCCAAGCTCTATGAAGTACCGGTCGTCATCCGGGATTTCTCCGACAAGGAAGCGCTTGAAGTCGCGCTGGTGGAAAATCTCCAGCGCCAGGACCTGTCGCCCATCGAAGAGGGCGCGGGCTATCGGCGACTGTTGGAGGAGTTCGGCTATACCCAGACCGATCTCGCCGATTCCCTCGGCAAGAGCCGCAGTCATGTGGCGAACACCATCCGGCTTCTCGATCTGCCGGACGCGGTCCGCATGCTGGTCGATGAGGGCAAGCTGTCGGCCGGGCACGCACGGGCGCTGCTCGCCGCGCGCGAGCCGGTCAGGCTGGCCGAACAGGTCGTGCGCGAAGGGATGAGCGTGCGCCAGGTGGAACGCCTGGTGCAGAAGGAAAAGAGTGCCGCCAACGGCGGCGCGGGTAAACGCACGACCCGCGCGCCCGCGACAAAGGACGCGGATACGCTGGCGCTCGAGCGCGACCTGTCCGCCCTTCTCGGGCTCAAGGTCTCGATCGCCTTCGATGGCAAGGGCGGGACCCTGACAATCCAGTACAAAACGGTCGATCAGCTCGACGACGTGCTCAAGCGGCTCAACGCCAGATGATCGCGCGCGATGGCCGCGGCCGCGCCTAGGCGCGCGGGCGGCGCGGCGCGTGCTGCCGCGCGAGAAGGGCGATATCCACCAACGCCCGATGGCAGACAAGCTCCTCCGGCATCCCCGTCGTTTTGCAGAGACTTTCCGCTGCCGTCAGATCCGCCAGTGCGCCCGCCAGACGCTCGGCCTCCCAGCGCGCGAGAGACCGGCGAAAGACAGTCTCGACCTTGAAGAACACCCGCGGCCTCAAGGCCGCCATCGCCTCGTGCTCGCTCATTCCGCGTTCGATTCTGAGCCGCGTCTGGTGCAACCGGCGCAGATGGCGGAGCGTGGCGCGCAGCAGGCCGACCGCCCCCACCCCCTCCGCGATCGCCCGGGTGAAGCCCCGGTCGAGCCCGGCAAAGTCGCCTAGTCCGGCAGCCAGCGCCACGTCCTCCATCGACATCATTGCGCTGTCACCGATGCAGCCGATGACGTCATCCAGTGTCAGCGTGCCACCCGGTCCCGCAAAAAGTCTCAGCTTTTCAATCTCGCGGCGGGTCTGCAAACGGTCGCCGCCGAGATGGGTGGCGAGAAAATCCATCGCCTCGGACTCGAGTGTGATGCCGTCCTCGCCCAGCATGGTGCGGGCCAGCGCGCGCACCGCTTTCTCGTCATCCACATAGCAAGCGAGCGCCGCTCCGTTGCTCGCCCCCTCGAACAGCTTGCGCAGGGCCGAGCGCGCCGGCAAATCGCCCGCTTCCACCACCACCAGATAATCGCCGGGCGGCGGATCATCGAGCAGGTCCCCGATCGCCTTTAGCCCGGCCCGGTCGCCCGCCTGGCGCACCCGCACCGCGCGCCGGCCACCCGTGAACGAGATCGCCGCCGCCTCGTCCCGCAGCCGGGTCGGCTCATCCGCCAGATCGGCCGCCGGGAATTCCGTCACCTGGAACGGGTCGTTCACGCTCCCGGCCGTGCCGATGACGAGTTTCTCCGCCCGCTCCTGCACCAGCCCCTGATCCGGGCCGTAGACGAGCACCGCCCGCAGAGCCTCGGGGGGTGTGCTGACAAATCTTTCGGCCTCGCGGGGGGGAACCTTCATCGCCGGCCTATGAACGGGTCCGGCTGCGGGAGAGGAAAATCGCGACCCGGGTCGCGATATCGTCCGCCAGAAGGCGGAGCGCTTTTGTGCGCGCGTCCTGTTCCGCCAGCAGCGTGGCGAATTGCTGGTCCAGAATGTCGTAGCTGTTAACCGCCTGGACCTCGCCCGAGAGCGCGATAGCGCTGGTTTCCAGATTGTGCAGGCGGTAATTCGCGGTCACCGTCAGCTTGGCGCGGCTGGCGGTTTCGTCGCGCCGGATGCCGAGGCCCTGCTGTCGCTCGCGCAGCTGAATCGACAGTTGGTATGCCGGCAGTTTCTCCCGCCCCGTCGGGTTGAAGCGGGTGAGCAGGAAATTTTGCAGCTGCTGGCCCGCGCGGTCCGGAATGTTGCCGATACGCACCGCCGCCAGCGTCTCTTCGCCGGTTGCGCCGTAATTGCCGTAAAGCGGGCGCAGCCCGCACCCGGCCAGCAGGCAGCAGAGGCCCAGCATGGCCGCGCGCCCGGCGATCCGGCGCGTCGCCCCCCGGCCGGGGGATGAGAAAGGAGAAATCGTCTCAGGCCACCACATTGACGATCCGGTTTGTTACCACGATCACCCGTTTCGGCGACCGTCCCGAAAGATCGCTCACCACCGTCTCCAGCGCCAGCGCCTTTTCGCGCGCCACCTCCTCGGCCGCATCGACCGGCAATTCCAGGGTGCCGCGCTTCTTGCCGTTGACTTGCACCGCGACAGTCACGACGTCGTCCTGCATGAGGTCCGGATCGGCGACGGGCCAGGGCGCGTCCGCGACCAGTGTCTCATGTCCCAGGCAATGCCAGAGCTCTTCCGCGATATGTGGCGTGATCGGCGCGATCAGACGCACCAGCGCCTCGAATCCGTGCCGGCGCACCCAGGCGCCGTCGGGGGCGTCCGTTTCCGGCAGGTCCGATAACGCGTTCGCCAGCTCGCGGATGCGCGCCACGCCGGCGTTGAAATGAAAGGATTCGATGGCTTCGGTAACCGCGCGGATGGTCTTGTGGGTCAGCCTGAGCGCCGCGTCGGATTTGGGGCCGATCGTGTTCGGCCGCGCCGCGCCGACCGGCGCCAGCGCGCCGCCGCGTTCCTCCGACAAGGCCACGAGCCGCCACAACCGGTTGAGAAACCGCCAGGCGCCCTCGACCCCGGCATCGCTCCATTCCAGATCGCGCTCGGGCGGGCTGTCGGACATCAGGCAGAGCCGCGCCGTGTCGGCGCCGTAGCTGTCAACGACGGATTCGAGCCCGACGACATTGCGCCTGGACTTGCTCATTTTCTCGAGGCGTCCCACGCTGACGGGCCGGCCGTCGCGGGTTTTGAAAACGCCCTCGCCCTCGCGCACCACCTCTTCAGGGTAAAGCCAGTTGCCGTCGGGGTCGCGATAGGTTTCGTGACATACCATGCCCTGGGTGTGCAGCCCGGCAAAAGGCTCACGTGTCGTCAGATATCCCAGATCAGCGAGTGCCCGGGTGAAGAAGCGCGCATAGAGAAGATGCAGCACAGCGTGTTCTATGCCGCCGATATACTGATCCACCGGCATCCAGTAATCGGCCGCCGCGCGGTCGATGCCTCCGTCCGCGGCGGGTGAGCAGAACCGCGCGAAATACCATGACGATTCGAAAAATGTGTCGAACGTGTCAGTCTCACGCACCGCCGGTTTTCCGGTATGCGGGCAGGTCGTGTATTTCCAGCTCGGGTGGTTCTCGAGCGGGTTGCCCGGCCTGGAGAGATCGATGTCTTCCGGCAGTTTCACCGGCAGCTGGTCCTCGGGCACCGGCACCACGGTGCCGTCCTCGAGATACATGACCGGAATCGGACAGCCCCAATAACGCTGGCGCGAGACGCCCCAGTCGCGCAGCCGGTATTGCACCGCGCGCCGGCCCTTGCCGCGCTCCTCCATCCGGCGCGCCACCTCCGCCTTCGCGTCCTTGACCGAGAGCCCGTCGAGAAACTCCGAATTCGCCAGAACGCCGTCCCCGGTATAGGCGGTATCGGTGATCTCGGTGGTTGCGCCGTCCTTCGCGTCGGGCACGACCACGGGCCTGACAGGCAGATCGTATTTGCGTGCGAAATCCAGATCGCGCTGGTCATGGGCGGGGACACCGAAAATCGCGCCCGCGCCATATTCCATGAGAACGAAATTCGCGACATATACAGGCAGACGGTCCTGGCCGAACGGATGGCGCGCGTAAAGCCCGGTGGCGAAGCCCCGTTTCTCGGCCGTCTCCAGCGCCGCCTCGCTCGTGCCGATCTTCTGGCATTCGGCGATGAAGGCCTGCATTTTTTCGTTGTCCTGGGCGAGAGTGACCGCGAGCGGGTGATCCGGCGCAATGGCGCAAAAGGAGGCGCCGAAGATCGTATCGGGGCGAGTGGTAAAGACCTCGAGCTCGTCTTCGCGCGCGTTCCCGCCGGAATCCTCAAGCCCGAACCAAAGATGCAGCCCCTCGGAGCGGCCGATCCAGTTCTGCTGCATCAGCCGCACGCGTTCGGGCCAGCGCTCCAGCTCTTTCAGCCCGGCCAAAAGGTCATCCGCGTAGTCGGTAATCTTGAGAAACCATTGCGACAGTTTCTTGCGCTCCACCAGCGCACCGGAGCGCCAGCCCCGGCCATCGACGACCTGCTCATTGGCGAGCACGGTCTGATCGACGGGATCCCAATTGACGTAGGACTCCTTGCGGTAAGCGAGCCCCTTCTCGAGGAACTCGAGAAACATTTTCTGCTCGTGCCTGAAGTAATCCGGATGGCAAGTGGCGATTTCGCGATCCCAGTCATAGGCAAGGCCCATGCGTTTGAGCTGGTCACGCATGACCCGGATATTGTCGTAGGTCCATTCGGACGGCAGGACGTTGTTCTGGATGGCGGCGTTTTCCGCCGGCATGCCGAACGCGTCCCAGCCCATCGGATGCAACACGTTGTAGCCGGACGCTTTCTTGTAACGCGCCACCACGTCGCCCAGGGTGTAGTTGCGCACATGGCCAACGTGCAGTCGCCCCGAAGGGTAGGGAAACATTTCAAGCACGTAATATTTCTTCGCGCTCGGGTCTTCAGTGACGCGAAACGCGCCTGTCTCTTCCCAGATCCGCTGCCAGCGCATCTCGGTTTCCACCGGATTGTACCGGTCCGCAGTCTCTCGGGATGACGCCATGATGATCTAGAACAGGCTGTAGGTCGTGTCCTGCGCGGCAATTTGCTGCGCACGGTCCATGATCGTTCCGGCCAGGGCGGCGGCCGTTTCTTCGCCGGGCGGTGCGTCGATCCACGCATTCTGGGGATTGCGCCACTGGCGCAGGACCGAGACGCGCAGGTTGCTCCGTGTCAGATCGGAGCCGAGCACGAAAACCCGCACCCGGAACCGTTCATCCGGCGCCTCGGGCGGCGCGTACCAGTCGCTCACGATCAGCCCGTCGTCCTCGTCGCGCACGGTGCGCACGAAAGACAGCGTATCGATGCTCGCCATCCACAACTCATCATTGACGCCGCGCCCGTCGAAACCGAAAAGCCCGGAAAGGGAACCCGCATCCATGTCGAGGCCGTTCTGGCAGCCGCCGAGAAAGACGCTGGCCAGCACGGCGGCGAAGAGGCCGTCGCGAACCCGGTGCCGGGCGGCGGCAGTGCCGGAACGGTGGGCGAGTTGTAGCACGAGGATTCTC
This sequence comes from Alphaproteobacteria bacterium, assembly GCA_040220875.1. Lineage (NCBI taxonomy): Bacteria > Pseudomonadati > Pseudomonadota > Alphaproteobacteria > Alphaproteobacteria bacterium. The sequence goes on along the minus strand of JAVJVX010000005.1, from coordinate 788,442 downwards.
CTGACGACGAGACGAGCGAGGCAGGCGGGACGCGGCGCCCGATCCTTACCCCCCGGCAGGGACGCGGCCGCCCAGGGGCTTTTTTTCGGCCTCTTTGGCCCCCCGGTCAAGAGAGGGGGCGAAGGCCGAAACGCCGGCGATCCCCGCGGCCCCCGCGGCGCGGACGCGGGCGACGCGGCCGGGGCCCAATCCGCCGAGGGCGTAGACCGCCATTCCCTGCCGGCGCGCGGCCCGGCAGAGAGCGGCGAATCGTACCGCACCAAGGGGCCGGCGGCCCGGATGGGAGGCGGTGGCGAAGACCGGGGAAACCAGCACCAGGCGGACGCCGGCGCGCTTGGCCCGGAAAAGCTCCGGCAGCCCATGGACGGCAGCGCTCAGGCGGCGGCCGGGCCGGCGCCGGGCGCGGACGGGGTGGCGTTTGAGCCAGGGGGCGCTCAGATGCCAGGCGCCGCGGCGCGCCAAAGCGGGCCGGAGCCCGTCTTGGGGCCGGCAGGCCCGGGCGAGAAAGATGCCGTGCTGGCGACAGGCCCGGGCGAGCCGGCGCGCGAGGGCGGCCCGATCGGGCGCACCATAATGGCGAAAGATGACGAGGCTTCCGGGTGGCAAAGCGGCGGGCAGGCGAAGGGGGTCGCCACCGCGCGCATCATCGGTCAGCGCGATCACTGACGGAGACGCCGCGCCCCGGGGCAAAGGGCGGGGCCATCGCGGTGCGGCTCCTGTTGCGCGGATGGTCATGGGGGCCTCTTTCTTTTGCGCGGGACTGTTGCACGGGCGCCGAAAAACGGCAAAGAAAGACGGATGCCAACGCCTTTCCGGAACCGGCCATGACCAGCCAAGAAACCCTCGAAGCCGCCGCCATCGCCGAGCGCCTCTCGGGGCTGCGCGGGCTGATCGGCGAGGCCGCCGCCGGGGCCGGCCGGCGGGGGGAGGACGTGACCCTGATCGCGATATCGAAGAAACAGCCGGCCCATCGCATCGAGGCGGCGCTCGCGGCCGGGCAGCGGGTCTTCGGCGAAAATCGCGTGCAGGAAGCGGCCGCGCGCTGGCCGGAACTGCGCGCGCGATATGACGCTGTTTCGCTGCATCTCGTGGGGCCGCTGCAAACCAACAAGGTGTCCCAGGCGGTCGAGTTGTTTCAGGCGATCCATACCCTCGATCGGGACCGGCTCGCCCGGGCGCTCGCCCGCGAACGCGACCGGCGGCCGGGCCGGTCATTTCCGGATCTTTTCATTCAGGTGAATACGGGCGAAGAGCCGCAGAAATCGGGCGTGGCGCCGGCCGATTTGCCGGCCCTGCATGCGCTGGCCGCGGGCGAACTGGGCCTGCCGGTGATCGGGCTCATGTGCCTGCCGCCAGTGGACGAGCCGCCGGCCGTGCACTTCGCCTTTCTGGCGAAACTCGCGGGAGAGTTGGGCCTGCCGGGCCTCAGCATGGGGATGAGCGACGATGTCGGGATCGCGGTGCGCCTCGGCGCAACCCATGTCCGCGTCGGCACCGGCATTTTCGGCCCGCGCCCGGATCAGCCCTAGTCAGTCGCCAATGTGTCGGGCACCACAAGATGGGTCTCGCGCGTGGCGGTTCGCAGGACCCGCCGCAGATCCCTTTCGCCCAGCGCGACGCATCCCTGCGTCGGGCGGAAATCGTCATGGGCGAGGTGGAGAAAGATCGCGCTGCCCCGGCCGGGGCGCGGCGGGTCGTCGTTGAACCCGACCACGACAATCACGTCGTAGAGATGATCCGGGCGCCACAGTTTCTCGCACCGCGCCTCGTAAGGCAGCGCCACCATCGAATTGTAGGCCGGATCGCGGGGGTCGTCGCACCAGCCAAGCCCCTCGCGCAGCGGGGCCGCGGGCAACCGGGTTTCAAGATCGGCGATCCGGTCGGGCCGGTACAGCACGCGGCGCAGCGGGAAGCGGCCGGCCGGCGTCGCCTGGTCGCCCTCCACCTTGCGCCGCCGCACCCCGGCTGGCCCGATGGCGCAGGGCAGGGTTTCGCCTTCCCAGGCCAGGGTTCGGGGCGAGGTCAGCAGCAGATGCATGTGCCTCTTATATGGGGGCCGTCCTAAAGCTGCAATTCAAGTCGCGTGGCGGCCGTTCCCCCGCCCGCCGCGGCCCGCGCCGCTTCGGCCGCGCGCGCTGTCTCGCGCATCATCTGCTGATACTTGTCGAGCGCCGTCATCATCCGATCCGCGACCGCTTGCGCCGGGACTGCCGCCAAGTCGTTCGGCATCGTTAAGTCGGTGCCGGCCAGCGGCTCGTCGCCAGGCGCATCGGAGACCCGGGCCGCCACGGACACGTTGTCCGCTGGCGCCGGTGCGGCATCGGGCTTCTCGGCCAGGGTTTCGGGCGCCGCTGGCGAAGCCCGAAAGAGCGCGATAACATGGCCGCCCAGATCGTCGCCGCTGATCCAGTCGAGGACCGCATTGGCGGCCGCGCTGGCGGCGCCGATTGGCCCGCCGAACAGCGCGCCGCCCAGAATACGGGGCACGGCGCTGATGGGATCGTCGACATATTCGCGGTAAAAATTGCTGACGACCGGGATGTGCTGCATCGGATTGACGACATCCAGGAGGTGGTCGAAGAACCCCTCCTCTTCCGCCTGCGGTGTCGCGCCGGCCGCATCCGGCAGCGCCGCGGCAAGGGCCGGGGCCGGGCGGGCCGAGTTCGCGAAGGCGTCGAGAAGATGGTCGAACGCATGGGGCGGGCCGTCCGACGCGCTCGCCCGGGCATGGACCTTCAGATGGTTCAGGGCATTCGCCGGCAGGGTGGCCGGCGTCTCGGCAAGCGGCATGGGGCGTTGGCTCCGGGGCTGATCCACAGGCGGCGCCGCAAGGACGATGCCAGTATGGGGACGGATCCCGGACTTTCTTTTCCAGCGAACTCATGGACTTAGGGGCCGGGCGGCCGCATCCGACCGGGGCCGGGGCGGGGGGCGGCAGGAATTGCCGGGGGGCGGCCAAAAAACGCCCGGTCGATTCTGCCGGCTAAAGCAGGTGGCCGCCCTTGTCGGCCTTGGTGAAGAGGTAGCGCTCGTTATGCGGGTTCGAGGGAAAGACATGGGCCACACGCTCGGTGACCTCGACGCCGTGCGCCTCGAGGTGGCGCATCTTGTCGGGATTGTTTGTCATCAGCCGGACCTGGTCGACACGCAACTGCTTCAGCATTTCGGCTGCGACGATGTAGACCCGCTCATCCGCCTCGTAGCCGACGCGCTCATTGGCATCGAAGGTATCGAGCCCCTCGTCCTGAAGCCGGTAGGCGTGCAGCTTGTTGACGAGGCCGATGCCCCGCCCTTCCTGGGCGAGATACAGCACTATCCCGGCGCCGTTGGTCGCGATCTCCTTGATCGCACCGCGCAGTTGCGGGCCGCAATCGCAGCGCAGGCTGCCCAGCAGATCGCCCGTCAGGCATTCGGAATGCAGGCGGACGAGCACCGGGCGGGAGGTGTCCACCTGGCCGATCACGATCGCCAGGTGCTCCGTGCCCCCATCATCGGGGCGAAAGGCGATGACCCGTGTATCGGCGGCATCCTCGAGCGGGATATGCGCCTCTCCCACCGCGCGGAGATGACGGGCCACCTCTTCCTCGTAGCGGAAGGCATCCGCCGCCTCGACCACCATCAGATCAAGGCCGTCGATTTTTTCCGGGAAGGTGGTGCCGTCCTCAAGCGGCTGCAGCGGCGCGATGACCGCGGCCGGCAGAAGGCGCGCCAGCTTGGTCAGGGCCAGCGCCGCATGTTCGGCGCCTCCCTCCTCGGCTGCCCGGACGTCGCCCCCGGTTTCAAAGTCTCCCGGGACTGTCGCCAGCGGATCGGCGAGAAGCCGGACCACCCCGGCCCCCGTCCCGCGCGCCAGCGGCAGGACGTAGGCGGCGGCGGCGGCGGCAGGGATCGGCGATTCGGCTTTTTCCGGCCCCAGCCCGAGCGCGGCCGCGCGGGGCGGCGTGATCGCCGCGCGCGGGGGATTGCCGGAAAGAACCCTGAGACGGCCCAGGGTTTCGTCGCTGACGGTTTCACCCGCCAGCATGAGATAGGCCTCCCGGCCCCGGCGCAGTCCGACGAAACCGCCCCGGCGCAGGTCGGCGAGCGCCCGGTCCACGGGGATCAGGCGCGAGGGGTCGTCGGTCCGGCCGTAATGAAGCTGGGGCAAGGTCATGATGCGTCGCGCGATTTTCCGCCGCCGCCGCGTTCAGGCGCCGGTCGACCCGGCCCTGGCCAAGTATCGGCGGGGCAATTGTGGTTCTGATACGGCGAAACTGGTGGCCCGGATCGCGGCCGGCATCAGAACGAAAATTCGAAACCAGTGAGCAGGGCCCAATCGTCGAACGGCAGCAGGGGTGCCGCCTCCGTCGCCTGGTCTTTTTCACTGACCGAAAAGGCGGCGCGCAGGTTCATCTTCTCGCCGACGGCATAGCGCCCGGCAAGCTTGACGCTGTCCTCGGTATCGGTGCGATCGATGAAGAGCGAATTGGTGCCAAGCCCGCGCGAGCCCGACAGGCTGACCAGCCCCTGGCCGAATTCATAGGACAGGCCAACGCCGAAGGACCGGCCGAGACTGGTTCCCGCCAGCCGGCCTTCGCCGCCCTGCTGGCTGAGCTGGTGGGAGAGCCCCGCGCCCAGCGCGAAGGCGCCGTAGCGAATATGGCCGTCCACATCGATACCGTCGGTGAGGCCGAGGTAATGGCTGAAGCGGTTCTCGAGGCGCGAGTAGCCCGCGCCTATGCCGACCTCGAATCCGTCGAACACGGTCCCGGAAAGACCGAAGCCGGTCCGATGACCGGTCTGGACCGTGGGGACGCTGAACCGGAACCCGTCATCGGGCGCCTCGGCATCGGCGCCCGAAATGCTGAGCCGCATGCCGCCGCCGGCGGTCCCGAAGCGCGGCGTGAAGAAGGCCGGGCGCGTGTCGGCGTCGAACTGGCTGAGCGCCATCGCGCCCAGACCCAGCCCCGGCGCGCCCGGGCGGGCCAGGTTCTGATCGACGAACCGGAGCGAAAGCGTGTCCTCGGGAGCACCTGCACGCGGCGCGACGGTGACCGTCTCGCCAGCGGCGAGGGCCGGCATGGCAAAGGAGGCGAGCACCAGGACGAGGGCCGGCGCGAGCGCGCGGCGCAGCCGGTGCCGCGCCGTCCGCGCCACCTGCCGATCGCCGGCGGCGATGACCTGTGCCTCCGATCCGCGTGTGCCTCTGTTCATTCTCGTCTCCTGCCCGGGACCGCCCCGCTCGGGGGCGCACCCCGAGGGATCGTTAAGGACTGTCCGGCACCCTTCAGACTACCATGGCCGAACCCGCCTGCCAGAGTCGATTCAATCCCCTTCGATGGCGCATAACGCGCTTATCCGGCGCGGCGTGTCTTTCGGAACACGGTTTTCTTAACCGTGACGGTTTCGGCGAAGATAAGCGGGCGGCGGCCGATCCCGGGCGCGGGCGCCCTGTTTCCGCCCGATTCCGGGCCAAGACTGCGGCTGTGGCGCCGGAGCGGCGACCGGCCCTCCCGGCCCGGCCCGGGCGCCGGTCTGGCGCTAGTTTGGCGGTCGGTCTGGTGGTCGGTCTGGTGGTCGGTCTGGCGCAAGACCTCCCGGCTCGTTTTGTGCTATGTGAGCGGCGTCCGGCGCGCCGCACGGCGGCCGGCCCGGGACTCAAGAGAAGAGGAAGATATGCCTGCTACACGGCTCCTTCTTGTCGATGATGACGAAACCCTGCGCCAGTCGCTGGCCGAGCAGCTTGATCTGTACGAGGACTTCGAAACGGTCCAGGCGGCCGACGGCGCGGCGGCGCTCGAACAGATAAAGTCGGGCCATTTCGACGCCGTGTTCCTGGACGTGGGCCTGCCGGATATGGACGGGCGCGAGGTGTGCCGGCTCATGCGCCGGGCCGGGCTCAAGTCGCCTATCATCATGCTGACCGGCGCGGCCACGGATTCCGACGCCATTCTCGGCCTCGATTCCGGGGCCAATGACTACATCACCAAGCCGTTTCGCATCGGTGTGCTGCTGGCCCGCCTCCGCGCCCAGCTCCGCCAGCATCAGCAGAGCGAGGACGCGGTCTTCACCATTGGCCCCTTCACCTTTCGTCCGGCGGGCAAGGTGCTCGAGGACGGCAACGGCGGCGGTAAGGTGCGGCTGACCGAAAAGGAGACCCAGATCCTTAAATACCTGTATCGCGCCGACGGCAAGGTGGTGGCCCGCGACCAGCTTCTCAATGAGGTCTGGGGCTATAATGCCGGGGTCACGACCCACACGCTGGAGACCCATGTCTACCGGCTGCGCCAGAAGATCGAGCGCGACCCGGCCAACGCCACCCTTCTGGTGACCGAGCCCGGCGGCTATCGGCTGGCGCCCTGATCCGCCTCGCCCGGCCGGACGGCAGCGCTAATTGTTTCGGAATCGAAATGATCTGGCGGCGCGGCAAGCAGGGCTAGACCCGCGGCAGATCGAGGGTCACCGTGACGGGGACGTGATCCGAGGGTTTCTGCCAGTCCCTGGCCTCCCGCAGGATCTCCGCCCCCGCCAGTGCCGGAGCCAGTTCCGGGCTCACCCAGATATGGTCGAGCCGCCGCCCGCGGTCCGATTTCGCCCAGTCCCGGTTGCGATAGCTCCACCAGGTGAAAACCTGTTCCGGTTCCGGAATGAAATGGCGCACCGCATCCACCCAGTCGTAAGCGGCCTGGCATCGGGTCAGGTGCTCGACCTCGACCGGGGTATGGGACACGACGGAGAGAAGCTGCTTGTGGGACCAGACATCGGCCTCGAGGGGCGCGATGTTCAGGTCCCCGACCAGAATACGCCCGCCCGCCCCCGGCGTGACGGCGGCGCCCACCGCCTTGGCTCCCTTGGCCCCCTTGGCCGCCTTGGGGGACCGCGCGGGCACCGCGGCGCGGGCCTCGTCTTTCAGCCAGGCCTCGAGTTCGTTGAGAAATTGAAGCTTGTGGGCGAATTTTTCGTTTGCTTCGGGATCGGGCAGATCGCCCCCGGCCGGTACGTAGAGGTTGTGAAGCTCGACCCCGCCCGGCAGGGTGGCGAAAACATGGCGGGCATCGCGCCGGCCGCACCAGTCGCGACGCCCCGCGGGCCCGAGGGGCAGTTTGGAGAGGATCGCGACGCCGTTATAGCCCTTCATCCCGTATATGGCCTGATAGGGGTAACCGAGCGCTTCCACCGCCCCATGGGGAAATAATTCGTCCATCACCTTGGTTTCCTGCAGGCAGATGACGTCCGGCGCCTGGATCTCGGCCAGTTGGCGCAGCAGGTCCAGGCGCAGCCGGACAGAATTGATGTTCCAAGTGGTCAGGCGAATCGACATGGCGAAGTCAGAATCGCACGCGCGCGCCCGGCATGCAATCGCCCTGCGCCGCGCCCCACGACCGGCCGACTGGCGGCCATCCGGATTTCACTACCTCGGGGCACTACCTGCCGCGTCACTCTCTCGAAACAGCGGGATTCAAAGAGTTTCCGGCCTGTTCCAGGGGTTCCGAAGGTCAGACTAAAAAAGTATGACCGCACTACCTGGCGGGGCCGTTCGGGGAAAGTAGAGGACCCCTGGTCAGGGGGCTGACCAGGGGTCCAGTCTCCGGCCGGAGATCGAAATGCGCGGGGTAACGCATTCCGGGGAGAGGTCGTGGCGTCTAGGGGGGAAGGCGCCGATCCTGGACCTCTCCTTTCGTACAATTTAGAAACTATCAAAGGTGTCTTCAAGAGGCTTCGGCATTTATTCCTCGAAACCGCAGAAACCAGCGCCGCCGAGAGGTTTTTACCGATCCGTCCAGAGGGGCGCGTCAAACTTGAACAGGGCCGGATCGAGATCAGCCCCCCGATCCAGGGATTCGAGCACCACAGTGGTCTCGAGCCCTTGCGGATCCCGCACGGTCCATTGCCGGAGGATCAGCGGATCATCCTCGAAAATCAGGGTCAGGAACCCCGCTTCGGGCTGCTCGGCATTTTGCAGGGTCACCCGCAACAGCCCTCCCTCGCGCGAAAGCCGGCGGAGGGTCACATCGTCGGAAAAATCAATTCGGTCACGCAACAAAATACCGGCCGGCGTGTCCCGTGTCTGGATCCTGTCGGCCTGCTCCAATTCCCGGTCGTAAAGGGTAAGCCAGCCATCGTCGCCCACGACAAGCAGCGTCTCCGGCGGGGCGTATTCGAGCCGCAGGGAATCGGGCCGTTTCATATAGAGCTTGCCGCGGCTCACCTGGCCGCCGGGCGCGTACTGCGTGAACTCGGCGCGAAACTGGTCGAGCCCGTCGAGATATGCTTCGACCCGCGCCAGGTCGCTGGCCGCGCCGGACGTTCCCGGCCGGGCGATGATCAGGGCGAGCGCGGCAACGCCCAAAATCCGCAGGCATGTCCGAAAGATCGTCATTGCTGCCAGTCTGCCCGCGCCCGATGGCGGAACGAGGGCAGCCGGATCCGGCCCCCCCGTCTCACCCGGTCGCCTCGTCCCGGCCCGGCGCCAGTACTTCGCGCCGGCCCACGCGATCGGCCGGGCTGACCACGCCGTCGCGTTCCATCTGTTCGATGATGCGCGCCGCCCGGTTGTAGCCGATCTGCAGATGCCGCTGGACAAAACTGGTCGACGCCTTCCCCTCGCGCACAACCAGCGCAACCGCCTCGTCGAACAGCTCGTCATACCCGTCGCGATTGCCGGCACCGCTGTCCCCCCCGGTGCCGTCCTCGATCTCCTCGGTCACCGCTTCCTGATAGGCCGGCTCGCCCTGCGCGCGGAGCGCGGCGACCACGGCCTCGACCTCCTCGTCGCTGACGAAGGGACCATGCACGCGCGCGATGCGGCCACCCGATCCCATGTGCAGCATGTCGCCCTGGCCGAGCAGCTGTTCGGCGCCGGGCTCACCCAGGATGGTCCGCGAATCGATCTTCGACGTGACCTGAAAGCTGATCCGGTTGGGGAAATTAGCCTTGATGGTGCCGGTGATGACATCGACCGACGGGCGCTGCGTCGCCATGATGAGGTGAATGCCGGCGGCCCGCGCCATCTGAGCGAGCCGCTGGATCGTCGCCTCGATATCCTTGCCGGCGACCAGCATGAGATCTGCCATCTCGTCGACGATGATGACGATATAGGGCATCGGCGTGAGGTCGAGAGTCTCGTCCTCATAGACCGGCTTGCCGGTCTCCTCGTCGTATCCGGTATGAATGCGCCGGCTCAGCACCTCGCCCTTGCCCTTGGCTTCGCCCACCCGCTCGTTATAGCCGGTGATATTGCGCACCCCGAGCTTGGACATGTTGCGGTAGCGCGTCTCCATTTCCCGCACCGCCCATTTAAGGGCGACAACCGCCTTCTTGGGCTCGGTCACCACGGGAGCGATCAGGTGGGGAATCCCCTCGTATATCGACAGCTCGAGCATTTTCGGGTCGATCATGATGAGCTTGCACTCATCCGGCGTCAGCCGGTACAGGAGCGAAAGGATCATGTCGTTGATCGCCACCGACTTGCCCGAGCCCGTCGTGCCGGCAATCAGAAGATGCGGCATTCGGGCAAGGTCGACGATCTCAGGGGCGCCGCCTATATCCTTGCCAAGCACAAGCGGCAGCCGGGCCGTGCTTCGCTCATACGTGCTGGACCCCAGAATTTCGCGGAGACAGACAGTCTCGCGCTCGCTATTGGGCAGTTCAATGCCGATCGCATTCCGCCCCGGCACCACGGCGACGCGGGCCGATACCGCGCTCATCGAGCGTGCGATGTCATCGGCCAGCGCCACAACGCGAGACGTCTTGACCCCCGGCGCCGGAACCAGTTCGTAAAGCGTGACCACAGGCCCCGGCCGCACCTCGGTGATCTCGCCCTTGATGCCGAAATCCTCAAGCACCGATTCCAGCATGCGGGCATTCTGCTTGAGGCTCTCATTGTTCTGCGCCGCCGTCCGTCGTCCGGGCGGTGCTTCGGTCAGAAGCTCGAGCCCCGGCATCTCGTAGGATTCGCCCCCCAGATTAAGCCGCGCCTGTCGCGCAGCTTCCGCACGCTTGCCCGGCGCCGGTCTGGGCCGGGGCGTCACCACAGGCTCCCGGCTGCCTTCCGCGGTCGCGCGAAACCCTTCCGGCGTGGGCGCGGCCGGCGGATCCGCCGGCGCGGCCGGCGCACCGGCCTCGCCCTGCAGTGCCGGCGGCGGAGAAACCGTGACCCTCGGCAGGTGGTCCTTGACGAAGGCCGCGACATCGGGGATCGCGACATGGCCCCCTTTGAGGCGGGCGAGGGCGCGGCGCGCGGTGCCCCAAAGCCAGAGGAGAAGGGCGGCAATGCCGCGGGCCGCAAGGCCGAGGGCAGAGGTCGCGTGGCCACCAATCCAGGCCGCGCCGGCGCGCAGGTTGCGGCCCGCCCAGGACCATTCCGACGCCTCGAAGCCGAGCGCCCAGATGCCCGCCGCCAGTCCCGGCAGGGCGGCCGCGATGGCGACGAGGGGGCGGGCCTGGTCGAGCCCCCACCAGATGTTCACGATCTCGGCCGCCCGGCTGATGCCGAGCGCGCCCGTGACCCCCCCGAGCCCGGCGCTGAAGGGCCACGCATGGGGAGCCGGCACGCCGGCCAGCGCGACCGCGCCCAGGAGCACGGCGAGCGGCAGCAGGCACAGGCGCAGCCAGGGGCGTGACAGGCGGTGCTCGGGACGAAACAGGATTTGCCCGCCCCACGCCAGAAGCGCGAGCCCGATCAAAATGGCGGCGAGGCCCAGCGTTTGCAGCAGGAGGTCGGCACCGTAGGCGCCCGGCAGGTGCAGCCAGTTGGCCGGGGGCGCCGGCGTGGCGCGGTTGAAGGACGGGTCGGCCGCATCGAAACTCGCCAGCGCCAGAACGGTCGCGAGGCCGAGCACGGCCAGAACAGCCCCCCGCACCAGCACGCCGCCCTGTCTGAGCCCCTGACGGAGGGGCTCGGGAATGATCCGGTGTTGCCCAGTCTTCTTCCGCTTTGCCATGCCCGGCTTTCCGGCAAGCCGGCATTCGTGCCGGTCGCCCCGATCTGAACTTCGCCTGCCCCGAAGGTCCCTTGTGTATTGCCTGCGGCCCGCAAGGGATCGCCACGGCGGCACCGGCGCCAGCGGGCCGGCACAAGGTAACCCATCCGGTGCCCGCAACATATTGCGTTTTATGGTTTGTCTCCACCCTACCGGGACGAGGATTTTTGGTCTTCCATTGTTTCATCCCCCGCCCTGCCGGTAGGATGGCGCCCGCTTTCAGTCAATGCCGCGCCCGCCCTGGGGTCATCCGCCGGAGCCGGGCCGGACCAACGAAAAAAGGATAATTGCATGAGTACGATTTGGACCGATCTGGCCGGGGTGGAATTCAAGCAGACCTATTACGACGCGGGAGGCGTCCGCACCCGCGCGATCGAAGCCGGCGACGGGCCGACGCTGATTTTCCTCCACGGCACAGGCGGCCATGCGGAAGCGTATCTGCGCAATATCGAGGCGCATGCAAAGCACTTCCACGTCTACGCCATCGACATGGTCGGGCACGGTTATACCGACATGCCCGATATCGAATACGGGATGCAGGACTATGTCGATTTCCTCAAGAATTTCGTCGACGCCATCGGAGCAGACCGCGTTCATGTCTCCGGCGAATCGCTGGGCGCCACGGTGTCCTCATGGTTTGCCCTCGCGCATCCCGACCGGGTCAACAAGATTGTCATGAACACCGGCATGATGCTGCCGGCGGACAAGGAGGGCGAGAAGGAGTTGCAGGACCTCCTGGAGCGCAGCCGCAAGGCGACCGGGGCTCCCGACCGCGAGGCGATCCGCGCGCGCATCCGCTGGCTCATGTACGAGGATCACAGCGTGACGGAAGAGCTTGTGGACATCCGACACAGAATCTATTCGGCACCGGGGCGCGCCGCGATTATCCGGCGCATTGCCGAACAGAGCATCGGCACGCTGCTGGATCCCGCCCGGCAGGAGAAATGGTACAACCCCGAGCTTCTCAAGAAGCTCGCCTGCCCGACCCTGGTGTTGTGGACTCGCCACAATCCTGGCCAGACCGTGCCGGTGGCAGAGAAGGGCGCGGCGCTCATCCCCAACAGCGAAATGGTGGTGCTGGAAAACAGTGCCCATTGGCCGCAATGGGAAGAGCCCGAGGAATTCAACCGGGTCCATATCGATTTTCTGCGCAAGTAGCCCCGCACGCCCCCGGTTCCCCTGGTCCAAAAATCGCCGTAACGTTTCGGCTGAGACCGGCGATGTGCCGGGGTGGTCGTGCCAGGGCCTGGGGGAGCGGCGATGAACCGAACAAAATCGAGCGACATCACAAGCGATCTTCTGTATCGGAGCGCGGCCTGGGTGCCGGACATGACCGGCGTCGAGGCCGCGCCCATCCCGCCCGGGGGCACGAAGCCCTGGGCGCGGTGGGTGGAGGCCGAGCTCGGCTTCCGCAACCACTGGTACCCGGTGTTCCCGGCCCGCGATCTCGCCCCCGGCGCCGGCAAGGCGGTGGTGCTGATGGGCGAGGAAATCCTGTTCGTTCGCAACAAGGCGGGGAAACTCTACGCGCTTGAAGACCGGTGTGCCCATCGCGGGGCGCGCCTCTCATGCCGTCCGCTCCTCTATACGGACGACACGATCACCTGCTGGCATCACGCCTTCACCTATAACCTCGATGACGGGACGATCGCCTGCATTCTCAATGATCCAACCTCGTCCATGGCCGGGCAGGCGGGGATCAAGATCTATCCGGTCGAGGAGGCGAAGGGCCTGGTCTTCTGCTTCGTTGGCGATATTGACCCGCCGCCGCTGGCCCATGACGTGCCGCCCGGATTTCTCGACCCGGATATGGCGGTCCGCGTGGCCGAGCCCTATGTCGTCCATGCCAATTGGCGGCTTGGGTGCGAGGGCGGCTATGATCCCAGCCACCATTTCATCCACAACTGGTCACCCTTCAACATCAACCTTCAGATACCCGCCGCCTTCGGTTTCGCACCCGAACCGGCGCAGGTGGTCGAAACCACGACTTACGTCGCCGATGACGGCGGCCCCCGGGGGTTTACCCGCGATCAGCAGGCCACGCATCCTCGGTTCCGCGCCACCATTCCCGCCAACAGGAACCGGGGCCCGGTCGAAGTCGTCCTGCCGCTTGCCTATGACAAGGACGAGGCGGAGATCCGCGCCATGGGCGAGGTGAACTACACCACCAAGGTCGGGCTGTGGCTGCCTTGTGGTCTCAAGGTGGATCCCTGGCCGTATCCCGGCCTGTTTCACAATGAATATTACGTGCCACGCGACGCAACCTCCCACTACTACATCCAGTGCGGCTGGCGGCGCGTTTCCAGCGAGGCCGAGCGCGAGGATTGGGAGACCGGCGAGCTTGGCCGCGTGCGTTGGGAGGTGCCGGTGGTCGAGGACTTTACCAGCGCCGACGCCTTCGCGCGGGAAGGCACGACGAAGTTCTATGACGAGGAAGGCGGATGGGAGCTCGAGCGGCTCAATCAGCCGGACATCGAATTGCTGATGTGGCGAATCTTCGCCAGCGACCAGGCACGGGGTATCCAGAAGCCCGATCACACCAAGGGCCGGTTCAAGCGCTGATTGCCGCCGGGCTCAGGAGCGGCAAGCGAAATCAAAAAATGGGCGCCGTTCCGGAGAGAGGGAAACGGCGCCCAATTTGCCCTTGGCGGGCTGACGCGACTTATGAAACCGATTCGCCGTGCAGCGCCTGGTCGAGGCCTTCACGCTCCGCATCGGCATCGACCCGGAGGCCGATAACAAGATCGATGACCTTGAGCAGAATGAAGGTCGCGATCCCGGAATAGATGATCGTGGCGAGGATGCCGTAGATCTGGGTCCAGATCTGGCCGAGATTTCCCTCGAGCGCACCGGGCGTCCCGCCGATCGCCTCGACCGCGAATACGCCCGTAAGGACAGCGCCAACGATACCGCCCACGCCGTGAATGCCGAAGACATCGAGGGAATCGTCGTAGCCGAGCGCCTGCTTGACGCTGACCGCGGCCCAGTAGCAGATGCCACCCGAGGCGATGCCGATGCAGAGCGCGCCCGCCGGGTCGACGAAGCCCGAGGCCGGCGTGACGGCCACGAGCCCCGCAATGGCGCCCGAGATAATGCCCAGCACGCTGGGCTTCCCCCTGAGCGCCCATTCGACGAACATCCAGGTCAGCGCCGCCGCCGCGGTGGCGATCTGGGTCACCAGCATGGCCATGCCCGCGCCGCCATTGGCGCCCACGGCCGAGCCCGCGTTGAACCCGAACCAGCCGACCCACAGCATCGATGCGCCGATCAGGCTGAGTGTGAGATTGTGCGGCGCCATGTTCTCGGTGCCGTAGCCCGTGCGCTTGCCGATGACGAGACAGGCGACCAGGCCCGCCACGCCGGCATTGATGTGCACCACCGTGCCGCCCGCGAAATCGAGCACGCCGTCATCACCGAGAAATCCGCCGCCCCAGACCCAGTGGCAGACGGGGGCATAGACGAGCAGCATCCAGAGCGCGGCAAAGACCACGAGGGCCGAAAACCTCATCCGGTCAACCACGGCGCCCACGATCAGCGCCGTGGTGATGATGGCAAAAGTCATCTGAAACATGATGAAAACGCTTTCGGGAATCGTGCCGGAGAGCGCGTCGACCGTAAGGCCCGACAACATGAAGAAATCCAGCCCGCCGAAATAGGGCGTGCCCTCGGCGAAGGCGATAGAATACCCGGCCACCATCCACAGGACCGAGGCAATACCGGTAATCGCGAAACACTGCATCAGCACGCTCAGCACGTGCTGCTTGCGCACCATGCCGCCATAGAAGAGCGCCAGGCCCGGAATGGTCATCATCAGCACGATCGCCGTCGAGGTCAGCATCCAGGCGGTGTCACCCGTATCGAGGACGGGATCGGCCGCGCCGGCCCCTGTGGTCATGGCCAGAAATCCCGGAACAGCCAAGGCAAGCGGCCCGAAGGCGGTTCTTGTGAGCCGTGCGCGGCGAGCGGTGTTTTTGAAGGTCACGCCAGTTATCCCCTACTCTGTCTCGTTGTCCCTGTTGGGCCGTCGCCCCGGTGGCGGCAGTCGTCTGTGGCGGGCGGGCGCGACCCGGCCGGTCGCCCCGCTGCCCGGTCGGGGACTATTCAATTCCCGTGCCGGCCCGCGGCTCGACGAATAATCCTTTACAGATCAGATATTTGCCCCAACGGGGCCGGGCTGGCTGGGCATCGGCCCGAATAAAAATGCCCGAATTATAAGCAAACAGGGGGAGACGCGGTTTGTATGACCAATTATTATGCAATTCGGGCGCCCGGCTGAATTGTCGCGGCCGGCCCGCCGGCGATTATCGCTATGATGGGCCAAACCGGATTTGAATGAGCTGGCGCAGGCATGACAGAGGTTTCCGTCGTTCCGTCCGATATGTCCGACCCCGAGGCGCATGCGAGCTGCGATGTTCTCATCATCGGGGGGGGCATGGTGGGCCTCACCCTGGCCGAGGCCCTCGCCGGCGCCGTCACCGGCGGGGCCGGTACCCTCCGGATCGCGGTCGTCGATCGCGAGGACCCGGCGCGGGCGGAAGAGGCCGGATTCGACGGGCGCACCACGGCGATCGCGCTTGGCGGCAAGCATATCCTGGATGCGCTTGGGTTGTGGGATGGGCTCGCCCGCGAGGCGTCGCCGATCCTGGACATCCGGGTGTCCGAGGCTGAAAGCACGCTCTTCCTGCATTACGACCATCGCGATGTCGGCGACGAGCCGCTCGGCTTTATCGTCGAGAACCGCTTTATCCGGCGCGCGTTGATGGAAAAGGTGCGAGCGCGGCCAAGCATCGGGTTGTGGCGCGGCCATCTCCTGAAGCGCCTTGACCAGTCGGCCGTCCCCGGCGCGCCGGCCGCGCTCGCCGTTCTGGCGGGACCCGACGGGCGGGAAAAGCGGGTCCGCGCCCGGCTTGTCGTGGCGGCGGACGGGCGTCCGTCACGGCTGGCCCGGGAGGCGGGCATCCCCGTCAGCGACTGGCGCTACCACCAGGCCAGCATCGTTTGCACCATCGCCCATTCGCGCCCGCATCAGGGCGTGGCGATCGAGCATTTCCTGCCGGCCGGCCCGTTCGCGGTCCTGCCGATGCAGCACAACCGCTCGTCCATCGTCTGGACCGAAGACAAGGATCTGGCTGCCGCCCTCGTGCGTCTGCCGGAGGATGAGTTTCTCGAAGAATTCCGTCGCCGGTTCGGTGAGTGGTATGGCGATCTGTCCCTCGTGGGGCCGCGCGCCCTCTACCCGCTAGGCGTCACCTTTGCCCACCGGCTATACCAAGACCGTCTCGTGCTCGTGGGGGACGCGGCCCATGCCATCCATCCGATCGCGGGGCAGGGGTTCAACCTCGCCCTTCGCGATGTCGCGACCCTGGCCGAGCTCATCGTCGATCATCATCGCCTCGGGCTCGATCTCGCGGGCCCGCTGCTCGAGGCCTATGACCGGGCGCGCCGGGCCGACACGCTGGCCCTTCTGGCCGCGACCGACGGGCTTAACCGGCTCTTCTCCAATGATATTGCGCCGGTGCGCGTGCTGCGCGGGCTGGGGCTCGCTGCCGTCAACAACATGCCGGCGCTGAAACGTTTTTTCATGCGCCATGCGATGGGGATCGAAACCGGCTCGGCGGATTCGATGCCGCGCCTCGCGCGCGGCTTGCCGCTCTAGCACCGGCTGTGGGCGCCGGGTGTGGGCGCCAGGTGTAGGCGCCGGCGCGCCTTATGGCTCGCGGCTGAGCCCCTCGCGCCGCAGCGCGGCCAGGTAGGCGGCCCAGCGCGAGTCAAAATTCCGCCCCAACTCGTAAAGATATTTCCAGGAATAGAGCCCGCTATCGTGAAGATCATCGAACTTGATCCGGACGGCATAATTGCCGACGGGCTCGAGCTCGAGAATGCCCACATGGCGCCGGCCCGCCACGATCTTCTTCTCCTCGCCGCCATGGCCCTGCACCTCGGCCGACGGGCTTTCGACGCGAAGATACTCGGCCGGAAGGTCGAACACTTCGCCATTATCGAATGTCACGGAAAGAATCTTTTCGGCCGAGCGAAGCCGGATTTCGACCGGCCAGTGCGCCGCGCCGAGCGGATTATCGCGCGCCGGCGCGCCGGTCACGCGCCGCCCTCCAGGTCGCGCGCCTCATCCACCAGCATGATGGGAATCCCGTCGCGGATCGGATAGGCCAATCCCGCCTTTTCGCTGATCAGCTCCTGGCGGTCGCGATCATACCTGAGCGGCGCCTTGGTGAGCGGGCAGACAAGTATTTCTAGCAATTTCGGGTCCACATCGCGGGGATCGGGATCGGCGCTCTCGTGGGTCATGGTCGTGTATGTCCTTCAGGTCTGTCCAAAGCGGCTGTCTGTGGCAGTCGGATTGCCGGCCGTCTACTGGCGGCGGAACGGGGTCTCGTCATCCTCGGTCTCGGCCGCCCCCATTTCCAGAAGCGCGATGGCGATCTCGGCCCGATGGCGGAAGTCCTCGGCCTCCAGAAGGGCCTGTTTTTCGGGCGGATCGAAGGGGCAGGACATGGCCAGCGTGTTGACAAGATGCACCGTTTCGCTGCCCTCGACCGCCTCCCAGTCCGTCTTGATTTCCTTCACTCTGAAATAGGCGCGGATCGCCTTCAGCAGGCGCGCGCGGTCGATCTCTTCCGCCACCCTCTCGCGCGGTTCGATCATGTCGGCCCGATAAGGACCCCAGTCCGGCGTCACCCGGCGATAGCCATCCCTGGGCGACAATTCGCCGATGGTGCGAAACCGGCACAGCCCGGTCAGGGTGATCATGTAGCGCCCGTCCTCGGTCTCGGCGAAGCTGGTGATCCGGCCGGCGCAGCCCATCGCGTAGAGCGGCGGGTTGAAGTCGCCCAGGCCCGCCTCGCCGCGGGACAGTTTGGGCTGGATCATGCCAATGAGGCGCGGGCCGGCGAGTGCGTCGCTCACCATATTCAGATAGCGCGGCTCGAAGATGTTGAGCGGCAGCTTGCCGCCCGGCAGCAACAGCACCCCCGCCAGCGGAAAGACCGGCAGAATATCCGGCAGTTCCTCGAAGCGGGGTTCGAACCTGTTGCGACCGCTCATATCGGCGTCACACGCTGCCGGGGGTCATGAGAACAGCATCGAGGACAGGGTGCGCCGCCCTTCCATGGTCACGGGATGTTCGTGCCCGAGCGCCTCGAAGAATTTGAGCAACTGCTCCTTCGCCGCGCCATTGTTCCAGGCGCGGTCCGCGCGGAATATATGAAGCAGCTCATCCACCGCCTCTTTCTGACGCCCGGCGCTGAACAGCGCCTCGGCGTACTCGAAGCGCGCCTGATGATTGGCGGGATCGGCGGCGACTTTGTCGGCATGGGCCTGCACCTCCGAATCGGATGCCCCCTCGCCCATGATCTCAAGCGCCGCCACGGCCGTCGCGAGATCGGGATGGGTCCGCTGATCCGCCGGGATCTGGTCCATGAGCTGGCGCGCTTCGGCCACATGCCCGAGCTGCACGAGGCAGCGAATAATGCCGCCCGCCGCTTCGAGGTTATCCGGCTGTTGCTGGGCCACCTGCTGATAGAGCCCACCGGCGCGCTGGTAATCGCCCTCGGCGAAGGCGTCCTTGGCCGCGTTCAGGGCCTGGGTGACCGAGCCCTCGCGCCCGGGCACGCCGCCCTGGCATAGCCGGTCGATGAACTGGCGAATCTGGCTTTCCGGCACCACGCCATTGAAGCCGTCCACCAGTTGCCCGTCCTGAAAGCCGTAGACGGTGGGGATGGACTGGATGCGCAGCTGCTGGGCCAATTCCTGGTTCTCGTCGATATTGACCTTGACCAGCTGCACCTCACCCGCCGCGGCCCGGACCTCGCGCTCGAGGACGGGGGTAAGTTGCTTGCAGGGCTCGCACCAGGGCGCCCAGAAATCCACGATCACCGGGGTCTCGCGGGAGGCGTGGATGACATCCGCCTCAAAACTGGCGGTATCGGTGTCCTTGATGAGCGGCCCGCCCGCGGGCGTGGTCCCCTCGCCAATAATGGGTTCTGTCATGGTCGGGTCCGGAAAAATGTCTCGTGTCCGTGCCAAACATGGGGCCTCAACCGGGCGCTGACAAGCCCTCGCGGGCCTGTCCGGCGCGCCGAACGGGCCCGTCGCGCCCTCTTGCAAAGCGGCGCGTGAAGCGTATGATCGCCCGTCCTCGGCCCCCGATTTGGGGCCGGGCCGAGCCAGAACGCGGGAGTAGCTCAGGGGTAGAGCATCACGTTGCCAACGTGAGGGTCGCGGGTTCAAATCCCGTCTCCCGCTCCAGCCGGCCCCCGCCTGCTCCGTCAGAAATCCCGGCCATTTCGGCCAAGTCGACCCCGCCCGCGGGCGGGTTTCCCCGCCGCGCCCCGGGGCCACGCTGGCGTTAACTATTTTTTTCCCATAATTTCACATAGTTGCGCCAAATTCACAGCGTTGCCGCGATTCCGGGGGATAGTCCGATCGCCCCCGCGGGGCAGAGTCGCGCGAACCGGAGGCATCAGGGTCCATGAGTCAGTCGCAGCAGCAGCGCAAGGCGGATGTCCTCGCCGAAATTCTGAGCGAGGTGCGCGAGCGCGTTCCGGCCAACGACGCTGACGCGGTGGCGCGCTTTACCGAACGGTTCTACCACCATGTCTCCTTCGAAGACCTGGCCGGCCGCACGGCGAGCAATCTCTACGGCGCCGCCCTCTCGCTCTGGCAACTCGGCGCCCGCCGCCCGGCCGGCAAGCCCCGCATCCGCGTTCTCAATCCTCATATCGATGAGCATGGCTGGGCCTGTCCGCATACGGTCATCCAGGTTGTCAATGACGACATGCCGTTTATCGTCGATTCCGTCGTCAACGAGCTCAACCGGCGCGACCTTCTCGTCCATCTGACCATTCACCCGATCGTCAGTGTGCTCCGCGGTGCCGAGGGCGAATGGCTGGGCCTGGGCGAGGCGGGCGAGCAAGGCGCCGTTCAGGAATCTTTCCTTCACATCGAGATCGAGGAGCAGGCGGACTCCGCCATTCCCGAGATCGAGGCCTGTATTGCCGGCATTCTCCATGACGTTCGTCTGGCGGTGGATGACTGGCGCAACGTGGTCGATCGCATGCGCGAGTCGATCCGCGATCTCGAATCCGATCCGCCGCCTCTCGATCCCGGCCATGTCGCCGAGGCAAAATCATTTCTGGAATGGATGGTGGACAACCATTTCACTTTCCTGGGATGTCGCGATTACGACCTTGTCACCGAGAACGGTGCACAATACGTGCGCCTCAGGGAAGACTCGGGTCTTGGTATCCTGCGCGAGGTGAGCGAGGAATCGCGCGCGCGCCATAGCACGCCGCTTGCGGAGGCCGAGCGCGAGTTCGCCAATCGAAAGGAAGTGCTGATCATCCGCAAGGCATATGACCGGGCGACAGTGCATCGCCCGGTGCATATGGACTATATCGGCATCCGCCTCTTTGACGGGGCGGGCAACGTAACGGGCGAACGCCGGTTCCTTGGGCTTTTCACATCGTCCGCCTATCGCGAACGCCCTTCCGTCATCCCGATGATCCGCCAGAAGATGGGCCGGATCATGGCGCGCGCCGGGTTCTCGCCCAACTCCCATGACGGCAAGGCGCTCGAACATGTGCTGGAAAGCTATCCGCGCGACGAGTTGATGCAGGCGGATGAGGAGACGCTTTACGAGGCCGCCATTCGGCTGTTGCGCCTCGAGGAACGCCCGCGCGTCGCGTTCTTCCTCCGGCCCGATCCGTTCCAGCGGTTTCTGTCCTGCCTGATCTATGTGCCGCGAGACCATTACGCCACCGCGATCCGTCACCGGTTCCAGGAGATACTGGAGAGCGAACTGAATGCGACCTGCTCCGCGTTCCAGACAGAGGTGGGCGACGGGCCGCTGGCCCGGATTCATTTCGCGCTCAGCACCGAGCCGGGCAGGATTCCCGACATCGACCCCGATGCGATCGAGGCGAAGCTGGCCGAAGCCGCCACGCGCTGGACCGACAAGCTGAAGGAAGCACTGGTCGCCCGTAATGGCGAGGAGGAGGGGCTTGCCCTTTGGCGCCGCTATCGCTACGCCGTGCCCACCAGCTACAGCGAGAATGTGCCGGCAGAATTTGCCACCCTCGATATCGACCAGGTGGAAGCGACGCTCAGGACGATGAACCTGCGCACGTCGCTCTATCAGAAGCTGGGGGCCAAGGGGACCAACTGGGGGCTCAAGCTGTTCTTCCCCGGCGTGCCGATGACGCTCTCCGATGTCATTCCGATGCTGGAGAATGCCGGGCTGAAGGTGCTGAGTGAAATTCCCTACGAGATTTCACTGAATGAGGGCGCGACGAAGGTCTGGATACATGACTTCGTCGTTTCCTGGACCTCGGAAGCCGAGCTTGACGTGCATGACGTGCGCGACAAGTTCGACCACTTGCTCAAGCGCATCTGGAACCGCCAGGTGGAGGATGACGGGTTCAACCGACTGGTTCTCCGCGCCGGGCTGACCTGGCGTGAGGTTGTGTACTTCCGCACCTGTTGCAAGTATCTGCGTCAGACGGGCATCACGTTTTCCGAACCCTATATGCAGGACACGCTGGATCGGAACCCGAATGTGGTGGTGCTTCTCAGCGAGCTCATCCGCACCCTGTTCAATCTCGAGGACGATGGCCACCGCCACGTCCGCGCGGTAGAGCTCAATGTGCGGATCGAAGAGGCGCTGGAGCAGGTCGCCAATCTCGACGAAGACCGCATCCTGCGCCGGTTTCACAATTTCTTCCGTTCGGTGCTGCGGACGAATATTTTCCAGGAAAGCGAAGGCCGGCCGGCGGACGACGAAATCACGCCCGATCCGGAATTGCGCTTCAAGGAATATGTGTCGTTCAAGATCGACAGTGAGGAGGTGGATGACCTGCCCTTGCCGCGGCCGCGCTACGAAATCTTCGTCTACTCGCCGCGGGTCGAGGGCATTCACCTGCGCGGCGGCAAGGTGGCGCGCGGCGGGCTGCGCTGGTCCGACCGGCGCGAGGATTTCCGGACCGAAATCCTCGGCCTGATGAAGGCTCAGATGGTCAAGAACGCCGTCATCGTGCCGGTTGGCTCCAAGGGCGGGTTCGTGGTCAAGAGGCCGCCGGCGGAGGGCGGACGTGAGGCGCTGATGGAAGAGGTCATCGCCTGCTACAAGACTTTCATATCCGGCCTCCTCGATCTCACCGACAATTTGAAGGAGGGCTCGGTAGTGGCGCCGGCCGGGGTGCTGCGCCACGACGATGATGATCCGTATCTCGTCGTCGCGGCCGACAAGGGCACGGCGACCTTCTCGGATATCGCCAATGGTGTGTCGCGTGATTACGGCTTCTGGCTCGACGATGCTTTCGCATCGGGCGGCTCCGCCGGCTACGACCATAAAAAGATGGGGATCACGGCGCGCGGCGCCTGGGAATCCGTCAAACGCCATTTCCGCGAAATGGGCAAGGACATCCAGTCCGAGGATTTCACCGTCATCGGTGTCGGCGACATGTCTGGCGATGTCTTCGGCAACGGAATGCTGCTCTCGCGCCACATCAAGCTGATCGGCGCCTTCAATCACCAGCATATCTTCATCGATCCCGATCCGGATCCGGAAGCCGGGTTCCGCGAGCGCGAGCGGCTGTTCAAAGAGCCGCGCTCGAGTTGGGCCGACTATGACCGATCCCTCATTTCGAACGGCGGCGGGATTTTCGAACGCTCGGCCAAGAGCGTCACCCTGACGCCGGAAATAAAGGCGCTGTTTGGCGCCAAGTCGGACAAGATGACCCCGGCCGAGTTGATCCGCACCATGCTGACGGCCGAAACCGAGCTCTTATGGTTTGGTGGCATCGGCACTTACGTCAAGGCGATGACCGAATCCCAGGCCGAGGCCGATGACCGGGCGAATGACGCGCTGCGTGTCGACGCGGCCGATGTCCGTGCCCAGGTAATCGGCGAAGGCGCCAATCTGGGCGTGACCCAGCGCGGGCGCATCGAATACGCGCTTGGGGGCGGGCGGCTGAATACGGACGCCATCGACAATTCGGCCGGCGTCGATTGCTCGGATCACGAGGTCAACATCAAGATCGCGTTGCGCGGTGTGCTGGAAGCCGGCGACATGACCATGAAGCAACGCGACCGGCTTCTCGAGG
Source organism: Alphaproteobacteria bacterium (assembly GCA_040220875.1). NCBI lineage: Bacteria > Pseudomonadati > Pseudomonadota > Alphaproteobacteria > Alphaproteobacteria bacterium. The sequence continues at coordinate 765,362 of JAVJVX010000005.1, read as the reverse complement.
AGATGACGGATGAGGTGGCCGCGCTTGTGCTGCGCGACAACTACCTGCAGACCCAGGCCCTGTCAGTGGAGCAGGCGCGCGGGACGGATGCGCTTGACGAGCATGTCGCGCTGATCCGCTGGCTGGAACGCTCCGGGCGGCTCAACCGGCAGATCGAATTCCTGCCCGATGATGAGAAGCTCACGGAACGCCAGGTCCAGGGCCAGGGCCTGACCCGGCCCGAACTGGCGGTGTTGCTGGGCTACGCCAAGATCGCCCTTTATGACGGCCTGCTGCCTTCGGATCTGCCCGATGACGAATTGCTGGAAGGGGATCTGATCAAATATTTCCCGACCCAGATGGCCGAAGGTCACACGCAGGCGCTGCTCGACCATCGCCTGCGCCGCGAGATCATCGCGACCCGCGCGACCAACAGTCTCGTCAACCGGGCCGGGCCCGGCTTCGTCACCCGCATGGCCGAGCGCACGGGCCTCGACCTGCCTGAAATCGTCCGGGCCTATGCGGTCACGCGCGATGTGTTCGATCTGCGCCGGCTTTGGGAGGAGATCGAGGCACTCGACAACAGGGTAGCGGCGGGCATGCAGACAGATATGCTGATCGCGATCGCTGATCTGATCCAGCGCTGCAGTCTCTGGTTCCTGCTCAATCTGCCCCACCCCATCGATACGGCGGCGGTGACGGCGGAATACGGGGCCGGCATACGCATCCTTGCCGATGAGATCGGCAATCTCGTGGCGGAGCGCGATCGCACCTCGCTGAGCGAGGCGGCGGCGCCGCTTACGGCGGCCGGCGTGCCGGACGACCTGGCCTGGACAGTTGCCAGTTTCGATCTGCTCGCTTCGGGCTGCGATGTCGTCAAGATCGCCAGCACGGAGGGTCTCGAGGTCAGCGGTGTGGCGCGGACATATTTCGGCGCCGGTACGCGGTTCGGTTTTGATCGGCTGCGCGGTTTCGCGCGGGGTGTGGCGACCGAATCGCGCTGGGACAAACAGGCGGTTGATGCCATGCTGGATGATCTTTATGCCAACCAGTCGGCGCTGACGATGCGGATCCTGGAAACGGCGGGCGGAATCGAGAACGTGGATGTGATGATCGAGGCCTGGGGTGCGGCGCGCACGCATGCAATCAAGCGGCTCGAAGCCATTCTGCACGAGCTCGAAACCGCGCCGGCCGTCGATATCGCCATGCTGGCTGTTGCCAATCGCCAGGTCCGCGCCCTGGTGAACGCCTAGGCCGCCCCCCTTGGCCCATCCCCGGGAACCCCGAAAAGCGCTCATTGCCTGGTGTCTTTACGATTGGGCCAACTCGGCCTTCCCCACCATCATCTCGACCTTCATTTTCGCGACATATTTCACCACCGCCGTCGCGCCGGACAAGACCACAGGCACGGTGATGTGGGGGAACACGCTGGCCGTCAGCGGCGTGGCGATCGCGGTGCTGGCGCCCATCATGGGCGCGATCAGCGACGCAAGAGGGCCGCGCAAATCCTCCCTCGCCCTCTTCACGGCGCTTGCCGTCGCCTGCGCTGCCCTCTTGTGGTTCGTGACACCCGATCCCTCGGCGATCTGGCCGGCCCTGATCCTGGTCGGCCTCGGCACGCTCGGATTCGAACTTTCGCTCGTTTTCTATAACGCCATGCTGCCCGAACTCGCCCCGCCGGGGCGGCTCGGCCGCTGGTCCGGCTGGGGCTGGGGGCTCGGCTATCTGGGCGGCCTCTGCTGTCTGGTGATCGCCCTTTTCGGCCTCATCCAGGCCGACCCGCCGCCTTTCGGCCTGGCCCGGGAAAGCGCCGAACATATCAGGGCGACGACGATACTGGTGGCGCTCTGGTTTGCGCTGTTCTCGCTGCCGATTTTCGTGCTGGTGCCCGACCGGCCGGCGAACGGCGATGTGCCCTCCCTTCCGGTCGCGGTGCGCACCGGCCTCGCGCAACTCTGGCGGACAGTGCGCAATGTGCGCGAAAAGGCCAACGCCAACATCGCCCGTTACCTGATCTCGCGGATGTTCTATATCGACGGGCTGAATACGCTCTTCTCTTTCGGTGGCGTGTATGCGGCGGGCACGTTCGGCATGTCCATCGATCAGGTCATTCTGTTCGGCATCGCCCTCAACGTGGCCGCCGGGCTCGGCGCCGCGGCCTTCGCCTGGGTCGATGACTGGCTTGGCTCGAAGCGCACCGTGCTGCTGGGTCTCGGCGCGATGATCGCCTTCGGCACGCCGCTTCTCTTCGTCACCTCGACCACGCTGTTCTGGGTGTTCGGCCTGGCACTTTCGGTGTTCTTCGGCCCGGTTCAGGCCGGCAGCCGGTCCTTCATGGGTCATCTCGCGCCGCCTGACCTGCGCACCGAGATGTTCGGCCTCTACGCTCTCTCGGGCAAGGTCACGGCGTTCCTGGGGCCCGCCCTTCTCGCCTGGGCTACGGGGCTGTTCGACAGCCAGCGCGCAGGAATGGCGATGGTGGTGCTGCTGATCGCGGCCGGTGCCATCATCCTGACGACGGTCCGCGCGCCTCAAGCCGGCGCCGCTAGTGGCGGAAGTGACGCATCCCGGTAAAGACCATGGCGAGGCCGGCCTCGTCGGCGGCCGCAATCACCTCATTGTCGCGCACCGAGCCGCCTGGCTGGATGACCGCCGTCGCGCCCGCCTCGGCCGCGGCCAGAAGCCCGTCCGGAAACGGAAAAAACGCGTCCGAAGCCACCACGGAACCCCGGGTGAGGGGCGTCGCGAGCCCGGCCTCGCGGGCGGCGTCCTCAGCCTTGCGGGCCGCGATGCGTGACGAGTCCACGCGGCTCATCTGCCCGGCACCGATGCCGACACTGGCGCCGTCCCTGACATAAACGATGGCGTTCGACTTGACGTGTTTGGCAATCCGGAACGCCATCAGCAGATCGGCCATCTCGTGGGCATCGGGGGCGCGTCGGGTGACGACCTTGAGATCCCCTGCCGTCACCCGGCCATTGTCCCGCCCCTGAACCAGAAAGCCGCCGGCCAGCGTGCGCACCGTCATCCCGCCGGCGGCGGGATCCGGAAGGGCGCCGGTTTCCAGCACGCGCAGGTTTTTTTTCGCGGCCAGAATTTCGGCCGCCTCGGCACTGATCTCGGGGGCGATCACCACCTCGGCGAAGAGCGTGGATATTTTCTCGGCTGTCTCGCCATCGAGGGCGCGGTTAACCGCGATGATCCCGCCAAACGCGCTGACCGGATCGCAGGCAAGCGCGCGCGCATAGGCGGCGGCGAGCGTGTCGGCGCTGGCGACGCCGGACGGGTTGGCATGCTTGATGATGGCAACGGTAGGGGCTTCGAATTCCGCCACCAGTTCGAAGGCGGCATCGGTGTCGTTCAGATTGTTGTAGCTGAGCGCCTTGCCCTGAAGCTGGCGCGCGGTGGCAACGCCGGGGCGCGGCGCGTGCCCAGGTTCGATCGCGCGGTAAAACGCTGCCGACTGGTGGGGGTTTTCGCCATAGCGCAATATTTCGGCCCGCTCGCCGGTGACCGTCAGGCGTTCGGGCCAGGCCTCGCCCAGCTCGCCCGCCAGCCAGCCCGAAATCGCCGCGTCATAGGCGGCGGTGCGGGCATAGGCCTTGCGCGCCAGCCGGCGACGCAGCCCGGCGGTCGTCGCCCCCTGATTGGCCGTCATCTCCGATCTGACAGCCTCGTAATCCGCGGGGTCCACGACGATGGTGACATCGCCGTGATTCTTCGCCGCCGCCCGGATCAGGGCGGGGCCGCCGATATCGATATTCTCGACGCACGCATCGAAATCCGCGCCTGAATCCACCGTCGCTTCGAACGGGTAAAGATTGACCACCACGAGATCGATCGGCGTGATGCCGTGTGCGGCCATGGCATCGACATGGCCCGGCACATCGCGCCGCCCGAGAATCCCGCCGTGGATCAGCGGATGCAGCGTCTTCACGCGCCCGTCCATGATTTCGGGGAAACCCGTATGGGCGGAAACTTCGGTCACCGGCAGGCCCGCCGCGCGCAGCGCCCGCGCCGAGCCGCCGGTGGAAAGAAGCTCGACCTGATGCGCGATCAGAAACCGGCTGAGCTCGACAAGACCGGTCTTGTCGGAAACGGAGATCAGGGCGCGGTTGATGGTGGTGGTTTTGTCGGTCACGGGCGGGCGTCCTCAAATTGTGCGATGTCTTTTTATGGAGAGGGCGGGACGTGCGATCAACCGCCTTGTCCGCTGGCGAGGCTCTGTTCGCGTTCCTGCGCGGACGCGCCGTATTCGGGCACGAGCTCGGCGAGTGTGGCGCGGCACGCCGCGTCGTCCCAGGCGAGCGCCATTTCTTCCAGCCGGGCTATGCCCGCGCGCAGTTGCGCCAATTCACCCGCACGCGGGGCGGCCAGACGGATGGCGCCATGGGGTGTGGGCATGAGGGATTCGTCCGAATGGAAAAGCTCTTCCGAAAGCTTTTCGCCCGGACGGAGACCCACATACTCGATCCTTATGTCGCTGCCTTCCCTCAGGCCGGCGAGGCGGATCATCTGCCGCGCCAGATCGGCGATCAGCACCGGTTCCCCCATATCCAGAACGAACAGCTTGCCACTGTTGATGTTCTCGCGATAGCGCAGGGTCGAGGCCTCGAGCACCAATTCCACCGCTTCCCTCACTGTCATGAAGTAACGCTTCACTTCAGGATGGGTCACCGTCAGCGGCCCGCCGGCGTGAAGCTGGCGCTCGAACAGCGGCACGACGGAGCCGGTCGATCCAAGCACGTTGCCAAAGCGCACGGTGACGAAACGGGTTGGTGAGTTCTCCCGGTCGAGTGCCTGGCAATAGGCTTCGGCCAGTCGCTTGCTGGCCCCCATCACGTTGACGGGATTGACCGCCTTGTCGGTCGAGATCATCACCATCACCTCGACGCCGTGATCGAACGCCGCATCGGCGACGTTGCGGGTGCCGATAACGTTGGTCAGAACACCTTCCGAGGGATTTTCCTCGACGATGGGGACGTGCTTGAGGGCGGCAGCATGGAACACGATCTGGGGATCAATCTGCTGAAACACCTCGCGCACGCGATTGGCGTCGCGCACATCGGCCAGTATTTTATGGCGCGGCAGACCGGGCAGCCGTTCGCCGATCTCCAGATCGATCGCGTAAAGCAGATATTCCCCATGATCGAGCATGTGGAGGGCCGCCGGATTGAAGCCGCCGATCTGGCGCACCAGTTCGCCCCCGATCGTCCCGCCCGCGCCCGTGACCAGCACGCGCTTGCCCTCGATCAGCGCACGCATGTCCTCGCGATGCAGGACGGCCTGCGGGCGGCCCAGCAGATCCTGGATGGCCACGGGGCGAATCTCCGGCTTTTCTTCGCCGCCCGGGCGAAAATCGGTCAGGCTCGGCAGGCGCGATAGCGGGATGTTGCGGCGCTCGGCAACGTCGAGAATGGCCCGGATGCGCTGACCGTCCATGGCGCGGTTGGCGATGACGATCCGCTCGGGCGCTTCGCCCTGCGCCGCCAGCCTGGCCAGGGCCGGCTCGAGTTCGTCGGCCGTGCCGAGCACCTTGATCCCGTGGATATCGCGCCCCACCCGCGCGCCCTTGTCATCGAGGATGCCGACGATCCGGTAGCTGGCTTCGGGATCGCGGCCGAGATCGCGGATGAAGAGTTCGGCCGTGTCACCTGCGCCGATCAGCAGCACCGGTACGCGACGCATATCGGTGAGCGCCAGTTTGAGATCAAGGCGCCGGTCCTTGTAGGCGCGGTAAAGAAAGCGCGAGGCGCCCAGCATGATGATCAGGACAAACCAGTTGATGACGACGACCGAGCGCGGGAAATCCTGTCCCCGGTTCAGCAGAAACAGGATCGGGACGAAAATCAGGATGGACAGCGTCACACCGCGCCCGATCGCCATCAGATCGTTGAGCGAGGCATAGCGCCAGATACCGCGATAGACCCCGCTGGCACGCAGGACGATCGCCGTGACCACCACGAAAATCAGTCCATCCTGCCAGATGACCTCGGGCGCATAGCTCCAGATCTGGTCGCCCAGCCGCAGGTAGAGCGCGGCCAAAAAGGAAAGCGCCGCCATGACAATGTCATGCAGGAAGGCAAGGTTGGCGCGGGTCAGAAGCTTGTTCACGATTCGGGATTCTGGCCGTTAACGGGAGACAGGCGCAAACCTACCACAGGGGATTCGCGCGGGTCGTCGTCAATCTGGCCCCGCGCCGATCGCGGCGCCCCGGCGGCAGAGCGTGTGCGCGAAGGCGGTGGCCGGATCGACGGGCGGCTGCCAGTCGAACGCCTGGCGAAACGCACTGTCATCCACCTCGAACTGCCCGAGAAGCCGGGTCCTGAGCCCGGGCCGGCCCATCGCCCGACCGGCCAGATCGAGGGCCAGTCCCAGCACTGGCCGGGGACAGGTGAAAAGCCGGGCCGGCCGGCCGGCGGCCCGGCGCAGGCCGGCCATGATTTCGGCCAACGTCATCGCCGGCCCGTCGGTGACGGCGAACGTGCCGCCAAGCGGCGGCGCGCGCTCGATTACCCGGCGCACGGCATCCGCCAGGTTCGCCACGTAAATCAGGCTGCGCCTGTTCGTGAGGCCCGCGAGGGGGAGCGGCCAGGGCGAGCCCGCAAGGCGCAGGAGGCTTGCGAAATTGGCCGCGACGCCCGGCCCGTAAACAAGCGGCGGGCGCAGCACCGTCACCACCATCCCGGGGAACGGCCGGCACGCCCGGGCGAGCACCGTCTCGCCATCGTATTTGGATTGGGCATAGGCGCCCCGGGGCCGCGGCGTGTCGGTTTCGCGAAAGGGGGTGGCGGAGACCTCGCCCATGACCTTGGCCGTACTCATATGGATAAACCGCCGCACGCCCGCCTCGCCGGCCGCGCCGGCGAGCTCGGCAACGGCGCCGACATTGGCGGCGCGAAGCGCCGCCTCGGCCGGTTCGCCCCGAACGTCATGGATGTCATGAATGTCGTGAATGTCATGGGCCCGGCCCGCGAGATGCACCACCGCCTCCATGCCGCTCAGGATCCGGGACCAGTCGCTGCCGCTATCGAAGGGCGCGAGGACTGTCGCATCGGCCGCGAGCGGAGGAGTGTCCGGTTCCGGCCGGCGCAGTCCCGCCGTCACGTGATGGCCGGCACCACGCAGCGCCGGCACGAGGTGGCGGCCGATGAAACCGGTGGCGCCGGTGACGAAGACGCGGGCCACGATCGCCTAGGCCGCCCGCGCGGGGGGCATGTCGCGGCCCTTGAGAAGATTGGCCATGAGGGCTCCCACGACGAGCAGGGCGCAGAAAACGGAAACCCAGGGTGCGCCCGCGGCCGCGACGACCGCGAAACACACGAGCGCGAAGCCGGCCAGCAGCACCCGGAGGCTCACCCCGTCATGGCCAAGGCCCCGGCGCACGGCCTTCTGATACGCGTGCTCGCGATGGGCTTCCCAGATCTTTTCGCGTCGGGCGAGGCGGGCGAGCAATGTGGTGCCCGAATCGACCAGATAATACAGCGGCAGGATCAGCGCCGCCGCCCACTGGCCACTGGCCGCGAGCCACAGGAGCAGCCAGCCCAGGACGAAACCAAGGGTGACGCTGCCCACGTCACCCGCGAAGATGCGCGCGGGTGCCCAGTTCCAGGGCAGGAATCCGGCGACTGCCGCGGCGGCGAACAGCGCCAGCCAGCCCAGCGCTGCCGGGGCGGCGCCCAGCAGCGCCAGCAGACAGAGCCCGCCCGTGATGACGAGGCTCTCGATGCCGGTGATGCCGTCGATCCCGTCCATGAAGTTGTAGAGGTTCAGAAACCAGACCCAGACGATCACCGTCAGCACGCGATCGGCCAACGGCGGCAGCCAGCCCTGAAAGACGAGCGCCGATTCGGGGAAGGAGGAGAGGCCGAGCGCGGCAATCGCGATCTGCACGGGAAAGCGGAAAAGCGGGCTGAGGCCGCGCAGATCGTCGAGCCAGGACATGGCGGCGAGCAGGGCGGCGAGCGCGATCACCGGGCGCGGATCGAAGGCCGCGACCTCAAGCGCCGCCGCCGGCCACAAGGTCAGCCCCGCCCAGCTCGTGAGCAGCACCGCTGTGATGGCGAGGCCCCCGCCCTTGGGTGTGGGGCGCATATGGCTCGAGCGATGATTGGGCGCATCCAGAATGGCGCGCCGTTCCGCGATCCACTGGGTCAGCCAGGTCAGCGCCCAGGCCGCCAGCAAAGCCGACACGGTCAGCAGGGCGAACCATGCGGACGTTCCAAGGCCGCCAGGGTCGGTTCCGGTCACGTCCAAGGCCATCGCTGACCTACCGCCATGCCGCCGCCGGATCATCCGCGGCGCCGTCCTCGCGCCCAGGCGTGCGCCGGCCCAGCACCAGAAGCGCAAGCACCGCCATCAGCACCAGAGTGGCAAGCCACCAGCCCTGCCAGAGCCCGAAGGAAAGCCCCGCGATGGTGAACGCGCTGGCGAGAAACCCGAGCATGCCGGGGACGCGGCCGTCGGGCGTGGCGCGGGCAAGGCCCCGCACCGCGCACCAGAGGAAGGCTGCGAGCAGAACGGCGCCCACCGCGCCGAGCTCCAGCCAGACCTGAAGCGCCCCGTTATGGGGATGGTTGGGCAGGTAATTCGCGCCCGGCCGGATCTCCGCGAAGGCGCCGGGCACGTGGCGGCTCGCATCCATGCCCCAGCCCAGCACCGGGCGTTCGGAAATTCTGTCGCTGGCGAAGTGCCAGACCATAAGACGATGGGTGAGGGAGGATTCGGGCGTGCCCGGCGCGCCGGTCACGGTGCCGGGTGAGGGCAGAAGCTCAACCGCGACCGGTGCCAGAAGCACGGTCGCCGCCACGATCCCGGCCAGCACGCGGCCTGACATCCCGGGACGCCAGAACGCAGCGAGCATGACGAGGAGGCCGAGAGCGAAGGCGAGCTTCGTCGCCATATTGGCGGCGAAAAACACCACGCCCGCCGTCAGCCCGAGCAGCCCGAGCTGCGCCGTGCGCCGGCGGCCGAGAGCCACCAGGATCGGCCAGATACCGAGCGTCAGAATGCAGAAGGCACGGTCGAGGAAAGAGTCCATTTCCCAAACCGGCATGAGGGCGCTGTGCGTGAGCTCGTAGAATGCGCCGCCCGTCTGGTATTCGAAAATGGTGAAGGCCAGAGCGAGGCAGTATCCGGCGATCGCGAAGGGGCCGAGGAGGGTGACGGGCGCAAAGCCGGCCGGCAGGGCGAGGCGGACGAGGAGGGCGCCGCCGATCGCCATGGCGAGAAGCCGCGCGGCGCCACTGGTGGCGTCCACGGGCTGGAGCGCCCAGACGGGCGAGAAGCCGGCCCAGCTCGCGAGCAGGAGGGCGAAGACGAGCGCCGGAAAAGCCATGACGCCACGGGGAAACAGGGGTCCCGGCGCGCGCCAGAGCAGAAGCAGCGCCACCAGAGCCATGAGTGCGAAAAACGGCGCCAGCCCCTTCGGCGCGACCACGCCCAGGACCGGCGTCACGAAACAGATGACCGTCAGTGCCCGGCCTCGGGCCGCGTCGATCGTCGGGACCATCAGTTCTTGTCCGTCACGCGCTGAAGTGCCCACTTTATCACGGCGCCGCCCGGCCGCGTGGTTCCGGCCAGCACGATCTGCTCGGCACGCTGCTGGCGGTCCGCCTGGCCAAGATACACGCTTTCCTCGATCCGGATATCCGCTCCCTTCGCCCGAAACCGCCAGCCCGCGCCCGAGGGCGGGCGCAACAGCACGACGTGGCCGCCCTCGGAAAGGGAGACCCGCACGCGAGGATGGAGATGAAAGCGAACGACGAAGGGCGCGCCGTCGGGGCCTTCGAGGCGGTCTTCGCCCCGGAAATCCCAGCCGGTCGCGTCCAGCCACAACCGCCGCGTATGCATGAGGTCGAAATTGCGCCGGAAGCCGTCCTGCTGGGCCTCGAGCCAGGCGCCATCCTCGCTGTCGTTGCGTGTCAGATGGGTGATCCGGCTGCGTCGGCTGAAAGCGCCCGTGGGCAGGATGTCACTCGAGTCCGCGTCGCACACCGAAAGGGTCGAATGGGCAGCGGTGCGCCGCGCCGCCTGACGCCAGCCGGGTGTCCGGGGGCCGGCGCCGCAGTTCACAACGATCCGTTCACGCCCGACGCTGAATTCGAAGGACAGTGTGCCGGCATGGGCGTAATGATCGGCCCCCGCCGGTGGCGGGGCGCCCGTATCGGCCAGCACGCGTGTGCGGTTGAAGGCGAGACGCTGAAATCCGGTATGAGGCGCGCTGGCAAAGGGCTTGCCTCGCGCCTCGGCCCGCTGCAACACGAGATCGATGATCCAGGCCGCCTCCTCGACGCTGTCATTGAACAGCGCGAGCCCCCCGTCACCATGGCAGTAGAACCGCAGCATGGGCGACATGCGGTCGATCGCCGATTGCAACTCTTCCGGCACAGTTTCGCGGGCGGCGACAAGCGTGGCGCGCATGTCGATGAGATGCCGCAGCACGTTGAGATGCTGTGACGGGCTGCGCTCGACATGGCCGCCGTCGGGAAATACCTGCGCTTCCAGGGCATCGGTCAGAAGGCGCCGCACGCGGTCGAGCCGGGGCGTGTCAAGCGGCAGGCAGGCCTCCACATAGATCAGCCCCTTGAGGGCGGCGATGAGCTGGCTGCCTTCGGCCCCGCGCGGCAACACCCGTGTGAGGTGCCGCGTCTGGCGGCTGATGCTGTGAAAAAAGCGACGGCGAAAATCGTCCGGCGCGCTGGCACAGAAGAAGTCATGCTGCGCCAGCCAGTTCGCCAGCCGGAGCCCGGTGACGTCCGGACGCCAGGCGAGCGCGCTCCAGCTCCCGCATCGCTCCATCCAGTCATCCACCAGGGCGCGGGCGCGTTTGCGCGCAACATCGTTGCCCACGGCGTGCAGGTCGCGCAGCCAGTCGAAGCTGTGCAGCCGGGCGGCGGCTTCGTCATCGATGGCCGCCACGCCGGCGAGAGGCCAGGCACCGCTCGCGTTCCGGAAACGCCGGCCGCCAAAGGTGAATTCGCCCCGCAGGATGGCGGCGCCGCGCTCGCTGTCGCCGGGCCAGGGGTCGGGCGGCGCGGTCTCGATGCTGCGCGGCCGGGCCATCAGCAGGAGGCCGTAGACGGGCGAGGCGTAGGCCGGCTCCATCATCTTGCGCCAGAGCCGCGAAACTGTCAGCCGGGCCGGCGCGGCCTGGGCCAGTTTCAGCCAGTCGCTCAGGGAAAGGCGTGGACTTCGATGGTCCGTGTCGTTGTTGCCGGTAAAAGGTTCGGCAGGGGCAGTCATCTACGCGACATCACGCAAGCGCCGGATATTGCCAGCATAGGCCTCGCGGCCACCAGAGAAGGTCGCGGTGCCCGCGACCAGCACATCGGCGCCGGCCTCGACAGCGCTCCGCGCCGTCTCATTATTGATGCCGCCATCGACTTCGAGGTCGATCTCGCGGCCGGTGGCGTCGATAGCAAGGCGCAGCGCCCGGATCTTGTCGATCTGGGACGGGATGAAGGCCTGTCCGCCAAAACCCGGATTGACGCTCATGACGAGGACGAGGTCGACCTCGCCGAGGACCGGCAGCACCATCTCAATCGGGGTCGCGGGGTTGAGCGCGACGCCGGCCTTCCTGCCATGTTCGCGAATAAGCTGAAGCGTGCGGTGCAGGTGGGGCCCGGCCTCCGGGTGCACGGTGATGATATCGGCCCCCGCCTCTGCAAAGGCGGCGACATATGGATCGACCGGCGAGATCATGAGATGCACGTCGAAGGGGAGATCGCTGGCCGAACGCAGGGCCCGCACGACGCTCGGTCCGATCGTCAGGTTGGGGACGAAGTGGCCATCCATGACATCGACGTGGATATAGTCGGCGCCGGCGTCGGTGACGGCGCGGATCTCCTCGCCCAGCCGCGCAAAATCAGCCGACAGGATACTGGGAGCGATCCGCAGTTTTTGTTGCATGTCGGGTTTCCTATCAGGTCATTCGGAGCGCCGCAAGCGGGCCGCGTAAAACCCGTCCATCCCACCCAGCTCTCCGAGGTGATGGGGCAGGGTGCGCAAATCGCCCTCGGCCGAAACCGCGGCCTCGATCCCGCCTATTTCGGCCGCGCGCACCGGCAGGCGGATGAAGGCAGGATGCTTCTCGAGGAACCGTGCGGTCTGTTCGACGCCTTCCTCGGCCTCGAGCGAACAGGTGCAATAGACGAGGACGCCGCCCGGCTTGACCAGGTGCGCCGACGCCGCCAGCAGGGCCTCCTGCAGCCGGGCCAGTCGCGCCACGTCATCGGGTGTCTTGAGCTGTGCGATATCGGGATGGCGGCGCAGCGTGCCGGTGGCAGTGCAGGGCGCATCCAGGAGGATCGCATCGAACGCCTGGGCCGGGCGCCAGGACAGCACGTCGGCGACCGTGGTCCGGCTCTTCAGGCCAAGCCGGTGGAGATTGGCGTCATGCTTGCGCAGCCGGGCCGGCGAGGTGTCGACGGCGTGAATTTCCGCCCCGCCCTCGGCGCCGTTCCGGCTGCCGGTCATGGCGGCGAGCTGTGCGGTCTTGCCGCCCGGCGCGGCGCAGAGATCGGCGATCCTGAACCCGCCGTGATTGGCCGGAACCGCATTCATCAGGAGTTGCGCCGGCAGGGAGGCGGCCGCATCCTGGACCCACCACGCGCCTTCGTCATAGCCCGGCATGTCGGAAATGGCGCCGCCACCGGCGAGGCGGACGGAGCCGGTCGGCAAGACCGCACCGCCCAACCTCTCGGCCCAGATGCCGGCGGATTCGGGCTCGCGCAGCGTGATGTCGAGCGGCGGGGTCCGCATGTGCATCTCGGCGATGGCCCGGCTCGGCACCTCGCCATATGATCGGCACCAGCTTTGCCAGAGCCAGTCGGGCGTGTTCAACCGGGGCGCGTCCTGGTCCGCGACCCGTTCGCGCGCCTCACGGTCGGCCCGGCGCAGTACTGCATTGACGAGTCCCCGCGCAAAAGAATGCCCGCGCCCCGCCACCAGACGGACGGATGTGTCCACGGCGGCATGCGCCGGGGTGTCCAGAAACAGCAACTGGCAAAGGCCAAGCCGCAGAATATCCTCGACATCGCGCGCATTGGCCTTTAGCGGCCGGTCCAGGAAAGTGGCGATGAGAGCATCGATCTGACCCAGCCGGCGCAGCGTGGTGACGGCGAGAAGCCGGGCGAATGCGCGGTCGCGCGCCTCGAGACGGGTATTGGCGCTGGAGCGTTCGAGAGTGTCGTCGAGCGGGCGCCCCTTGCGCAGCACCGCCTGGAGAAGGTCGAGCGCCACGGTCCGCGCGCCGGGCGTCACCTGCGCCTTGTCGGGCGCGTCGGTCCGGGCGGCGGAATGAGGAGGGTGCGGATCGGACATGCCGGCACTTTAGTCCGGGCGCAGGGGGAAACCACCCGTTCATTTGAGTGTACCCGGGAGCGAGTGCTCCGGTCGCCTTCGGCAGGCACCGGTGGCATACTCGGCTCACCATGACAAAAGCGGAAAAAGAGAAGAAGCCGTCCCGCCCGGCGCCGGCGACCCCGGCGCTACCAGCGTCAGGCGCGGCCGACCTTGCCGGGGCAGACAAGCCGGCCGAGCTTCGGCCCGATCCGACGCGGTATGGTGATTGGGAGAAGGACGGCCGCTGCATCGATTTCTAGCGGGAATCCCTGGCCATATTTGTTGTGCAGCCGGCTCTCGCGGGCTGCCGGCGCCGCTTTTATCTTTACAATCTTAAGTTGTGTAGGCCACTCTGCCCCCGCCCGCAAAGCGGGTACAAGGGACAGCCCCGAATCAAGGGATCCGGCGCATGGCGTCACGGCCGACAGACCCTTTTCCGACCGGCGGCCGGATCGCCCGCAAGCGCTGCGGGCGTCTCCTGGCAACCGTTCTTTCGACAACAGTCCTTGTCACCGCCGGGGCCGGAACGACCGCCGGTATGGCGGCCGCGGAGCAAGGCGGGCTTGGTCCCGTCGCGGCCCACCTCGTGCGTGTCATCGATGGTGACACGGTGCGGGTCCGCGCCCATATCTGGATCGACCAGCAGGTGGAGGTCACGGTGCGCCTCGAGGGTGCGGACGCGGCGGAGCTGAATGGGCGCTGCGAATTCGAACGCCGCCTCGCGCGGGAAGCGCGGGCGCGACTGGGTGAGCTTCTCAGCGACGGCGGTCTCGTGATGGACCGGATCGGCCCCGGCAAGTATGGCGGGCGCGTCGTGGCCCGGGTCTTTACCCTGGCCGGGGACGACATCGCCCAACGGCTCATCGAGGAGGGACTCGCCCGCCCCTATGACGGCGGCGGGCGCGGCCCGTGGTGCGACGCCCTCGCAAGCGCGCCGTAACACCCCTGCGCGTCTGACGTCAGGCCCGGTTTACTTCCTGGCGGTTGACCTTGAGATCGTCCACCACGCCCGGGTCCGCCAGGGTCGAGATATCGCCCAGCTTGTCGAGCTCGTTCTCGGCAATCTTGCGCAGGATGCGCCGCATGATCTTGCCCGATCGGGTCTTGGGCAGACCCGGCGCGAACTGGATCGCATCCGGCACCGCGATGGGGCCGATCTCCTTGCGCACCCATTTCTTCAATTCGTCGCGCAACTCCTCGCTCGGCTCCTCGTTCAGGTTCAGCGTGACATAGGCGTAGATGCCCTGTCCCTTGATGTCGTGGGGCACGCCGACAACGGCGGTTTCGACCACCTTGGGATGGGCGTCCAGCGCGCTCTCCACCTCGGCCGTTCCCATCCGGTGGCCCGAGACGTTGATCACGTCATCGACCCGGCCGGTGATCCAGTAATACCCGTCGTCGTCCCGCCGGCAGCCATCGCCCGTGAAATACTTGCCCTTGTAGGTCGAAAAATAGGTCTGCACGAAACGGTCGTGATCACCGTAAACGGTGCGCATCTGGCCGGGCCAGGAATCCAGCAGGCACAGATTGCCCGAGCACGCCCCCGAGAGCTCCTGACCGTCACTATCGACGATCGCCGGGCGAACCCCGAAAAGCGGACGCGTCGCGCTGCCCGGCTTGAGCCGGGTGGCGCCCGGCAGCGGGCTGATCAGGATGCCGCCGGTTTCCGTCTGCCACCAGGTATCGACAACGGGGCAGCGCTCGTCCCCGACGACCCGGTAATACCAGAGCCAGGCCTGATCGTTGATCGGCTCGCCGACCGAGCCCAGCAGGCGCAGTGATTTGCGACTGGTCTTTTGCACCGGCGCATCGCCGTGGCGTTCGAGTGCACGGATGGCGGTGGGTGCGGTGTAAAAGATGTTCACCTGATGCTTGTCGACCACCTGCCAGAAGCGCGAGACATCGGGATAGTTCGGTACCCCCTCGAACATGAGAGTGGTCGCGCCGTTGGCCAGCGGCCCGTAGACGATGTAGCTGTGTCCCGTCACCCAGCCGACATCGGCGGTGCACCAGAACACCTCGCCCCGCTTGTAGTCGAAGACGTACTCGTGGGTCATCGAGGCATAGACGATATACCCGCCCGATGTGTGCAGCACGCCCTTCGGCTTGCCGGTAGAGCCCGATGTGTAAAGGATGAACAGAGGGTCCTCGGCGTTCATTTCCTCGGGCGGGCATTCGGCCGGCACATCCGCTACCAGCTCGTGATACCAGACGTCACGGTCCGCTTCGAAATTGACGTCCGCGCCCGTGCGTTCAACCATCACGACATTGCGGATCGTGGGGCAGTTCCTGACCGCGTCATCCACATTTTTCTTGAGCGGCACCTTCTTGCTGCCGCGCACCCCCTCGTCCGCCGTGATGACCAGAACCGAATTGCCGTCCTGAATGCGCCCTGCGAGGGAGTCGGGCGAGAATCCGCCAAACACGACCGAATGTATCGCGCCGATCCGCGCGCAGGCGAGCATGGCCACCGCCGCTTCCGGAATCATCGGCATGTAGATGGTTACCACCTCGCCCTTCTTGACGCCCAGCTGCTTCAGCCCGTTGGCGAGGCGGCAGACTTTTTCGTAAAGCTCGCGATAGGTGATACGCGCGTCCTGGTCCGGCTCGTCGCCCTCCCAGATGATGGCGATGTCATCACCCCTGGTTGCCAGGTGCCGATCCAGGCAGTTGGCGGACACGTTGAGTGTCCCGTCGTAAAACCAGCGGATCCGCACGTCGCCCGTAAAATCGACATCCCTGATCTTCGAGTAGGGCTTGATCCAGTCGATCCGCCGCCCTTCCTTCGCCCAGAAGGCCTCAGGGTCGGCGACGGACGCTTCGTAATCCCTGAAATACCGGTCTTCGTTGATATGGGCATCGGCAGCGAACGCCGCCGGCACGGGAAAGACCGGAGCTTCAGACATATGAGACCTCCCTCTGATGGGCCTGTTCCAGAATGACGGGGTGATCGCTGCCGGCGCCATTGGCCGGCATTTCCCTGCCCCCCGCTTGGTTGTAGCCGCCCCCGCTGGCGGGGGGCTCCCGCGTCATTAGCAAAATTGCGGGGTTCCCGCTAGCGCCGCCGGTCCGTCCGCCCCGGCGCCCCTGGGGACAGCTCGTAGAAGTATAAATTAACTAAAGTTTTACCCGTATAAGTTGTAATCCCCTCGACCGGCCCCTGAGGGGCCCTGTGCTGTCGAAGGCCCCTCCGGGGCATCTGTCTGAGAGAGGAAGTTCAAGATGCTGAAGTTTAAGAGCCGGGCCAGCCTGGGCCGGGAGACTGACCAGAGTGACGTTGCCCTGATTTCCGAGGGGGCCGGGGAGGCGCCAGCGACCGATTCTGTGGCGGGTGAGCTCGAACGGCTGCGCCAGGTGATCGACAGCATGCCGGTGAACGTCCTGACCTGCGATCTCAAGGATTTCACCATCACCTTCGCCAACCAGACCAGCCTTCGAACCCTCGAATCACTCGAGGACCTGCTGCCCTGCAAGGGCAGCGAGATCGTCGGCCAGTCGATCGACATTTTCCACAAACACCCGGAGCACCAGCGCAAGCTCCTGCGCGACCCGGCCAACCTGCCCCACCAGGCGATCATTCAGTTGGGCGACGAATTTCTCGATCTGCTCGTTACGGCGATGACTGATCGGGGCGGGAATTACATCGGCCCGATGCTGACCTGGAGCATCATCACTGAAAAAGTAAAACTCGACGAGGCGGCCGCGCGATTGGCCAACATGGTCGATCAAATGCCCATCAACGTGCTGACCTGCGAAAAAACCAATTTCAAAATCAACTACGCGAACAAGACCAGCCTGGACACGCTGGCCGAGCTCGAGCATCTCCTGCCGTGCAAGGCGACCGAGCTGATGGGCCAGTCGATCGACATTTTCCATAAACACCCGGAACATCAGCGCAAGCTCCTGGCCGATCCGGCGAACCTGCCCCATCAGGCGAAGATCCAGCTTGGCAATGAATGGCTCGATCTCAAGGTCTCGGCCATGTACGACAAGCAAGGAAACTACGAGGGGCCAATGCTGACCTGGTCCAGGGTCACCAAACAGATGGAACTGGCCAATAATTTCGAGACGAACGTCTCGGCCGTCGTGGAAGCTGTTTCGTCCGCATCGACCGAAATGCAGGCCACGGCCGAGAGTATGTCGACCACGGCAGAAGAGACGACCCGTCAGGCAAGCGCGGTCGCCGCCGCTTCCGAGGAGGCGGCCGCCAATGTCCAGACCGTCGCGGCCGCTGCGGAGCAACTTTCAAATTCAATCAATGAAATCAGCCGCCAGGTCGCGGAATCGACGAAAATTTCCGCCACCGCCGTCGAGGAGGCGCGGCGCACCAATACCGAGGTCGAGGGGCTTGCCGAGGCCGCCCAGAAAATCGGCGAGGTCGTCGATCTCATCAATGACATTGCCAGCCAGACAAATCTCCTGGCCCTCAACGCGACCATCGAAGCGGCTCGCGCCGGCGAAGCCGGCAAGGGGTTCGCCGTCGTCGCGAGCGAAGTCAAGAGCCTCGCCAACCAGACGGCTCAGGCAACCGAGGAGATCAGCCAGCAGATCGGCAATATCCAAAGTGCGACCACGACCGCCGTCACGGCGATCAAGGGGATCGACGAGATCATCTCCAAGATCAGTGAAGTCACCACGTCGATCGCGTCGGCCGTCGAACAACAGGGCGCGGCCACGAACGAGATCGCGCAGAATGTCCAGCAGGCCTCGAGTGGGACGCAGGAAGTCTCCAGCAATATCGGCGGCGTCAATCAGGCCGCCAGCGAAACCGGCAACGCAGCCGGACAGGTCCTCGAGGCCGCTTCCGGGCTGTCACGGGATTCCGAAACTCTGAAGCAGGCCGTCCAGTCCTTCCTTCAGGAAGTCCGGGCGCTCTAGGCGGGCGTCCCGACGCCGGCGGCCGGCGGGATCCCCCAAATCCTGCCGGCCGCCGTTTCTTCTCCCGTGTCAATCCGGTTCCGGCGGCGCGACCCAGATCGCGCCGTCACGGATTTCATGGGCGACCGGCGTGAGACTGTCGCCGCGGCAGGGACCATGAACGCAGTGCCCGTCCGCAAGCCGAAACAGCGCACCATGGGTGGCACACAGAAAGTGCCGCTTGTCGATATCGAGAAACCGGTCCGGCACCCAGTCCAGCGGGCCGCCCGTGTGGGGGCAGCTGTTTTGGTAGACATAAATCTCCGGGCCGTTGCGATAGACGATGAGGCGGTGCGTGTCTCCGTCACCCGGGTCACCCCGATCGATGCGAAACCCCTTCGCACCTGCGGCCGGCAGTTCGTCGAGACTGGCAAGGCGGATCGATTGGGTCATTTCGTCAACCGGGGATCAGGCGTCGATACCGCCCATCCTGCAGATCCGCTTCCAGCTTCGCGCGTCGAGGGGCGAGACCGAGAGGCGTGACTGGCGCACCAGCGCAATACCGCCAAGCTTCTCATCCGCCTTGATGTCGGAGAGCGCCACGGGTGTATCGAGCGCCATGAGCGCCTTCACATCGACCATGCCGAAACGGCCCGACTCGTCCGTGTGATCCGGGTAGTATTCCCTGACCACCTCGACGACGCCCACGATGCGCCGCTCCTTGCCCGAATGATAAAAGAAGGCGCGGTCGCCCTTCTTCATCGCCTTCATGTTGTTCGAGGCCTGGTAATTGCGCACCCCGTCCCAATGGGTGCGCTTGTCCCTGACCATCTCCGCCCAGGCGTAGGTCTCGGGCTCTGATTTCATGATCCAGTAAGCGATGGAAAGTCTCCCTGAAACGGCCATGTCCTTAGAAGCTGTCGCGGTCGAATTCCTCGCGAAACGGCCGGGCCAGCAGCGCCTCGATCGCATCATCGACATCGGCCCCACGGTTGACGACCGCATCCACGCTTGTCGCGATGGGCATCTCGACGCCCAGCCGCGCCGCCAGATCGACCACCGCGGCCGAGGTGTCGACACCTTCTGTCACGGCGCGCCGTTCGCCCAGCACATCGGCCACCTGCCGGCCCCGGCCGATCTCGATGCCGAGGGACGTGTTGCGTGAACGGGAGCTGTTGCAGGTGAGCGAAAGATCGCCCAGCCCCGACAGCCCCATCACGGTTTCCGCCCGCCCGCCTTTCGCAAGCGTGAGGCGGCGCATTTCAGCCAGCCCGCGCGTCAGAAGCGCGGCGCGCGCATTCTCGCCAAGTGCCTTGCCCATGACAATGCCCGAGGCGATGGCGAACACATTCTTGATCGCGCCGCCGATCTCGGCGCCGATCACGTCGGGCCAGTAATAGGGGCGCAGCGCCCGGCTGCCGAAACGCTCGATCAACCCGTGACCCAGCGTCGGGTCATCGGCCGCCAGCGTCACGGCCGTGGGCAGCCCGCACGCCACCTCGTCGGCGAAGGTGGGTCCCGACATGACGGCGAAGGCGCGACCGGGCGCAACCTCGCCGACCACTTCACTCATCAGTGCGCCCGAGGATTTTTCTATTCCCTTCGCGCAGATGATGAGCGTTGCGCCGTCCTTCAGGAAAGGGATCGCCTTGGCGAGTGTCTCGCGCAGGAATTGCGCCGGGATAACGAGAAAGACGAGATCGGCCCCGGTCAGCGACGCGTCGAGATCGGTGCTCGCCCGGATGGTTTCAGCGAGCGTCTGCCCGGGCAGGTAGAGCGGATTTTCGCGGTCGCGCGCGATGCTCGCCACCACTTCAGTCTCGCGCGCCCAGAGCCGGACCTCATGGCCGGTTCGCGCGAATGTCTGGGCGAGCGCCGTGCCCCAGGCACCGGCGCCGATGACGGCGAGCGGCGACGTGACGGCGCTCATGCGGCCGGCGCCGTCATCTCGGCCAGGGGCCAGCGCGGGCGGACCGGCGCCGCGGGGTCGCCCCTGGCGCCGAGCATGAAGCGTTCGATCCCCGCCCAGGCGATCATCGCCCCATTATCGGTGCAGTAGCGCAGGGGCGGCGCCAGAAGGGTGAGACCGGCGGCGGCGGCGCAGTCGGCAAGCCGGCTGCGCAGGAAGCCGTTGGCCGCCACGCCGCCCGCGACGACGAGATGGCGGAGCCCTACGGCCGCGGGCTCGCCGTCGCGCACGGCCCGGATGGCGTTCGCGACACGGTCGCCCAGCACGTCTCCGACGGCCGATTGGAACGAGGCCGCCATATCCGCGATGTCATCGTCGGTGACGCCGCCCGCCGCCTTGCGCCGCACCAGGGCCAGACGCACGGCGGTCTTGAGCCCGGCGAAGGAAAAATCCGCGCCGTCCCGGCCCAGCATCGGCCGCGGCAGATCGAAAGCCTGGCGCCGCCCCTTGAGCGCGCGGAGCTCGATTTCGGGACCGCCCGGATACGAGAGACCCATCATCTTGGCCACCTTGTCGAAGGCCTCGCCCACCGCATCGTCGATCGTGGTGCCGAGTACACGATACGACCCCACGCCCGAGACCAGCAGGATCTGGCAATGCCCGCCCGAGACCAGCAGGAGCAGATAGGGAAAATCGAGCTCGCGTTCCGTCAGCCGGGCCGACAGGGCGTGCGCCTCGAGATGGTTGATGGCGAGACAGGGACGGCCGGCCGCGAGCGCCACGCCCTTGGCCAGGGTAAGCCCGACCATGAGCCCGCCCACCAGTCCCGGCCCCGAGGTGGCGGCGACGCCATCGAGATCGGCGAAGCCGAGCCTGGCCTCGTCCATCGTTCGGCGCACCAGGTTCTGAAGATGAACCAGATGGGCGCGGGCGGCGATCTCGGGCACCACGCCGCCATAAGGGCGGTGGTCGGCCAACTGGCTCAGGGTCAGTTCGCCCAATACGGCCCGCTCGGCGATGGTGTGGTCGCCACCGATCTCCGCCCGGACCACCGCCGCCGCCGTTTCGTCGCAACTCGTCTCGATGCCGAGAAAAATCACGTTCTGAAATCCCGCCTCTGTCATGCGCGCGCGCCGTGATGTGCCGTGCCGGCCCCGCCTTCCTCTGGCCCGCCACCGCGGTCCCGGCTTTCGCCGCCGCGCGCAACGCGCTAGACATTTACCTACCATGTCCGGCAAAAAAATACCCGCCCCGCCCGGCCCCGCAGGTTTCAGCCTGACGCTCGGCACGCGCGGCAGTCCGCTCGCCCTGGCCCAGGCCCATCAGGTGGCCCGGCGCCTGGCCGCCCTCGGCCGGGAATCCGGCACGCCGATCCGGACCCGAATTCGCACGCTCCAGACGACGGGTGACCGGGAAGTCTCGGGTCCGCTTCGCGATATCGGCGGCAAGGGTCTCTTTACCAAGGAGATCGACGCGGCCCAGCTCGCGGGTGAGGTCGAGGTGGGCGTCCATTCCATGAAGGACCTCGCCACCCGTTTGCCCGATGGCCTCGTCATCGCCGCCGTCCTGCCGCGCGAGGATCCGCGCGACGCGCTGTTCGCGCGCGGCATCACGCGCCTCGCCGATCTGCCCCCGGGCGCGGTCCTGGGCACGGCCTCGCTGCGCCGGGCCGCGCAGGTACGGGCCTTGCGCCCTGATCTCCGGGTCGTGAGCCTGCGCGGCAACGTCCAGACCCGGCTGCGCAAGCTCGCCGCGCGCGAGATCGATGCCACCCTGCTCGCCCTTGCCGGGCTCAACCGGCTCGAACTGGCGGGCGAGGCGGATGCGGTGCTCGAGACCGACGAGATGCTGCCCGCCGTGGCCCAGGGCGCGATAGCCCTCACCTGCCGGGCCGACGATCCGGTGGTCATCCGAATTCTCGCGGCCCTCGACGATCCCGACAGCGCCGATCCGGTCACGGCCGAGCGCGCGATGCTGGCGGTGCTCGACGGCTCGTGCCGGACACCTATCGCGGGGCTGGCCCGCCTGCGCGGGGCGGACATTCATCTCGAAGGCCTCGTCGCCCTGCCGGACGGCTCGGAGGTTCATCGCGCCGAGGCCACGGGCCCGCGCCATGAGGCGCAGAGCCTTGGCCGCCGCCTCGGCGAGCTGTTGCGCGACCGCGCCGGGCCCGGCTTCATGGCCCGGCTTCTGGCCGCAGAGTCGGTCGACGGTCCGGGCGAATCGGGCGGGTCCGGGACATAAGCCCATGGCGCGCCCCATTGCCCTTGTCACCCGCCCCTGGGAGGACGCCGAACCGCTCGCCCATGCGCTCCAGAGCCAGGGGTACCGCCCGGTCGTCGAACCGCTGCTCGGGATCGAGGACCTGCACACGCCGCTGCGCCCGCCCGATGATCTGCAGGCCATCGCCGTCACCAGCACGAACGGGGTGCGCGCGCTCGCCCGCCGCGCCCATCTCGATCTTTGGCACGTGCCGGTGTTCACCGTCGGCGACGCAAGCGCCCGCGCCGCGCGCGCGGCCGGGTTTCGCCATGTCACCTCGGCCGCGGGCGACGTGGCCGCGCTCGCCCGGTGCCTGGTCCAAAATCTCGACCCCGCGGCGGGCCCGGTCCTGCATGTTTCGGGCGCGAATGCTGCCGGGGATCTCGCGGGCCGCCTGGCGGGCGAGGGCTTCGACGCAAAACGTGTCGCGCTCTACCGGGCCGAACCGGCGCGCCGTCTCTCGGAAGCGGCTCGCGCCCTCTTTCGCGCTCGCGCCGTGGCGCTGGCGCTGTTCTTTTCGCCGCGAACCGGGGAGACTTTCGTCCGCCTCGCCAACCGGGACGAGATCGGCCCCGATTGCGCCGAGACGGTCGCGCTCTGCCTGAGCCCGGCGGTGGCGAAAAAAATCAGCATCCTGCCGTGGCGGGCGGTTGTGATCGCCGACAAGCCCGATCAGGATAGCCTCCTCACCGAGGCGGCCCGGCTCGCCAACAGGTTCCACGCCTGAACGCCAGGCGGCCCTACGGCCATCGGGACAGACAGCGTCGGGAAGGATATATTGAGCGGCATGACAGACGATCCCGAAATCGATCGCGATGCAGGCGGGACGGACGGCGACGATGCGAGCCCGGCGGCGCGCGAGTCCGCGAACAAGCCGACGCGCCCCTTTCGCCGCATGATGAGGCGCCTGGCGTGGCTTCTGTCGCTCGGCGTCGTCATTGCGCTGGGTGCCGTGACGCTGGAACACTGGCGCCCCGTCGTGGATGGATGGATCGAGGCGATGACGCCGGCGGCGGAAGATGACGGCGCCCCGGCCGAGGCCCCGGCCTCTGCGCCCGAGGCGCTGGCGCTGGAAGATGACGTCCCGGCCGACGAGGTGCCCAGCCCCGTCGAACCGTCTGGCGATGCCGAACCGTCTGGCGATGCCGAGCCGTTTCGCAGCGCGGTGCAACGCGCGCTCATGGATATCGAGGACCGTTTCATCGGGGTGGAAGACCGGCTCGCCCGGATCGAGGAGACGCTTGGCGACGCTGCCGGTGGGGAAAGGCTCGAGGCCATGGAGGCCAGACTCGGCGCGCTTCTGGCCGAGCAATCGGCGGCGCTGGCGGCACAGAAGCGTCAGCTTGAAGGCGAGCTGGCCCGCCTCCGCGAGCGTGTGGCCGCGCTCACCGCCCGGGTCGCGGCCGCGCCGCAGAATATGGGCGCCCGCGCCCCTCTCGGCGATGAGGGACTGGCGCTGGCGCTTGGTCAGTTGCGCCAGCAATTGCTGGCGGGGCGGGATTATCTGGCCGAGCTGCGCACGGCGACGCGCCTCGCGGGCGAAGAGGCGCGCGCCGCCCTTGACCGGCTGCGCCCCCAGGCCGAGACCGGTCTCGCCGGCCTTGCCGAGCTGGAGCGAGAGTTTCAGCGCCTCACCCCCGCCGTGCTGGCCGGCGCCCGCGAGAATGCGGGGGCAGCGGCGCAACCGGGATGGCTCGATCGTGTCGTGGCCCGGCTGCGCGGCCTCGTCACCATTCGCCGAACCGGCGACGTCGCGGGCGAGGATGCGGGCGCGCGGATCGCGCGGGCGGAAACAGCACTCGCGCGTGACGATCTCGCCGGCGCCGTCGCGGAGATGAAAAATCTCTCGAGCGATCTCGCGGGGGAAGCGGGCGCGGCCGTCTCGGCCTGGCTCGTCCGGGCCGAGGCCCGGCTCCAGGCCTTGGAGTTGCTCGACCGGCTCGACCGGCTGGCGCTGGAACGGCTGACCGATGAAATCCCCGCCCCCGACCCGCCGCCGGACGAGGCCGGCTAGATGCTCCGTGGCGTCGTCATTCTGGCGGGTCTTGCGGTCCTCGCGCTCGGGGCGGCCTGGCTGGCCGATCACCCGGGACGCGTCGTGCTTGACTGGCAGGGCTGGCGCATCGAGACCTCGATCGGCGTCGTCGTGCTGGGGGTGGCCCTTCTCACCCTGACGTTTCTCATAATCTTCCGGCTCTGGTCCTTCATCGCGGCGACGCCGATGCGCTGGCGCAGGGCGCGCGATGCGCGCCGGCGCGAGCGCGGCCAGAACGCCCTGGCCCGGGGCCTCCTCGCGGTGGCGACGGGCGATGGCGCGGCGGCGGCGAAAGAGGCGCGGATCGTCTCCGAAAATCTCGGCCACCGCGTGCTGACACTTCTGCTCGAAGGCGAGGCGGCGCGGGTCAGCGGTGACCACGCAACCGCCCGCCGGCTTTATGGCGAGATGCTGGAGACGCCCGAGACGCGGCTTCTGGGCTATCGCGGTCTCGCGCTCGAAGCCTATCGCGCCGGCGATCTGAACGCCGCGCTCGACCATGTGAGCCAGGCGGCCCGGGCCCAGCCCCGCGCGTCCTGGGCGCTCGAATTGCTGTTTGATGTCCAGCTTCGCACCGCCCGCTGGGCCGAGGCGGAAGAGACACTCGACCGCCTCCTGCGCGCCCGGCTGGTGACCCCCGAGATCGGCAAGCGCCGGCGCGCGCTCCTGCGCCTCGAGCAAAGCCGCGCGGCCGAGACCAACGGGCTCGAGGACGCGGCGCTCGACCATGCGCGCGCGGCCGAGCGGCTTGACGAAACGCTGCTGGCCGCTGTCCTGCGCACGGCCGATCTTCTCGCCCGGCGCGGCCGCACGCAACGCGCCGCCCGCGTGCTGGAACGCGCCTGGGAGCGCGCCCCCCATCGCCTGATCGGGGAAGCCTATGCCGGGCTTTATGCCGATGACACGCCGCTCAACAGGGTGATCAAGATCGAGAAACTGCGCCAGCTCCAGCCCGACCATGCCGAGACCCATCTCATTCTGGGCGAGGCGGCGCTCAAGGCCGGACTCTGGGGCGAAGCCCGGACCCATCTCAAGGCTGCGGCCGAGGGGGCGCCGTCGCGCCGTGTGTTTCGTGCGCTGGCCGAGCTGGCCGAGATGGGTGACAACGATGGCGCGGCGGTGCGCCAGTATCTCGCCCGCGCCGCCGACGCGCCGGCCGATCCGGTCTGGTCGTGCACGAATTGCGGCAAGGAGGTTCGCGAGGTCACGGCCGTCTGCCCCGATTGCGGCGCCTTCGATACGATCCGCTTCGGCCCGCCCGCGCCGCATCACGCGCCGCGCCTGGCGGGCAGCCAGGTGCTCGACGCGCCGGCCCTGCCGGCGGCCGGTTCCGCCCCGGCAGCGGGGGCCACGGGCGCGGCCTGACCGCCCGATTAAGCCGCCTTTAAGCAAAATCGCCGAAAAAGGGCGGC
Source organism: Alphaproteobacteria bacterium (assembly GCA_040220875.1). Classification (NCBI taxonomy): domain Bacteria; kingdom Pseudomonadati; phylum Pseudomonadota; class Alphaproteobacteria; species Alphaproteobacteria bacterium. The sequence continues at coordinate 739,564 of JAVJVX010000005.1, read as the reverse complement.
CCCGGTCCCGATCGCCATCCCCGGTCGGGACCCTGATCGGGCCGCCGATCCCGACCCCGGGCCAAACGGCTTGCGCGCCGCGCCCGATCGGCGGTAATCAGGGGGCGTTAACGACAGTTCGCGGGCAAGACCGCCGGGCGCCGGGCCCGGCACTCGCCCCGCTCCCCGCCCCGGCGGGGACGCACATGGGCCGCCTTAGCTCAGTTGGTAGAGCATCGCATTCGTAATGCGGGGGTCGCGTGTTCAAGTCACGCAGGCGGCACCATCCTCTTCATGACGCCCAATCTGGGCTCAGCTTCAGAACCTGAAGGTCGCAGGCGTAAACCCTGCGCCCGCAACCAAAAATAACGTCGGTAGCTCAATGAGTTCGGGGAGTTTTGCTATTTGGGGCGGTGGGTGGCTTGCATCAGATTTGCAGTGAATTTTTTGCCCATGTTGCGGGGTGAGACTGATAGCGGTACCGCCGACCCAATTCTCAATCTTGAACAAATACGGCGATCAAACTGAAGTTATCTTCGGCACCACGATTTTCGACGATGGCCCGCATTTTCTCAACAAACGGACTGGGTTCACTAAAGTCGGCTGCTATGGCACGCATCTCCCGCAAAAAAACTTTTTCGTGCATGCCGTCAGAAGTGAAGAAGAATTTGTCTCCCACATGCACGTCAAAGTCAAAAACGTCTATTTTTGGTTCCTTGCGGGCTCCAAGAGCGCTGTCAAGAATATTTTGTCTTGGGTAATTTATTAATTCTGATTTGCTTAATTTTCCTTGGTCGAATAAACGCTGTGCCTCTGTATGATCCTTTGTTAATCGAAGAATACCATTCTCACGGGCAATCGCTGCTCTACTATCTCCGCAATGAACTCCGGCTACGGTCGAGTTTCGAAAGATTGCCGCCGTTAGTGTCGTCGCCATTGTGCTTTCGCTCGAGCCCGGCGCCTGCGTGGACCTAATTTGGCTGTGGATGAGCTTTGCTAGATCAGAAAGATTAGGTTGGGTTGATTTTTCCTTGGTAACCGCGTTCCCGAATAACTGTATGGCAATCCCCGAGGCCGTATCACCACCGCCCATACCTCCCAACCCGTCAGCAACGGCAACAGCCACAGCTCCACCCGGCAAATTCCAAATGCCTATGCTGTCCTCGTTTACCGTTCTTGGGCCCGCTTCGGTAATGCTTGCTGTTGCAAACCTCATTGACAGAGCTCTGATAGCGCTTGGACGATTTCGGGATGGAGTTGACTGCGGTCCACGCTGATGGATCTTTCTAGATGGGCTACCGCGGAGCAAACCCAATTGTCACGGACCCGAAACTCAATTGCGACCCTCTTAGCTAACGCGTCATCCATATCGGGCCCACAAAGGCGCATAAATTTTCGTTCTACATACCAACGATTGTGGCTGGTTCCCATCTCCAACATTGCAACTAGGCAGTCGACTTTGGTCTCGAAATTGCCTTGTTCGACAAAAATTTCTAATCGGTTTGCAATGCCATCACAGTGATCAAAGTTAAAGGCCGTGTTAAATACCCAATCTGCGTAAACTATACCGATTTGGTTTGCACACCCTGGAGCTGCCTCACAAAGTTCGGTTATGCGCTGCCCGCTAAGATTCATGCATATGGCGCGCCTGTCCTGTTTGCTCGCCTGTGAATCAAGGAAATCTGCGAGCGCAGCCCATACATCTTCGTGTATCGAATTATCCGAATCTAGTTCGCTTATATAGTCAGCAGCCTGCCGGCTTTCGGTTTCGACATTGACGCTACCGACGCTTACCAGCGCGTCCAAGACGCTTCTGGCCGTCCGAAATCGCCGCGCAGGATCAAAGTATGTGCATCCGCGCAAGATTCCCCCATGCGGGCCTTCTTCTTTAATTTCAGCACACGGGACTCGATCAGCTGTGCCAACCATGTCGTGGAGGATGCAGCCAAGAGAATAGATATCGGATTGAGGTGACGCTCGTCTCAAATCTTTTGTTATTTCCGGCGCAGTGTAGTGATCTGAACCTTTCGCCATCCCAGTTGTTGTCAAAGCAGAAAGTTGTGATTCGTTTAGAGAAATCAGGCCAAAGTCACTAACTGCATAATAAGTAACCGGATCGTCACCGGAGTTATCAGTAAATCGGAGTACATTTTGGGGTTTAAGGTCACGATGGTAAATTTGAACCGAGTGCAATTCTTCCAAGGCAGCAACAATATCGCTAATTGCAGCGATAAAATTACCGCCCAGTGTTCTATCTGCGGCGATATCTTTGTCTAACGTACTTTCCGCCACAGGCATTAAGTAATATGGGGGGGCGGCATCTGGGTCGTCATCAATGACAGGAACAATATTCTGGTGTGAAACGCTTTTCTGAATCCGTGCTTCTCTCTTAAATCTCTTAATTACGTTTTCCCGGAGTTCAGGGGTGAGCGGCTGGTTCTCTGAAAACGTCTTGCGAGCGTATCGGGTTCCATCATCGTCCTCGACGAGGTCGACGTTTCCGAAGCCTCCTACCCCCAACTGTTCAATTACCTTCATCGCAAATCATCCGCATATCCCGAGCCGCGTGCTGTGCGAGGGACGAGGATAGCACTGAAACCCCCAAGCGATAATGATCGTTCGAAGGCTTCGGTGTCGGCTACAGGTTCGAGCGGCAGTCGGACTTACGGGTGTCGGAATGAAATCACTCAGCAGCGGTCGGCTGAACGCGGCTGTGGTGGGCATATGTATCCCACGTGATCTTGTAATCGTCTGACTGGTTGCCCCAGCCTACCCACCCCTTTCGGGTGTCGCGAGCGAATAGCTCGATGAAAGGCCCGCGGCCGCACGCCTCGATCACTTCATAGAGTTCATCCAGCTTGCGGCTATGTTCCCGTTTCTGCGTGGGGATTAGGTTCAGCTGAAGCCGAACGGGCGCCGGGCCCGTCCCGGCCCATCCTCGCCCATCCCCGCCCGTCCCGGTCCACCGATACCACCCCGATCGCCACGGATTAACGGCCGTCCGCGAACGGCGCCGGAATTCTCGCGGCGGGCGGATTTTTGCTGATAGGCTTTGCCTGCCGGCAACCGGCTTTCGCGCCGGGCGTCGGGTGAAGCAGAAACCCGCTACCCGAACCCAGGGGGAATCCCATGACACCCGATCTCTATTATCTCGCGCTGACGGCGCTTCTGACCGCTCTTCTATGGGTCGCCCACGTCATCGCCATCGTGCGCACCTATGGCTTTTACGGGCCCAAGGAATATACCGAGGCCAAGGTGCTCGACCTGCCCAGCTGGGGCCAGCGCTGCATGCGCGCGCATCAGAATGCGGTGGAACAATTCGCGCCGTTCGCTGCCCTCGTCCTCGTCGCCCATCTGACGGGCTCGACGGGCGAGACGACGGCGCTCGCCGCGGCCAGCTATTTCTGGCTGCGCGTCGCCTACACCATCGTCTTCTGGCTTGGCGTGCCGTATCTGCGCACGCTTCTCTTCGTGCTCTCGGTGCTGGCGATTCTCGTCATCGGCTGGGAAGTCGTCAGCTAGGCGGCGGCGGGCGGGTGGCCCCGCGCGACCCCGACCGGCCTTGGCCGGACGGGGTCCGCGGTCCCTGTCCCGGACTGGCCCGTCAGTACTTGACCGAGCAGCCGTAGGGCTTGGTCGCGGCCGGGTCCGGCGCCGCGCCCGCGTCAACCGCCTCGAGCGCGGCCGTCACATAATTCGTGGCGCCCGGGACATCACCCTTGTCGGCCGTCGGCCGGTCGTCGATCGCTCCCATGTAGGCGAGCTTGCCGTCGGGGCGGATGACGAACATATGGGGCGTCGTCCGGGCGTCATAGGCGCGCCCGATTTCGCCTTCGGGATCGAGCAGCACGGCGCTCGGATAGGCGCCGCGTTCCGCCGTCAGCTCGTTCGCCATGTCGGACGAGACATGGCCCTGCTTGCCCGGCGCGCTCGAGATCACCGTCAGCCAGACCACGTCCTCGTCCGTGGCGCTTCGCTGCAGGCGCTGCATGTTGCCTGTCTCGTAATGTTTGCGGACATAGGGGCAGTCATGGTTCGACCATTCCAGCACGACCGTCCTGCCCTGAAACGAGTCGAGCGAAACCGTCTTGCCGTTCGAATCGGTCGCCGTGAACCCGGGCGCCGGCGCGTCCACGCGCGGGGACGCGGCTGCCGGGCGCGAGACTATGGCGACCGCGATCGCCAGCGTCATCAGGGCGAGAATGATCAGCGAGAGAAATCTGACGGGCGCGCCGGCCGTGCGCGCGGCCGAGCGGAGTCTCCGGTGTCGATGGGGGGACATGAAACGCCTCCTTCGCGGCGGGTGAGGGGAACGGCGCTGGTACCGCCGCCGGCGCCGCGCCACAGTCTACCCCATGCCCTTCGAGGTCGCGCAAGGGGCAATGGAGGGCGTCAGCCCGCTTCGGGCGCGCGGTCGGGCATGGTGAGCGTCAGCCCGCTTCGGGCGCGCGGTCGGGTAACGTGCCGAGGATCGAGAGAAGCGCGTTTTCGGTCAGGATCTGGGGCAGGATCTCGGGCGGTGCGCCCGGCGCGCGATAGAGGACGTAGAGTGGCACCCCGTTGCGCCCGAACCGGGCCAGCGCCGCCGCGATCTCGGGATCGCGCCGCGTCCAGTCCGCCTTGAGATAGGCGAGATTCTTGTCGCGAAAGGCCGCCACCACCCCCGCGCGCGCGATCGCCACCTCCTCATTGACGAGGCAGGTGATGCACCAGTCGGCCGTGAAATTCACCAGCACCGGTCGGCCCGTGGCGAGGATTTCCGCCGGCCGGCCCGGCGCCCAGGGTGTCCAGTCGGGTCCGCGCGCGGCCTTTTCGGCGCTGGCGACACCGGGCGCGGCGCCGGTCTCGAGCATCCAGCCGAGCGCAAGGGCGAAAGCCAGCGCGGACGCGGCCACCGCCTTGAGGATCACGGGCCGCCGTCCCGTCCCGTCCTCTGCCCGGCGTGCCCAGCCAGTCAGCCAGATCGCGAAGCCGACCAGCAGAAACCCGCTCAACGCCAGTGCGAGCCCCGTCGAATCGACCTGCCGCGACAGCACCCACAACAGCCAGAGTGCGGTCGCGTAAAGCGGAAAGGCGAGGAGCCCCTTGGCGAAGTCCATCCACCGCCCCGGCCGCGGCAAGAGGCGCAGCAGTCCGGGGGACAGGCTCAGCGCCAGATATGGAAGCGCCATGCCAAGGCCAAGCGCGACAAAGACGGTGAGCCCGATCGCGCCCGGCTGGAGGACGGCGAAGCCCAGCGCCGCGCCCATGAAGGGGGCGGTGCAGGGGCTGGCGACGACGGCCGCCAGGACGCCGGTCACGAAGGCGCCCGACAGCCCGTCCCGGCGCGCCGCCAGGCCCTGGCCCAGCCCCATCAGGCGTTCGCCCGGCTGGAACACGCCCGACAGGCTGAAGCCGAGCACGAGGAAGAGATAGGCGAGCCAGGTGAGCACGAGGGGGGATTGCAACTGAAACCCCCAGCCGATGCCGGCACCGCCGGCGCGCAGCGCCAGAAGGATGCCGGCGAGCAGGGCGAAGCTGGCGACCACACCAAGGGTGAAGACCGTGCCCTGAAGGGCCAGCGACCGGCGCCCGTCATGGGCATGGGCGGCGAACCCCGCCGCCTTCATGAACAGGATCGGAAACACGCAGGGCATCACATTCAGGATGAGCCCGCCGATCAGGGCGAAGAGCAGGGCCTGCCAGAGCGAGAGGCCCGGCAAGGCGGGCGAACCCGCCAGCGGGGCGAGCCCGCCCGCCTCGTGCGCCCGGATATCGAAAGCCGCCCGCGCCGCCTCGTCTGTCCCCTCGGCCCCATTGGTGACGAGGACGCCCTGGAGCCGGTCCGGCGCCTCCGCCAGGGCCGCGTTGCGCGGCAGCGCCAAAGTCAGCGCGCCGTCATCTCGCGAAAAATTCTGGGCGCCCGCATAATCGATAACGCCAAAGCCGCCCGAGCCGCGCGGGAAGAACCAGGCGGATTCGATCCGGTCGGGAAGCTCGAGGCCGGAAACCCGCAGGGTGACTGTCTCGTCCCGCGCCTCGAATTCCGCCGAATAGGGTGTGCCCGAAGGTGTCTGGCGCGGCAGATGCGCCCGCGCGCGGGCGAAAAGCGGGGCGTCGGGACTGTCGGGCGGCGTCGCGCCGGCGCCGGCAACGGGCAGCGTCAGGCGGAAATTTCCGTTCTCGGGGATGCAGATTTCGGCACAGACGAGCCAGGTCGCCGCGGCTTCCACTTCGAGCGCCGAAGCCGCGTGCCCCGGCGCGAGGCGCATCGGGACCAGCAGCGTAACCTGTCCCTCGTAGCCGTAATTGGCGAGCGGCCCCACGGGGATAAGCCGGGGATGAGGCCAGCGGATCTCGCCCGCCGTCAGCCCCTCGGGCAAGGTCCACGCGATCCGCGTCGCCTCGCCCGAATCGCCCGGGTTCTCCCAATAGGTGTGCCAGCCCTCGCGCATGGCGAGCGACAGGCCGAGCCAGGCCACTTCCCCCGGCCGAAGCGCGGTTTTCTCGGATACCAGCCGTGCGGTGACATGATCGGTCACCACGCGATCGGTGGCCGTGGGAGCCGCGTCGGCGCCCGCCACGCCGGCCGGCAGGAGGCCGAGACAGAGCGTCAGCCAGAGTGCTGGTAAGAGCGCGCGTATTGCCATCAGGGCTCGCAAGTCAGGGAACGCACCATGCCGCTATCACCAGGCCACTATAGTGAAAAACCGCCAGCCGCCATATGTTCCCGCCAGCCGCGGACGGTGCCCGAGATCCACGGTGTTCTGGTTGAATTTCAAAGGTTTCCGACCGAGGCGGCTTGACTCGCCCGCCCCTGCTTCCTACACAAGCGCGGGGCCGTCGGCGCCTCGAGGCCGGGCGCGAGGCACGGGTGACAAGGACCGACGGCTGGGGATGGCATCGGTTTCGGCCACGATCAGCGTCGGAACTACTCAGATCTCACGAACATGCGCCACCGAGTCACGTCACGGTTTCTCGCGCGTACCCGGCTCACATACGTGTGACGACACGATGACGGGTGCTGCTGGTATTCATGTTCCGCCGGGCGGGACCGTCCATTCGGGCGAGGACGACACGAAGGGCCGGAGGAGGCCCGGTTTGTTTCGGGAGTGCAGAAATGACAGAGATGATCGCGATCGATGGTCTCGTGAAGAAATTTGGACCGATCACCGCGGTCGCCGGCGTCACGTTCCGGGTCGAGAAGGGCGAGGTGCTCGGCTTCCTGGGTCCCAACGGCGCGGGCAAGACGACCACCATGCGCATGATCACAGGCTTCCTCCCGCCCACCGCCGGAACCGCGCGCGTCTGCGGCATCGACGTGACCCGGTCGCCGATTGAGACCAAGGCGCGCATCGGCTACCTGCCGGAAGGCGCGCCTTCCTATTTCGATATGACGGCCGATTCCTATCTCGGCTTCATCGCCAATATTCGCGGCCTCACCGGGGCGGAGAAAAAGCGCCACATCGACGTCGCCGTCGAACGCGCCCATATCCGCGAGGTCATGGGCCGGCCGATTGAAACCCTGTCCAAGGGCTACAAGCGCCGCGTCGCGCTGGCCCAGGCCATCCTCCACGATCCCGACATCCTCATCCTCGACGAGCCGACCGAGGGGCTCGATCCAAACCAGAAATTCGAGGTCCGCGGTCTCATTCGCGAGATGGCGGCGGAGAAAGCGATCATCATCTCCACCCATCTGCTTGAGGAGGTCGAGCCCGTCTGTACCCGCGCCGTGGTCATCTCCCGCGGCCGGCTGGTGGCCGACGGGACGCCGCGCGAGCTGCTGAGCCGCGCCCCGTTTCACAACGCCGTGCAAATCAGCCTCGGCGCAGACACGGCCGGCGCGGCGGCGGCAGCCTTGCGCCAGCTCCCGCGCGTGGACAGTGTCGAGCGGCTGGAGAGCGGCGGAGACCTCGCGCTCTTGCGTGTCGTGCCAAAGGGACGCGCCTCCATCATCAGCGAGGTGACCCAGTTGCTGCGCGACAAGAATATCTCGACCGAAGAGATCCTTGTCGATCCGGGCAGTCTCGAAGACGTGTTCCGCGACCTGACGACCGGCGCCACGAAAAATATCGGGGCGGCGGAGGCGGCCCATGCGTAACACCTGGTTCATCTTCAAGCGCGAACTGGCCGCGTATTTTTCGACGCCGGTCGCCTATGTCTTTATCGTGATTTTTCTCAGCCTGATCGGTGCCCTGACCTTCTATGTCGGCAATTTCTTCGAATCCGGACAGGCCGACCTCCGCGGATTTTTCTTCTTCCATCCCTGGCTGTACCTGTTGCTGATCCCCGCGATCGCGATGCGTCTCTGGGCGGAGGAGCGCAAGTCGGGCACCATCGAAATGCTGACGACGCTGCCAGTCTCCACGACCCAGATCGTGGTTGGCAAATATCTGGCGGCTTGGATCTTCGCGGGGATCGCCCTGGCGCTGACCTTTCCCATCTGGATTACGGTCAACGTGCTCGGCAACCCCGATAATGGCGTGGTCTTCGCAAGCTATATCGGCAGCTTCCTCATGGCCGGCGCGTTCCTCGCCATCGGGTCTTGCGTGTCGGCATTCACGCGCAACCAGGTCATCGCCTTTATCGTCGGGGCCACGGTCTGCTTCCTGTTCACCATGAGCGGCCTCGACCTGGTGCTCAACTTCTTCCGCGCCTGGGCGCCGGAGCTGGTTGTGGAGGCGATCGGCTCGCTGAGCTTTCTCACCCATTTCACATCGGTGACGACGGGTCTTCTCGATCTTCGCGATGTCATCTTTTTCTTCGCGGTGATCGCCGCATGGCTCTACGCCAATGTTGAGATCGTCGAATTGAAGAAAGCGTCGTAGGAGGACGGATATGAGCAAACACAACCCCACCGTTCTCACCATTCTCGGTCTTGCACTTCTTCTGTTGCTGCTGCTGGCAGTCAACATGTTCGCGGGGGAGGCACTCCGGACCGCGCGCGTCGATCTGACGGAGGACAAGCTTTACACACTCTCGGACGCGACCAAGCAGGTGCTCGGGGAAATCGACGAGCCGGTCACCTTCCGGTTCTTCTATACGAAACAGCTCGGCGACCGCAGCCCGGCCATTGCCTCCTACGCGGACCGCATTGAGGAACTGCTGGATCAGTACGCCCTGCTGTCCGACGGCAAGCTCCGGGTCGAAAAATATTACCCCCAGCCCTTCTCCAATGAGGAGGACCAGGCGGTGGCCGCCGGGCTGCGCAGCGTTCCCTACAACGCGCAGGGCGATCTGGGCTTCTTCGGGCTCGAAGCGACCAACTCGACGGATGACCAGAAGCTCGTGGAGTTTTTCTCGCCCGAGCGCGAGAATTTTCTGGAATATGACCTGACGCAGATTGTTTACGCGCTGTCGAATCCCGAACGGAGGGTGCTGGGCCTGCTGAGCAAGCTGCCGCTGAGGGGCACGGAGGGGATTCCCAACCTGCCCCAAAGCCAGCAGATGCCGCCCTGGGCGGTTTACAGTCAGCTCAGCGAATTGTTCGAGATCCGGGAAGTGCCGGTGACGACGGACCGGATCGATCCCGATGTCGACGTGCTGATGGTGGTCCATCCCCAGCAACTTCTCGACAAGACGTTGTATGCGATCGACCAGTTCGTGCTGCGTGGTGGCAAGCTCATGGTCTTCGTCGACCCCTATTCGGAGGTGCAGGGCGGCCAGCAGCGGGGTCCGGCGCAGGGCGCGGCGCTCGGCAATTCCGAAATCTATCTGGAGCCCCTGTACGAGGCCTGGGGCGCCGAGGTGCTTGGCGGCCAGGTGGCGGGCGATCTCGAGGCGGCCGCGCGGGTCGATCTCGGCGGCGGCAAACGGGCCGCCTTTACCGAGTATGTCGCCTGGCTCAACCTGACCAAGCGCAACCTCAATGCTGACGACGTGGTGACCGCCCAGCTCGAGAATCTCTCCCTCGGGACGGCCGGTATCATCGAGCTCACCGAAGGCAGCCAGGCAGAACTTCTGCCGCTGCTCGTGACCTCGGAATATTCCCAGAAGATCGATGTCAACCGTGTGCGGTTCCGGCCCGACCCGGTCAAGCTGCTCAATGAATTCGAGCCTTCCGGGCAAAACATGGTGCTGGGCGCGCGGATCACCGGGACATTCAAATCCGCCTTCCCCGACGGCCCGCCATCTGTACCCCAGCCGGCCGATGGTCCGCCCCCGGCCGAAGAGACGGAGCCGCTGCCTCCGCATATCGCGGAAGCGGCTGCGGCCAACTCGGTGGTGCTGGTGGCCGATACCGACCTCCTTTCGGATCCCTTCTGGCTGTCGCCGCAGGGCGGCATGCCGCTCGCGGATAACGGCACGTTCGTCGCCAATATCGCCGAGAGCCTGACGGGCCGGCAGGACCTCATCGGTTTGCGCAGCCGGGGCACGTCGATCCGTCCGTTCATGCTGATTGAAAAGCTCGAACGTGAAGCGGAGCAGCGCTACCGTTCCGAAGAACAGGCACTTGCGCGGAAACTCCAGGAATCGCAGGAGAAATTCGAAAAGCTTCAGGGCCAGGGCAATCCGGAGAATCGCGACACGATCCTGACCCAGGACCAGAGCGAAACGCTCGAGCAGGTTCGCGCCGAAATCGTCAATACGCGCAAGGAGCTGCGTCGCGTGCAGGGTGAATTGCGCGAGGATGTCAATCGCGTCGGCACCGTCGCCAAGGTGGTGAACATCGTCGCCATGCCGCTTTTGGTGGCGCTTATCGCCATCGGGCTCGCAATCGTGCGCCGGGCCCGTCGCGCGCGTCGCGCCGCGATCGCCGATTAGGCCACGGAACACGCCCATGAACAGGATTACGCAACAAGGGTCGGCACTATGAAACTTTCCACGGTTATCGGACTGGCAGCGGCGACGGCGGTCTTTACCGGGGCCACGATGCTGGTCAACTGGTCGGGCACGGACGATCCCGTTGTGGAACGGGCGGGTGAGCCCGTGTTCCCGGATCTCGAGGAGCGCCTGGATGACGTGCAAAGGATCACGCTGACGAATAACGTGCGCACCCTGACAATTCATCGCGACGAGGGGACCTGGAGACTGAAAGAGTTTGCCGATTATCCGGCACGACAGGCACGGGTGCGCGAATTGCTGATCGGCCTTGCCGACCTCGAATACTACGAGCCCAAGACGAGCCGGCCCGATCTCTACGAGCGTCTGGAACTGAACGACGTCACGGACGACCGCTCGCGCGTGCGTCATATCACTCTCTATGGCGCCGATGATCAGGAGATGCTCGACGTCTACGCGGGCAAAAACCGCTTCAATCTGCCTGGGGCCCAAAACAAGGGTATTTACCTGCGCTTCCCGGGCAAGGAACAGACCTGGCTGACGCGCGGCAGTTTCGTTCCGGTCGAGGACCCGATGCGCTGGATCGACCAATCGATCATCGACCTGCCCTCGACCACCTGGCAAAGGGTCACGCTCCTCAGCCCGGCCGGCGAGAAAATCGTTTTCACGAAGGAGGACCCGGACTCGACGGACTACAAGGTCGCCAATCCGCCCGAGGGAAAGTCGGCCGAGGGCGGCTGGTCGGTCAATGTCGTGGGCTCCGTTCTGACCGGTCTCGATCTCGAAGATGTGAAGAGGGCGGAAGAGGTCGATTTCGAGAATAATGAAGTCTGGCGGGCAACCTACGAATCCTATGACGGGCTTACGGTCAATATCCGGATGGCCGATATCCGGACGGATTACTGGGCCGTCTTCGACGCCTCGGCCGGTGAAAACGCGAGCGAAAACGCCGTCAAATTGGCCAGCGATATCAACGACGAAACAGCCGGCTGGGCCTATCGGCTGGTCAGCTACAAGGCTACGCCCCTGCGCACGCGCATGGACGAGCTGATCGCTGAATCCGGCGCCGAGGGCAGCCCCGGCCGCTAGTCGCCAAGCCCCCCAACAAGCTTGAAAACCAGGTTGGGCCACGGGTAGCCTTACGCCACCCGGGGCGACAGCCGGGATCCTGGAAGTTTCCTTATTTTCAAAGGGGGGTACTGGCACAAATGGCGGCGAAAAACTCATCGGAAAGCTGGGGCGCGGTCGCGCGCATCTTTCACTGGACCATCTTTATCGTGATCGCGGGGCTGCTCGTAGTCGGCGTACTCATGACAGATATGCCGGACGGCCCGGACAAGGGCGAGCTTTACGGCCTGCACAAATCTTTCGGCGCCGTGCTCCTGGCCCTCGTATTGCTGCGCCTTGGATGGCGGCTGATGAATGTGCGTCCCGATCTGCCCGGCCACATGAAAAGCTGGGAAGCGACGCTGGCCAAGGCCAACCATCTTGTGCTGTACGTTGTCATCATCCTGATGCCGGTCAGCGGGATCGTCATGTCGCAGGCGGCCGGGTTTCCCGTCTCCGTCTTCGGCCTCTTTGAACTCCCGACATTCGTCGAGAAGAGCAAGGAGCTGGGCGGGCTGGCGCACAGCATCCATTACTGGACGGGCTGGACAATTGTGGCGCTTGTGGCTCTCCACATCGCGGGCGCCCTCAAGCATCACCTCGTCTACAAGGACAATGTCCTGCGCCGGATGATTTCCGGCTAGACGGATCGCTGTCGGGAATCCGGCGGTCCGGGCATGGCGCCCCCGACGGGAAGCCCAGGAGATGAGCCGATATGCCGTCCGGCGATGCAACGGTCTGCGTCATCATTCCGGCCTACAGGATGCTGGGGGCCCTGCGCCGCGCCCTGGCCAGCGTGGCGGCGCAGACCCGGCTGCCGGACGAGGTGATCGTGGTCGACGACGCGTCGCCTGAGCCCGTCACCGAGGACATTCTCGCCCTCTTCCCGACCCTGCCGGCGCGCATCATCCGGCACGAAGAAAACCAGGGTGCCGCCGGTGCGCGCAATACGGGGGTGGCGGCAGCCGGCTGCGAATTCGTCGCTTTTCTCGATGCCGACGATGAATGGCATCCGCAAAAACTTGAAAAGCAGCTCGGGTTTCTGGCCGGGCAAAGTGAGGCCAACCAGGTCAGCTTCACGGGCTATCGTCTGGTGCATGGCGCGACCGGCCACGCCGACGATCGCCGCGTCCCGCTACGCGGCTCGCCACTCGATACTTACATCTGGGGTTGCAATGTCAGCCTCGGCTCGACCTTCATGGGCCGGCGCGATCTGTTCAACAGGCTCGGCCCATTCGATACCTCCCTCCGGCGCTTCGAGGATTGGGACTGGGTGCTGCGTTCGGCCGACACTCACGATATCGCGGTCCTGTCCGAGATCCTTGCCGTCATTCATTCCGGTGCCTGGCCCTCCTTTGAAAGCGTGCGTCACTCCGTTCGGGTGCTGCGCCGGCGCTACGTGCGGGCCATCGGCTTTCATTCCCGCACCCGCGCGCGGATTTTCGTCTCCAGCCTGCAGCTTGAACTTTCCGTCGCCGCCTATCGTGCGGGCCGGCATTTCCGGGCGACCTGGTATTTTCTCACGGTAATGGCCCTTTATCCGGCGCGGGATGCCAATTTCTGGCATGCGTTTTTCCGCCGCCTGATGCTGGATTTCTGCTCCAGGTTGAAGGAAATCTTCCTTCCGCGCCCCTCGGCGCGTCAAATCTGATGCTTGGAGTGTACCCACCCGGATACGCTCGGGAACGATCCGCGGTTCCGTATGGGCCGGACCTTCTCGGGCCTTTACCCGCCACACATAAATAATTAGTCTGTTCCGTCCTTGTCACGCATAACCGGGCCGCGCCCGGAAGGGATCGCTCATGAAAATCGAGGAAAGCTTCACCGTCCAGGCACCGATCGACAGGGTGTGGGAATTCATCACCGACCCCGAGCAGGTCGGCCCCTGCCTGCCCGGCTGTGAAGAGATCGAGGTGCTGGGCCCCACTACTTACAAGGCGCGGATCAAAGTGGCGCTCGGCCCGATCAAGACGACTTTCAAGGTGGACGTCGAGGTCACGGAAGAGCGCCCGCCGGAATTCGCCGCCTCGGTCACGCGTGGCGAGGAAGGCGGCAAGGCCAGCCGCGTCAGCGCCGACAGCACGTTGGCGCTCAAGGCGCTCGACGAGTCCCAGACGGAGGTGACTTATGCTTCCGATGTGTCGGTGGTCGGACGGCTGGGCAAATTCGGTCTGGGAATCATGAAAAAGAAAGCCAAGAGCATGGGCGAGGAATTCGCCGCGAAGTTTCGCGAACGGGTCGAGGGCGATGGCGCCCGGGCGGCGGAGGCCAGCGCATGAGGTACCTCGCCCCCGGCTCGCTCAAGGAGGCGCTCGACATACTGCGGCGGGAGGACGACGCGCGCTGCATCGCGGGCGGCGCCACGCTCGTCGCCATGATGAATGCCGATCTGGTCGCGGTGGATGTACTGGTGGGTCTGGGCCGTATCGCCGAACTTTCCGGCATCACCGAGACGGATGACGAGGTCCGGATCGGTGCCACGACGCGCCACGCCGAGATCGCCGCAAGTCCCGTGCTTACGGGGGCGCTCGGCGTTGTCCGGAGCGCGGCCGGACAGATCGCGCATCCGGCCGTGCGCAATATGGGGACGATCGGGGGCTCCATCTGCCATGCCGACCCGGCGGCCGATTTCCCGGCTGCACTCCTTGCCGCCGACGCCACCATCGAGGCCGCGAGCGCCGAGGGGACCCGGCAGATACCGATCGGAGAATTTTTCGAGGATTATTTCGAAACGGCGCTCCGCGAGGGCGAGATCGTCACCGCCATCCGGCTGCCCCGAGGGCCCGCCGGCGCCCGGGGCCATCACGTGAAATTCTCGCGCGTGGATGGCGATTACGCCACGGTTTCCGTCTCGGCCGTGCTGGTGATGGCGGGTGCGACATGCAGCTATGCGCGCATCGCGCTCGGCTCCAGCGGCCCCGTGCCGATCCGGGTGACGGCGGCGGAAGAGGCGCTCGTCGGCTCGCCCCTCGATCAGGCGGCGATTGCCGAGGCGGCCCGGCTCCTGGCCGAGGCGGCGGACCCGGTCGACGATGTGCGCGGGACGACGGAATACCGGCTCATGCTGATCCCGCGCCTGTTGGCGCGGGCGCTCAACACGCTCAAAGACGGGGAGACCGCCAGTGTCTGAAATGGACGTGATTGAAAAACAGCCCGTCACGCTTCGCGTAAACGGAAATGTCCATGAACTTGAAATCGCGCCCGCGCGCACGCTTCTGGATGTCTTGCGCTCGGAATTACGCCTTACCGGCGCCAAGCGCAGTTGCAACCAGGGCGTATGCGGCGCCTGTAGCGTGCTGCGTGATGGCAAGCCCGTTCGCGCCTGTATTTCACTGGCGTTTGCGGCGGAGGATAGTGAGATCACGACAATCGAGGGGCTGGCCGACGGCAATCGGCTTTCCCGCGTGCAGCAGGCCTTCGTCGATGCGGGCGCCGTTCAGTGCGGCTTTTGCATGCCGGCAATGGTGATCGCCGCAACTGCGCTTCTGAATGAAAACCCGAACCCCGGTGTCGAGGAAATCCGCCACGGGCTGGGCGGCAATATCTGCCGCTGCTCCGGCTATGTGAAGGTGGTGGATGCAATCCTCTCGCTGACGGAAGGAAGCAAGTCATGAGCCCCGAAGGTGTCACCTCTCCCAACCCGGTCGGGGACGCGATCGGGAAATCGGTGCCGCGTCTCGAGGCTCGTGAGAAACTCACCGGCCAGGCGGTATACACCGATGACATGACCCTGCCGGGCATGCTGCACGCCGCGATGCTGGGCGCCCCGTACGCCCATGCACGTATCCGCTCGATCGACACTTCCGAAGCCGAGGCGCTCGAAGGCGTGCGCGCGGTCGTCACGGCCGAGGATCTGCCGAAAAAGAAATATGTCGGCGTCTTCCTGAAGGACCAGATGACCTTCGCCGGCGACAAGGTGCGCTATATCAGCGAGCCGATCGCTGCTGTTGCCGCCGATACACTGGAAATCGCCCGCAAGGCCCTTCAGTTGATCGAGGTCGAATACGAGGAGCTGCCCGCCGTTTTCGACCCGGAAGAAGCGCTCGAGGCGGATGCGCCCATCCTGCACGAGAACCGCGACGAATACCCCTGCCCCTATGAGCGCCCCGAACATCCCAACGCCGTCGCCTATACCCAGTTCAAGGAAGGCGATATCGACAATGCCTGGGCCGAATGCGATGTGATCGTCGAGGGGGTCTACGAAACGCCGGCGCAGGAACACATGTATATGGAGCCCTGCTCGACGCTGGTGGCGGTCGACGCGAACGGCAAGATCACCATCTGGTCGTCCATGCAAAGCGTTTTTCGCGTCCAGACCATGATTGCCGAGGCGTTCGATATGCCGATGTCGAAAGTTCGCGTGATCGCCCCGCGCATCGGCGGCGGGTTCGGCGGCAAGTGCGATCTGACGAACCAGCCCGCGACGGTGGCGCTGGCATTGAAGTCCGGCCGGCCGGTCAAGATGACGCTGTCGCGCGAAGACGACATGATGATGATGAAAAGCCGCCATGCCGGCAAGATCTACTGCCGCACAGGCGCCCGGAAGGACGGCACGCTGGTCGCCCGCGAAATGCGCCTCTTTCTCGACGGCGGGGCCTACGCCGACGAAAGCCCCGAAGTGTCGACCGTGGCGGCGTTCTTCGGCCGGGGGCCGTATCGGATACCCCATGTCAACGTCGAATCCTGGTCGGTCTATACCAACAAGTTGCGGGCCAGCGCATTCCGCGGCTTCGGCAATCCGCAGGCGACCTTCGCCTCGGAACGCCAGATCGACGAGGTTGCGGAAAAGCTGGGCATGGATCCGATCGACCTGCGCATCAAGAACGCCCTGCAATCGGGTGACAAGTGGCTTGGTGGGCAGACCGTGGAAGGCGGCAGCCTCGCCGAATGCCTGGAAAAGGCGCGCGCGGCCTCGGACTGGGACAAGCGCCGGCAGAACAACGGCAAGGAAGTGCGTCCCGGCAAGCGGCGTGGCATCTGCGTCAGCGGCATGTCCCATATCAGCGGCATGCTGTCGGCCGGTGCGGCGGTGCGCCTGCACGAGGACGGCACCGTAACCGTCAACACCGGTGCGGTGGATATCGGCGAGGGAGCCGATACCGTCATGGCGCAGATTTGCGCGGGCGCCCTGGGCCTGTCGCTCGATCAGGTGAATTACGGCAATCCGGATACGGACTCCTCGCCCTACAACTTTCAGACCTCGGCCAGCCGCGTTACCTACATGGTGGGCAAGGCGGTCGAACAGGCATCGGAGCGCGTGCGCGAGCAGATGTTCCGCCACGCGGGCGAAATGCTCGAATGCGCCGAGGACGATCTCGAGTTGCGCCCGGGCGGCGTGATCGGCATCCGCGGCGTCGGGGACGCGGCCGTGCCTTTCGCGGCGATCGCCGGGCGCTCGCTCTACGCTTCGGGCGGCCCCATCATGGGGACCCATAACTGGCTGTTCGAGGGCGAGCGTTTCGATCCCAAGCGCGCGCTGGTGCGCGGCTTCGCACTCGACGGAATAGGTGTCTTCACCTTTGGCGCCCATGTCGTCGAGGTCGATGTCGACATGGCGACGGGGAAGACCGAGGTGCTCGAAGCCTGGTGCGCGCATGATGTCGGCCGCGCGCTCAACCCGGGCGCCGTCGATGGCCAGATCCACGGCGCCTTCGCCCAGGGGCTGGGCTACGGGCTCTATGAGGAACTGGTCTGGGACGACGGCCGCCTCGTCAACCCCACGATGATGGATTACAAGGTGCCGGGCCCACTCGACCTCCCGTACAAAATCCATCCGATCCTGATCGAGAACCCGTCGGACGGCCCCTTCGGCGCCAAGGGCATTGGTGAGATCGCCCTGGTGGGGACGGCGCCGGCCATTTGCAATGCGATCACGGCTGCCACGGGCGCTGCCATCAACCGGATCCCGGCGACGCCCGAACGTGTGCTCCGCGCCATTCTGGCGGCCGAAGGCGGCTCGTGACCGGCACACCCGTTCCCGAGGACGTCACCGCCGCCGCCCGACTGATGGCCGGGCAGAATTACATCGCCGATCGCAGCCTCGCGGTGACGGTCTTCCTGGCGCTGCGCCTGGGCCGGCCCCTTTTCGTCGAGGGCGAGGCGGGCGTCGGCAAGACCGAGATCGCCAAGGTCCTGGCGGCCGGGCTCAATCGTCGCCTGATCCGCCTGCAATGCTACGAGGGGCTGGACATCGCGGCCGCGGCCTACGAATGGAACTACCCCCGGCAGATGCTGGAAATCCGGCGGGCCGAAGTGACCGGGGAAGCGGCCGATCTGGCCGAGCATCTCTATACCGAGCGGTTCCTCATCAAGCGCCCCCTGCTTCAGGCGATCGAGCCCGATCTCGCGGGACCGCCGGTCCTGCTGATCGACGAGCTGGACCGGGCCGATGAGGCGTTCGAGGCCTATCTCCTCGAGGTGCTGTCCGATTTCCAGATCACCATTCCCGAGCTTGGCACGATGCGCGCGGCAGCGCCGCCCATCGTCGTGCTGACCTCGAACCGCACGCGTGAAATTCACGATGCCCTCAAGCGCCGCTGCCTCTATTTCTGGCTGCCCTATCCCGATGCCGAGCGCGAGCGTGAAATTCTCAGGGTTCGCGCCCCCGGCGTGGGCGAAGAGCTGAGCGGTCAGGTCGTGGATTTCGTCCAGGCCCTGCGCCGGCGTGACCTGTTCAAGCTGCCCGGCGTCGCGGAAACCATCGACTGGCTCGAGGCGCTGATGGCGCTCGATGCGACCGAGCTTACGCTGGAAAACATGCGCGACACGCTCGGCGTCGTCCTCAAATACGAAGAGGATGTGGCCCGGATCGGCGCCGGCGAGGGCGCGGAAATCCTGGCCGAGATACGCGGAGGGGCCTGATGTCGGGCGCCGGTGGGCGGCTCTGGCTCAATCTGATGCATTTCGCGCGTCTTCTGCGCGCGGCCGGCTTCCCGCTCGGCACCGGTGAGGTGGCGCGGGGGATGGAGGCGCTGTCGGCGGTCGGTCTGCGGCGCCGCGACGATGCCTACTGGGCGCTGCACGCTGTCTTCGTGGACCGCCAGGACCGGCACGCGATCTTCGACGAGGCGTTCCGCCTGTTCTGGCGTTCGCTCGATCGTGGCGGCGAAGCGCCCCTGGCGGACGGCGGCGGGGCCCGCCTGTCCCGTCGGCTCGCCGAGGCGCTGGAGGCGGCGGGGGAACGGCCGGCGGGAAAACCCGGTAGCGAGACGATCGAACCGCGCCCGGGGTCCGGTGACGAGGGGGATGGCGATACGCCGCGGCTTCAGGCCCGCCCCACCTATTCGGCGCGCGACGTGGCGGGTGACATGGATTTCGGCCAGATGTCGGCGGCCGAACTGGCCGAGGCGGAGGCCGCGATCCGACGTCTCGCCCTGCCGGACGATCTCGTCCGGCGCCGGCGTTTTCGCGTGCAGGCCGAAGGCCCGCGCGTCGATCTTCGCGCCAGCCTGGCGGCCAGCCACCGGACGGGCGGCGATGTCATCCGGCTCGTCCGGCGCGCGCCCATCGCTGCGCCGCCACCACTCGTCGCGCTCATCGATATATCCGGCTCAATGAGCAACTATTCCCGTGTGATGCTGCGCTTCATGCATCGTCTCGGCCAGGCACGCGGGAACGTGCACTGTTTTCTGTTCGGGACGCGCCTGACCAATGTGACCCGCATGCTCCGCCAGCGGGACGGTGACACGGCGCTGGCTGACGTGGCCGAAAAGGTACGCGACTGGTCGGGCGGCACGCGAATCGGCCCATCGCTGCATGATTTCAACTTCGACTGGTCGCGCCGCGTGCTCACCGGCGGGGCCACGGTGCTGCTTGTGACGGACGGGCTCGAACGCGATCCGGGGGGCGAGCTCGCGGCCGAGATGGCGCGCCTGCGCCGCGCCAGCCGGCGGCTCGTCTGGCTCAATCCCCATCTGCGTAATACGGACTACGCGCTGATGGCCCGGGGGGCGCGGGCGATCCGGCCCTATGTCACCGACTTCCGGCCGGTGCATAATATGACCAGCCTGGCGGCGTTGGTGACGGCCCTTAGCCGGTCGGGACCCCGGGGATCCCGTCGCCAGGCGGCCTGACGGTGACCGGCACAGGGCGGAGTCGAGGATGAGCGCAAGGGAGAGAGACTTTTTTGACGAGGACGCGCTGGCGGTGGCAGGTGCCTGGCGCCGCGCCGGCCGTGGCGTCGCCCTGGCCACGGTGATCCAGACCTGGGGGTCTTCGCCCCGGCCGCTGGGCAGCCAGCTTGCCGTGGCGGATGACGGGCGGTTCCACGGCTCGGTCTCGGGCGGCTGCGTCGAGGCCGCCGTCATTACCGAAGCGCGCGAGGTCATCCGCACCGGTCAAGCCAGGCTCCTCAGCTTCGGCGTCGCGGCCAACGAGGCCTTCGAGGTGGGCCTGCCCTGCGGCGGGCGCATCCGTGTTTTCGTCGAGCCGGTGGATTAGACGGCGATGAAGCTGGCGATCCTCGAGCTTCTCGACCGGGCGGCGCGCGAAGGCCGAGAGGTGGTGCTTGTCACGGATCTCGCCTCGGGCGCGCAGGCGGTGATCGAGGGCGGCGCGCGGGTCGCCGGGGATCTCGTGTTGTCGGATGACGTCGTGAGCTCGGCCGAGACGGCCCAGGCAACGCGCGAGAACCGGCATGTCGAAACCGGCGAGGGCGCGTTTTTTCTGCAGGTCTACGGCCCGGCCCTGCGCATGATCGTCGTCGGCGCGGTACATATCGCCCAGGCGCTGGTCCCGATGGCCCGGCTGGCCGGTTTCGATGTGACGCTGATCGATCCCCGCACGGCCTTCGCCACGCCCGAGCGGTTCCCCGAGACCCGCATCCTTACCGAATGGGCGGAGACGGTCCTGCCCGGGCTGGCCCCCGACAGCCGCACCGCGGTCATCACCCTGACCCATGATCCCAAGCTGGACGAGCCGGCGCTCGCGGCGGCGCTCCGCAGCCCGGCCTTCTATATCGGCGCGCTGGGCAGCCGGCGTTCGGCCGTCTCGCGCAACAAACGCCTCGCGCGGCTTGGCTTCAGCGATGCTGAAATCGGCCGCATTCATGGCCCCGTCGGGCTTCCGCTCGGCGCCGTGACGCCGGCCGAAATCGCCGTCGCCATTCTGGCCGAGGCGGTCAAGGTGCTGCGCACGGGGATCGCGTGAGTCCGCCGGACAGCGCCGGGCCGACCGGGCAGTTCGGCGCCCTGATCCTCGCGGCCGGATCTTCGCGCCGTTTTGCGGCAGAGACGGGCGGGGAGAACAAGCTGCTCGCCCGGCTCGGTGGCAGGCCCCTGATCCGGCAGGTCGTCGAGGGTGTCCAGGCGGCGGTGCCGGGCCCGGTCATGGTGGTGACGGGATATCAGGCGGCGCGGATCGAGGAGGCCCTGGCCGGGCTGGACGTCGCCTTCGTTCACGCTCCCGACCACGGCAAGGGCATGGCCCATTCGCTGAAGGCGGGCGTGGCGGCGCTCTGCCGGCGCGACAGGGGCCTCGAGGCGTTCTTCCTTTGTCTCGGCGACATGCCCTTCATCGACAGCGGGGTTCTGGCGGAGATGATGGCGGTTTTCCGCCAGACCTCGCCCGCGCCCATCGTCATACCGGTGTATGCCGGCCGGCGGGGACATCCGGTTTTGTTCCCCTGCCGCCTGTCGGCCGAATTCGCCGGGCTTGCGGGGGACCGGGGTGCCCGGCCCATTCTCGAGGCTCACGGGGCGGAAATAGTGGAAATTCCGGGCCGCGGCGCCGGTATTTTGCGTGACCTGGACCGGCCATCCGATTTTGGATGACAAAAGCGCCGCCCGCTTGCGCCCCGTGGCGGGTTTTATGGCATGATCGGGCAGGGCGCGGCGATGCCCCGTTTCTTGCCCTGTGCCGTTTGACCGGATTTGTTTGACCGGATTTGTTTGAAAGGACCACCCATGGCGGATGCGCCGAGCGAAGAGGCCTCCCTGCTGTCGCTGCACCGGGATTCCCATCTTTCGGGCAGCGATGCGGAGGCAGCGCTCACCGACTTCGAGTTTGCCCTGCACCACGTGGCGGAATCGTTCCGCCGCTGGGTCAGCGAGCTGAACGCCTATATCAGCGGGGAGGAGCTTACCTGGTCCGATATCTCGGTCCTGCAGGTGGTGCGGTTCCGCGATATGCCAAAAAGCGTCTCGCAAATCGCAAAATTCCTCCATCGCGAGGATCAGGCCAATGTCCAGTACGGGCTGCGAAAGCTGGAACGGGCCGGGCTGGTCCGAAAGGTCCCGGGCGTGGCGCAGCGCCAGACGGCCTATGAAGTGACCGAACGCGGGCGCGATGCGACGGACCACTACGCCCAGCTTCGTCGCGAGGTGCTGGTGGACCTGCTCGACGGGCTGGGCGTGCCCGAGGCGGTATTGGGCGATACCATGAGCCGGCTCATGGTGATGACGGGCCTCTATGATCAGGGGGCCCGGCGGATCGCCCTGAACCGCTCCCACGTGGCAAGCGTCGATCTGGTGGGCCGGGCGCAGAAAAAGGCCGGCTGAGACCCCCCGGCCGCCATGGGTTGAAAAATTATCAGATAAGTTACAGGATAACTTTACAAGTCCAGTTTCGAGCGTCCATCATTGAATTTCGCGCACTCGACGAGGAGGGATCCCATGACCGAGACCAAGGCAACACCCTTGCCCGATTTGCCGCTGACGCCGCACCTGCGGGAAATCCTCGCCGCGCTCGACCCCTCGGCGCAGGGCGTGGACAAGGCCATTTCGCTTCCACCCGACTGCTATACTTCGGAAGAATGGTTCGAGTTCGAGAAGCGTGCGATCTTCGATCGCGATTGGGTGTGTCTCGGCCATCACAGTCTCATCCCCAAGCCGGGCGACTATTATTCGATCACCATGAATGACGACCCGCTGCTGGTCCTGCGCGGCAAGGACGGCGAGGTGCGTGTCATGTCTGCCGTTTGCGCCCATCGCGGCCATGTGCTGGGCGAGGCGCGCGGCAATACGGATGTCTTTACCTGTCCGTTCCATGGCTGGAGCTACAATGTCGACGGCGAACTGGTCAGCGCGCCGGAAATGGATGCGACGCTGCCTTTCGAGGAATTGCAGAAGAAGGCCTGTTTGCCGCAGATCAGGACAGAAGTCTGGAACGGCTTCATTTTCATGAACATGGACGGCCAGGCCAGGCCGCTCGCTTCCCGGCTGAAGAGGCTCTCGAAGGAGGTGGAAAACCACCATCTGGCCGATCTCGTGACGCCGCCCCTTGTCGAGTGGGCCGACAATCCGTGGAACTGGAAGTTCATGCAGGAAAACGCGATCGAGCCCTATCACACCTGGTACCTGCACAAGGGTCCGCACGACTTCGCGCCGTCGCGGCTCGCCAGTTTTGATGAATGGCTCGAGGACGACGATGGCGCGATCTATCACCCGACCGGATTCGTCGAGCTCGATGGCGGCTTCAATATCGCCAATAAATGTCTGATGCCGGTGATCAAGACGCTGACGGAAAAAGAGCGCAAGCGCGTGATGTTCGCCACCGTTGCGCCCAATCTGTTCTTCGGCGCGCAGCCGGATTGCGTATTTTTCTATGTGATCTGCCCGCAAGGCGCCAACAGCCTCACGCTGCAGGTGGGTGCCCTGGTGCCGAAGGAAACCATGCGGCTGCCCGATTTCGACATGCGTTTCGGGGCCACGGTCGAAGGTGTCTCGGTCTTCAACGACCAGGATACGGTCGCCAATACACTGACCCATAAGGGGCTGCGCTCGCGCTTCGCCGGGCGGACCCGGTATGCGCCCAAGGAGGAAACCCTCTCCCAGTTCAATCGCTGGCTGGTCAAGCGGTACAAATCCTATGGCGACGACCTTTCCGGCATGAAACGGGCGGCCGAATAGGAGGCGCGGACATGGCGGCACCGACCGAAAGAGTCCTGCCCACCGCCTTCGAGGATCTGAGCCCCTTTCTCGACTGGGCCGAGCCGACCGAACGCGGGCGTCATCGCCAAAGGCTCTCCAGCTCCCTGGCGGAAATCCGCGCCTTCTACGATGCGATGCACGCGCGCATCGACGCTGTGCTCGACTATCTCAATGAAAAGCCACTCGACAAGATCGCGGGTGCCGACAAGGTGCTGCTCGATCTCGCCCTCGCCCTGCCCGAAGCGGCGAACGCGGTCGAGTTGTTCGAGTCACCGGAGCACCCGTACGGCATGCCGATCGAGCGGTTCGTGCCCGTGCACGATCTGTCGGGCGAGAGGGTAAGGGAGGAATAGGATATGGACGGACAGCTTTCCAGCGGGGCGCCGCGCACCTGGCATCGCAAGGACCCGGGCCAGGGAACGGCCCCGGTCGGTCTGGACGCCTATGTCTCGCCCGATTTTTTCGAGGCCGAGCGGGAAAAGATTTTCCGCGCGGGCTGGATCAACATGGGCCGCGTCGAGGAAATGCCGGAGCCGGGCGATTATCTCGTCCGCGACCTGCGTGTGGCGCATACTTCCATCCTGATCGTCCGTGGCAAGGACGGCCAAATCCGCGGATTTCACAATATGTGCGCCCATCGCGGCAATCCCGTGGCCTGGCACGAAAAGGGCAGGTGCCGGGGCGGATTTACCTGCAAATTCCACGGCTGGGTCTATGACGACAGGGGTCGGCTGGTCCACATATCGGATGAGGGAAGCTTCTTCGATATCGACAAATCCGCGAATGGCCTGACTCCGGTTCACACCGACGTCTGGCAGGGCTTCATCTTCGTCAACCTCGCCGATACCCCGAAACAGGGCCTCGCCGAATTTATGGCACCGGTCACGCCCACCATCGACGGTTACCCGTTCGACGCCATGCGCGGGCGCTATACCTACCGCCCCCGGGAAAACGTCAACTGGAAGACGCTCTGCGAGGCGCAGCAGGAAGGCTGGCACCTGCCCTATCTGCACGACAAGACGCTGGCCAAATCGGCGGCGACGGCTCAGCAGGATTTCCGCCACGCGGCGCTGATCGCCTACGGCCCCCACGGCGTCGTCTCCTCGAGTCCGCCCGAGGGATACAAACCGTCGAAGACGACACAGATCGCCGGCCGCTTCGGCTCCAACAGTTTCGACGCCTTCTCGGTCAAGCGCGGGGAGGACGGCGAACGGCGCGGGCCGAAATGGCACGGCGCATTCGACCTTTATTTCATCTTCCCGAATTTTTTCATCGGCCTGCTGGAAGGGACGTATTTCACCTACAACATATGGCCGGAGGCAGTGGACCGGTCAGTCTGGGAAATCCGCCTGTATTATCCGGAGCCGCAGAACGCCGGGCAGGTCTTCGCCCAGGAATTCGGCAAATGCGGCATCAGGGACACGCTGATGGAAGACGCGTTCACGCACGAAAAGATCCAGTCAGTGATCTCATCGGGTGCCAAGACGCATTTCCACCTTTCGGACGAGGAGCACATCGTCCGTCATTTCCACAACCAGGTGCGGGCCGCCGTCGAGGCCTAGGCGGCGAAAGCGGGCGTATAGTCCAGGCCGAAAAGATCAGCCACCGGCTTGAGCGTCAGCGCGCCCTTCTGCACGTTAAGCCCGTTCTGAAAATGCCGGTCTCGCGTCATCGCGCCCTCTACCCCGTCCTTCGCCAGACGCAGGACGTAAGGCAGACTGGCCTCGCACAGCGCGTGTGAGGCAGTGCGGGGCACCGCGCCCGGCATGTTGGCGACCGCGTAATGTCGACGCCCTTCGGCCTCCATGATGGGGGCGGCGTGGGTGGTGGGCCGGCTCGTTTCGAAGCAGCCACCCTGATCGATGGACACATCGACCAGCAACGCGTCCGGATTGATGCCGCGCAGCATTTCGCGCGTGACGATCCGCGGGGCCGCCGCGCCCGGCACGAGGGCCGCGCCCACGATAAGGTTGGCGTCCGCGCATTCCTCCTTCACCACCGAAGGCGATGAGTGGCGGGTCACCACGCGGCCGCCGTAGCGCTGTTGCAACTCGGCCAGCCGGTCGAAGGACATGTCGATCACGACGACCGACGCGCCAAGCCCAACGGCCACATCTATGGCGTTCTTGCCGACGACGCCGCTGCCGATCACGACCACCTTGGCCGGCCGGACACCCGCGATGCCACCCAGGAGGATGCCGGGGCCGCCTTCCGGCTTTTCGAGGAACCGGATCCCGGCCTGCACCGAAAGGCGCCCGGCGATCGCGCTCATCGGTGCCAGAAGCGGCAGGTTGCCGGCCGGGCTTGTGATCGTCTCGTAGGCGACGGCGGTGCAGCCCGAACGCATCAGATTTTCCGTCAGGCTGCGATCGGCCGCCAGGTGAAGATAGGTGAAAAGCACATGTCGCGGGCCGAGGCGGGCGATCTCGCCCTCCTGGGGTTCCTTGACCTTGACGATCATTTCAGCCGCCTCGAAGACCGCCCCCGCATCGGCGCAGATGGTCGCGCCGGCCTCGGTATAGGTCCCGTCCTCGTAGCCGGCGCCCGCGCCGGCGCCGGTTTCGACGAAGACCTCGTGGCCGTCCGCGATCAGCGCGCGCACGCCATCGGGCAGAATGGCTACCCGGTATTCGTGAGTCTTGATTTCCTTAGGCAGACCGATCCGCATGAAACGGCACTCCTCGACGGTTGGTGGTGAAAGGGTTGTCGGCGCTAGATGTCCGCGATGGCGAACGGCAGCTCCCGCACGCGTTTGCCGGTAAGCGCGAAGACCGCGTTGGCGATCGCGGGCGCGATCGCCGGGGTCCCGGCCTCGCCGATGCCGCCCGGATCGCCCCCGGTCGGCGCGAGATGGACGTCGATTTCCGGCATTGTCTCCATGCGGATCATGTCATAATCGGGAAAATTGCCTTCGACAACCCTTCCCTGATCGATCGTGATGCGACCAAAAAGCGCTGCCGTCGCGCCAAAGGTGACGGCGCTCTCCATCTGGGCCACCACCGTGTCGGGATGGACGACGGTGCCGCAATCGACGGCACAGGTCACCTTGTGCAACCGTATCTCGCCATCCGTCACCGAGATCTCCACGACCTGGGCCACGTAGCTCTCGTAGGATTTGTGCACGGCCAGCCCGCGCCCGCGTCCGGGGGGCGGTTTATCGCCCCAGCCGGATTTTTTCGCCACCAGATCGAGAACCGCGCGATCACGGGGCCGGTCCGCGAGAAGGGCGCGGCGATATTCATAGGGGTCGGCCCCCGCGTTATGGGCCAGCTCGTCGATGAAACTCTCGACAAAAAACGCGTTCAGCGAGTTCCCCACGCTCCGCCACCAGCCCACCGGCACGAGCGGTTCGGTCGTCACATGTTCCACCCGGATATGGGGGATGGCGTAAGCGATGTCTTCGGCCCCCTCGACCTGGGTCGCATCGGCGGTGGGCAGCGGGGCGCCCGGACGGATCCGGCTCATGTAATCGGCCAGCACCGATTGGCCGGCGCTGCGATGATGCCAGGCGACGGGCCGCCCGTCCCCGTCGAGACGGGCCGTCATGCGGCAGGTTCCGGCCGGGCGATAGGTATCGTGACGCATATCCTCTTCCCGGTCCCAGAACAGCTTGACCGGCCGCCCGGCCAGCGCCTTCGCCACCCGCGCGGCCTGGCGCGCCGCGTCGGGCTCGGACCGCCGGCCGAACCCGCCGCCGAGAAACGGGGTTTCGACGGTCACCCGGTCGGCATCGATGTCGATCTCGTCGGCGGCCGCGTTGCGCATCAGGTTCGGGTTCTGATTGCCGGTCCAGAGTGTCAGTGCCCCGTCGGCATAGAGCGCCGTCGCATTCATCGGCTCCATGCAGGCATGGGCAAGATAGGGCAGCCGATAGGTGGCGCTGAACACATTTGCCGTCCCCGCGCCGGCCAGTTGGTCGGGCGCGTCGCCCCTGTCGGTAAAGACATGCGCGTCACCGCTGGCGATAGCGCGGTCGTGGCTCTCGAAAATTTCGTCGCTCGACATCTCGAGTGCGCCCGTGTCATCCCAGATCACCGGCAGTGCCGCGAGGAGCTGGCTGGCGCGCCAGGTGTTGTCGGCGACGACCGCGATGCCGCGCGGGATTTCCACCACATCGATAAACCCGGGCTTGCCCGCGATGGCGCTCTTGTCGAAGGATTTGAGTTTGGCGCCGAAGCGCGGCGCGGTACGGACCGCGCCATAGACCATGCCGTCTCCCTGTATATCGGGTGCGAAAATCGCCTGTCCGTCGGTTTTCTCTCGCAGGTCCAGACGGGGCACATCACTGCCGATCAATTGCCACTCGGCCGGCTCCTTGAGTCGCACATGTTCCGGCGGATCGGTCAGCGCCGCATCCGCTGCCAGCTCGCCGAAGCCAAGTCGCCGGCCCGTCGCGCCATGGGTGACCGTGCCCTTCTCCGCCCGGCACTCGGCCCGCGGGACTTCCCAGCGTCGCGCCGCCGCGGCGATCAGCATCTCGCGCGTGGCCGCCCCCACACGGCGCATCGGATCGTAAGCCTCGCGAATGCTGGTGCTGCCGCCGGTTCCCTGAATTCCCAGCGCCCGGGCGACTTTTTGCGTCGCCCAGCGCACGGCGTCGGCCAGGATACCCTCGCCTTCCGGGCGGAAGCGGATCGCTTCCATGAACAGCGTCACATTGGCATAGACGTTGTCCACCGGCGCCTGGACGAAATGCACGCGCGCCCAGTCCGCGTCCAACTCCTCGGCCGCGAGCAGCGGCAGGGACGTATAGACCCCCTGGCCCATCTCGACACGGGGCACCGCGATCGTGACGTCACCGGCCGCCGAAATCTTGATCCAGGGGTTGAAGACATGCTCGCCCTGTCTGGCGCTTGCCGCAAAGGGATGATCGGCGCCGGCGGCGCGCGCGATCATCGGCAGGCCCACGAGAAGGCCGCCGCCCGCGACCGCGGCCGAGACGAGGACGCGCCGACGGGTGATTCCTTCGGCCGCGAATTTGCCTGTGGCGAGTTTGCCGGTGGACGCTTCGCGGTCCCTCATTCGGCACCTTCCGCGGCGAGATGGATGGCCTTCCGGATCCGTCCATAGGTGCCGCAGCGGCAGATATTCGTTATCGCGTCGTCGATCTCCGCATCGCTCGGCTGGGGGTTCTCCTGCAAAAGCGCGGCCGCGGCCATGATCATGCCCGATTGGCAATAGCCGCATTGCGGGACCTGGGCCGAGACCCAGGCGGCTTGAAGCGGATGCGCGCCGTCGCCCGCGCCTCCCTTCCCGATGCCCTCGATGGTGGTGACAGTGGCGTTCTCGACGGCCGAGATCGGCAGCACGCAGGATCGCCTCGCTTCCCCGTCGACATGTATGGTGCAGGCCCCGCAATCCGCGATGCCACAACCGTATTTGGTGCCTGTCAGCCCGAGCGCGTCGCGCAGCACCCAGAGCAATGGCGTATCCGGCGCGACCTCGGGCGCGACCTCCTCGCCATTCAGGACAAATGCGATTTTCGCCATGGTCCGGATAATATCAGGTCACGGGCGGGCGATCCAACGTCACCGTCAAATTTCGGCCCCCCGCCCGGTCCGGGGTCGCTTTCCCCACCGGGCCGGGTGGGATAGGCTGGCGCGCGCCCCGCCCGCCCCGCCTGTCCGATCCGGCCTGCCATCCATGCTGCATCTGCCTCCCGCCTCTTCGCCCCGAACCTCCTGGCTGCTGGCCGGGGGATGGGGCGTTGTCATCTATCTGACAATTCCGGTGGCCCGTCAGTTGCAGGACACCGTCCTCGCCGCTGCGGCCGGCTGGCGAGGCGCCCGGGCCGAAGATCTCTTCGCCTGGCTGGTTACGCTACTGGCTGTCGTCCTGGTCACGGCGCTGGCCATCGGACTTGCGCGGCAGCGCCGCCTCATGGCGCGCCACCTGTTGTTTCTGCCGCTGATCGTCCTGGCCTTCGCGGCGCTCGCCTTCTCGCTCGATGCGAGTCCTGTCGAATCCCTCCATCTCGCGCAATACGGCGTCCTGGCGCTCCTGATCCTGCGGGCGCTCAGTCATCGCCTTCGCAATCTCAGCGCCTATCCGCTGGCCGCTCTCCTGGCCGGGCTCGTGGGGTTTGGCGATGAGCTGGTGCAATGGGTGCTGCCTCAGCGCTTCTGGGATCTGCGCGATATCTGGCTGAATTTCCTGGGGGGCGCGCTTGCGCTTCTGGGCTACGGGCTGGCCGTGCGCCCCGACAGTCTGTCGCGCCGGCCGGACGCCGCTTCCTGGCGCCGCCTCGCGCGCTGGAGCATGGCGGCGACGGCGGGGCTGGCACTCGTGCTGGCGGCCACGCCGGTGCGGCTGCAGGCGCTCGGGGACACGCTGCCGGGGCTGAGCGCTCTCACCGACGGCACCGATGCGCTCGGCGAATACGGGCGCATGATCGAGATACCGGGCACCGGCCGGGTGCGGTCGCGTCTCTCCCGCCAGGCGCTGATCGAGGCGGATCGCGCGCGGGCCGGCGATGCGGCCCGGGCGATGGCGGCACTTGGCGCGGAAGAGGATTACACGCGCTTTCTGGCAACCCACTCGCCCGGCATCGATCCGTTCCTGTATCAGTTTCGCGTGCATCTCTTTCGCCGCGACCGCTACCTCGCCGCCGCCCTGGCCGCGCCCGAGCCGGGGGATCGCGAGGCTCTCCTTTTCGTCGCCGCCCGGGAAGATGCCATCCTCCAGGCCCTTTATCCGGAGACGCTGGCCGAAACCGGTTCACGGCTGGATGCAGGGACGGCTAAACTCCTCGACGACGCCCAGGATCCGGGCCGGCCTTATACGAGCGCCGCCGGCTCGACCCTGATCACCTGGGCGGGTGAACGGGAACTCCTGGGCGCGCTCGGGCTTGTGTTTCTTGTTTTGCTGGCCGGCGAGCGGCTGGCCGGGCGGCGGCAGAACCGGGGGAAGATCACATGAGCATCACCGGGGGCGGGACACGCCGGCGGTTTCTGGCGCAGCTCGGCGCGACGGCCGGCGCTCTGGCGCTGCCGGGCGCTCTGTTCCGGCCGCGACCAGCCGCGGCGGCGTCCCCCATTGCGTCCCCCGGTGCGTCCCCCATTGCGTCCCCCGGGGCGCCTCCCGTGGCACGCGGCGCACGACCGAAGCTGCATTTCGTCTTTTACACGGATTGCCACACCCGTATCGAATTCGACACGCCCCGCGCCCTCGACATGGCGGGCGGCGCGATCCGGCGGGAATCGCCCGAGATCGTCATCGGCGGCGGCGATTTCATCACCGACGGTTTTCAGAACCATGCCGACTTTGTCGCGCCGCGCTGGGATGCTTATTTGAAATTTCACCACGCTCTCGGGGCGGAGAATTTTCCCGCTATCGGCAACCACGATCTGGTTGCCGCCAACCCCGAGGACGGCCGGCCGGCGGCGGCCGACCCGCGCGCGGTTTATCGCGCCAGGCTGGGTCTGGCGCGCACCTATTATGCCTTCGATGCGGGCGGCTATCATTTCGTCGTGCTCGATCCGATGGAGGTGGTCGGGGGCGATCTGCAATATCGCGGCTTCGTCGACGCGGCGCAGCTCGACTGGTTGCGCGATGACCTGTCGCGCCTGGCGCCGGGCACGGCGGTTATCGCGGTCACCCATATGCCGCTCGCGACCGCCTTCTACCAGGTGACCGAAGGCAACGAGGCGGAAATGCCGGCCAACCGCGTGGTGGTCAATAACCGCGACGTGCTCGATGCCTTCGCGGGGCACAACCTTATTCTTGTGCTTCAGGGACATCTGCATGTGCTGGAAAGCCTGAAATGGCGATCGACACATTTTGTGACCGGCGGTGCGATCTGCGGCAAGTGGTGGCGGGGCAGCTGGCACGGGACACCCGAAGGCTTCTGCGTCTTCGATCTTGACGGCGACGATGTGCGCTGGCGCTATGTCACCTATGGCTGGCAGGCGCAGCGGCCCGTTGATCAATAGGCGGCGGACCAGCATTTGACCTTCTCGCAATTTCCTGTCCCCGAGCGGGACGCCGGACGCGCACCATGACTGATCTTTCCGCCCGGCCGGTCCGTTCCTGGCAGCGCACGCTTCGCGTCTACAGCTCCCCCCGGCTGCTATTCGTCTTCGTCATGGGTTTCGCGAGCGGCTTGCCGCTGTTGCTCACCGGCGGCACGCTCAGTATCTGGATGGCCGAACTCGGCGTGGCGCTCACCACCATCGGCCTCTTCGCCTTTGTCGGCACGCCCTATAATTTCAAGTTCCTCTGGGCGCCCATCGTGGACCGCGTCCCGCTTCCCTGGCTGACGGCCCGGCTCGGCCGGCGGCGCGGCTGGATGCTGGTGATCCAGGGCCTGCTGCTGGCCGCGATTGCCGCGCTCGGCCTCACGGACCCCCTGGCCAGCCCGCTGGTTACCGCGGCGCTGACGCTGGTGGTGGCGTTCTTCTCGGCCAGCCAGGATATCGTGATCGATGCCTACCGCATCGAAATCCTCGACGAGGCGCAACAGGCGCCGGGCGTCGCCATGACTCAGGCCGGATATCGCATCGGGCTGATTGCCGCGGGCGCGGGCGCTCTCTACCTGGCCGACTGGCTGGAAGACTGGTCGATCGTCTATGCGCTTATGGCGCTGCTTGTCCTCGTGGGCATGCTGGCGACCCTGCTGGCCCCTGTGCCCGATGACGACCGCGCCATTCTCGCGCGGGCCGACGGCACAACCGGTGGAATCGAAATAGGCTCCTGGTTTCGCGAGACACTCATCGCCCCGTTCGCGGAGTTCGTCTCGCGCAACGGGCTCGGGACCGCCCTCATCGTGCTCGGCTTCGTGCTGCTCTACAAACTTGGCGATGCCTTCGCCGGGGTCATGGCCAATCCCTTTTACGTGCTGATCGGTTTCACGAAATCCGAGATCGCATCCGTCAGCAAGATCTTTGGCGTCGCCGCCTCTCTCGCCGGCGTGTTTCTCGGCAGCCTCGTGGTCGTGCGATACGGCGTGCTCAAGAGCCTTCTTGGCTGCGGCATCCTTCAGATGTTCTCCAACCTGATGTTCGCCCTGCAGGCCCATGTCGGGGCTGAGGTCTGGCTCCTGTTCTTCACCATCGGGATCGAGAATTTCTCGGGCGGTCTCGGCTCGGCCGCTTTCGTGGCCTATCTGTCGCTTCTGGCCAACCGCAAGTTCACGGGCACGCAATTCGCCCTTCTCACGTCGCTGATGGCGACCGGGCGCACCATGCTGTCGGCGGTCAGCGGCTATGTCGCTGATCAGACTGACTGGACGAGTTTTTTCATCATTTCGACCTTCGTCGCCTTGCCGGGGCTGTTATTGTTGCTCTGGATGATGCGCCATCTGTCGATGGACCGGCAGGTGCACGGGCGGGCGGCGCGCTAGCGCGCGACAGGCCGGGTGCGGGAAAGCCCCGGGGGGAGGTAACGATGACGCTGGGCCGCGAACAGATGGAACGGGCGATCCGTGCCTATTTCGACGGGTGCAACGAGGCCGATCACGCCAAGATCATGAGCTTCTTCACGCCCGACGCCGTGCATTACTTTCCCGGCGGCAGCCCGTTCGGCGCCGCCCGGGGGGCGCGGGCGATCGCCGATCTCTGGCTGCATTGTGTCGAGGTGCTCGGCTCGTGGTGGACGATCGACCGCATGGCGATCGACGAGGCGGCGCGCGAGGCCGTGATCGAGTGGACCCACTTCAAGCCGAAGCAGAGCCAGGTGCTGCGCGGCGATGAATGGTACAAATTCGATGACCGGGGCCTGATTACCGAGATCAGGGCCTATTACGCCTGCCCCACCCATGACGGTGTGGCGAAACATGAAATCGGCGGGTTCGATTACGCGGGTGAGGGTTATCCGCTCGATCTGCCCGAGGCGGCAAGGCGGGCCGGGCGTTAGGGCCCGGCGGCGGCGCAAAATCAGTCCTCGCCCTCGGCCAGGTCGTTGATGGCCTCGATGTCGCACAGCGTCACGTGATGAATGTCGGGAATATCGATCAGCCGGTCGGATTTCATGCGCGACAGCGTGCGACTCACGGTCTCGACCGTCAGTCCCAGATAATCCGCGATATCGACACGCGCCATGGGGATGA
Source organism: Alphaproteobacteria bacterium (assembly GCA_040220875.1). Lineage (NCBI taxonomy): Bacteria > Pseudomonadati > Pseudomonadota > Alphaproteobacteria > Alphaproteobacteria bacterium. The sequence goes on along the minus strand of JAVJVX010000005.1, from coordinate 705,805 downwards.
AGATGCCGTCGGCGCCATTCCCGAGCCGGCGGCTGACCCCACTCATCATCAGAAGGAAGCTCGCGATCCGCTCGCTCGCCGTCTTGCGTCCCAGAAGCAGCATCTGCCCGTGAGCGAAAGTGATCTCGTGCACGGCGATCTCGCGGAATTTTTCCTCGAGCCGTGGTGAACGCTCGCAGAGCTGGTGCAATTCCGAGCGCGGCAGGCGGCAGACCCGCGTGGCGATGACCGCCTCGGCGTTGACGTCGTGCAATTCGCCAAAGGGGAAATCGACGAAGTCGCCCGGAAAGGCGAAGCCGACGACCTGGTTACGCCCGTCGCGCAGCGTCTTGTAAAGCTTGAGCGCGCCTTCCGAAATGGCGTGGACATGGCGTGCGGGGTCGCCCTCGAGATAGAGGACCTGATCGCGCTCGAGCAGGATCTGGTCCATTTTGGGGAGAAATCGCTCGAAGGCCTGGAAATCGCCCGAGGCAAGTACGCAATTTGCGGAGACTTCGCATCGTCGGCAGCGGTCCCGCGTGCGCGCGGCGCGGCCATTCACATAATTGATGTCACCAAATGGCGGCCCGATTTTCCGCGGGGGTTCGTGGCGCGTGGTCTGCACGCGGTTAGGCATTTCAAGGTTCCTTCGATCTGCGGTTGGGGGGCCGGCCGCAACCGGAACTTGTTGTATTTCTAAATTAACACCCATTTTGCGACTCCTGCGAGTCAATCCGGTCAGAAACTTGTCGAATTCCCTATCGGAGGTAGACCATCCGCGCATTTACCCCTTCGGATGAACACCCCTTCCGGAGAAATCCTCGAGCAGCCCGGCGGAATCAGGCGGGCGGAATTTGTGAATTTTTTGATCTGGATCAAATTTCCGCGCGCCAGTGTCGCGCGCGCCGGGCCATACGGGCCGAGAACTCTGCGTTCATAGAACGTACGGTCAAATAATTCGGAAAGAATCTCAGGAAAGCGGATCGCCGCCCCAGGGGTTGTCGAGGATCTGCACCCAGCGCCCGTCCGGCAGGCGGCGCATGACCTCGGTGCCGCTTCCCGAGATCAGGCTCCGCCGGCCGTCGGGTCCGGTGCCGGTGAACCGCCAGGCCGAGCGCATCAGCGCCAGCTCGTCATGCCGGAGGCAATAGATGGTCTCGAGCGCTGCGTCCTCCGGCTCGAGCGCGAGGAGACCGGCGAGGGCCTCGCGGATCAGGGCCAGCCCCCGCACCGGCGCCGCGCCGGGCGAGGGGACCATCACCGCGTCTTCGTCGTAAAGCGCCATCAGCCCGTCGAGGTCGTGATTGCCGATGGCGGCGATAAAAAGCGTCTGGATCTCTTCGGGGCTGCGCGCATGCCGGCTCATCGTTTCCTCCGCTAAGACGTGGCTGGCGCCAAGCCTAGAAACTTCCCGCCCCCGAGTCACGTCCGCCGCCCTGCCAGTGCCAGTGCCAGTGCCAGTGCCAGTGCCAGTGCCAGTACCAGTACCAGTGCCGGCGGCCCCCATCTGGCGCCCGCCGGCCCCCGCCTGCTATACAGACCCCCGGGTCCCCGTAGCTCAGCAGGATAGAGCACGAGATTCCTAAACGGCCGACCTTCGGGGGCCAAGTTGTTGTGTTGACGTACGTGTTGAGTCGATGATCGCCGCGCGGACCGTGGTTGAGGACCGTGATGGCGGACGGAGCGCCCGTAGCTCAGCAGGATAGAGCACCAGATTCCTAATCTGGGGGTCGCAGGTTCGAATCCTGCCGGGCGCGCCAATTTCCCTCTACTGGCGCATTTTTGATGTCTTCGATCAGGTTCGCGACGTTCCCCCGCACAGAGAGCCCCGCCGAATTCTTGCGGGAACTGGTCGCGGTGTTCGAGCGCCACGAGGCTGACATCTCAACGCGCAATCCAGCGAAGGGCCTGACGAGCGACGAGGTGCTGACACTGCTGCGTCCAGACCTGGTCGAGTTGGGCTTTCAGGTCGAGGCGGGCAAGCGATCCGAGCAGAAGATACGCCGCCCGGTCTTCTTTGGAGAGAACGCCCAGCCGAGCCTGCAGTACGAGATCGACGCTTGGCACCCCGAGTGGCGCGCGGGCCTGGAGGTCGAGGCGGGCCGGGCATGGATGGGCAACGCGGTATATCGCGACCTGATCCAGGCGCTGGTTATGGTGGACCTTCAGCACCTGGTCCTCACCGTCCCCAACTCCTACAGGTACAAGACTGGCGGAAGGAACGTGACCAGAACGACTACGACAACACCGTCGCCGTGGCTGATGCGCTCTTTGGGCACTCGCGTATCCAAATGCCATTCCCCTTGTGCATCGTCGGATATTAGTCGCAGCAATTACCACATCTGGTATGGTTCTCGTTTTGTGCTCGGCAAATATTGACAGCAAGTATACGACTCGCTAGCGTTGCAGCGACGTTGTCTTCAACCAGCGCGAGTCGTGATATGGCTAGGAAACCAAACAAGGAAGTGACGAGTGCCCCTGCCGCGTCGGCCGCAGCGAAAGTGCTGCGGAACCCTAAGTCTACCAAGGCTCAAAAGTCAGCAGCCGCATCGGCGCTGACGCAGCGGCCCGACAGGCGCAAAAAGGGCAGATAAATTGGCTGGGAAGCTTGCCTGCTTGTTACCAACTGCGGCCCGATTTCGTCAGCGAGTGCCGCTAAAGCCGTGAAAATCAAGAAAGTTAAACTGACGCAATTCAAAAGGTTCACCGAACTTACGGTGACAGATATCCCCGAGTCCGCTCGCTTGGTGATAATGGCCGGACCGAATGGAAGCGGTAAGTCGTCGTTTTTCGATGCGCTCAATGCATGGCATCGAGAAGGTTGGAAGGCGGTTGGCGGATGGGACGAAACATACCATAGCAAAGTCGGCTCGCCCGAAAATCTGGGATGGAATAGGGCGATCGAAATCGAGTTTTACGGCGAGGTACCCCAGGATCAGGACGAGAAGCGTAAGGCAATTTATGTCCGATCTGCCTACCGAAACGACCCTGAGTTTCAAATTGGAAATCTGCATCGAATCACCCCCCTACTTCAGGAAGAACGATTCAGCCGGCTCATTGATAATGATGCTGCCGTTGCGAAGAACTATCAGAGAATGGCTAGTCAGGGGCTAGAGGATGTTTATGAAAAGGAAGACCCCTCGCTGACCATTGGCAAATTCAGGGATAAGACGATTGGCGAGATTCAGAGCGCTATAAAGCGGTTGTTTCCAGATCTCATATTAAACAGCTTAGGTAATCCACTTGTAGAGGGAACGTTTAGATTCGATAAGGGGGCCAGTAAGGGGTTCCTCTACAAGAATCTGTCTGGTGGCGAGAAAGCTGCGTTCGATCTAATTCTTGATCTCATCATTAAGCGGCGCGAGTTCAACAATACGGTGTTCTGCATTGACGAGCCTGAGGCTCACATGAACACTCGATTACAGGGCGCGTTGCTCGAAGAATTGTATCGGTTGGTGCCCGAAAATTGCCAGCTTTGGCTAGCAACGCACTCTATCGGAATGATGAAGCGCGCCCGTGATCTAAGTGCAGCCCACCCTGATACTGTCGTTTTTGTAGATTTTGGTGATAAAGATTTCGATGAAACTCAGGTTCTTAAGCCAATACCTCCAACAAGGCCGTTCTGGCAGCGAGTCCTAAATGTTGCGCTAGATGACCTAGCTGCCCTCATTGCTCCAAACCGCGTCGTCATTTGCGAGGGAGCGCCCAAAGTGCCGGGCGCGGGCAAGAACGCTTCAATGGATAGCGAATGTTATGAAAGGATTTTTGAAGCTGAGTTTCCTGAAACGAAATTCATTTCCGCAGGTAACTCACACGAGGTGGAGAATGACCGAATTGCTTTAATTCAAGCTCTTCAATCTCTCGTTCAGGGAACTCAAGTTGTCCGGCTTATTGATCGGGACGATCACGCCCCGGAGGACATTGCGAGCAAAACCGCTCAAGGTGTGCGCGTGCTGTCGCGCCGAAACTTGGAATGCTATTTGTTTGACGATGAAGTGCTTACGAAGCTCTGCGAAGTGCATGGAAAACCAGAGGAAGCCATCAATCTCTTGGGTGACAAGATCACCGCGTTAACTAATGCACAGGCGCGTGGCAAAGCCGCAGATGATCTCAAAGCTGCTTCCGGTGAGATTTATACCCATGCGAAAAAACGTCTCGGGATCGTTGGAGGTGGAAATGATGTCAAGGCTTTCATGAGATCAACACTGACGCCGCTCATAAATCCGGAAATGGGCGTCTACCAAGAGCTTCGAAAAGATATTTTCGGCTAATTTGGACTGCCGATATGCAGCTCAACGGACCCATGTCTCCCGCCCTCTGCCGGCATCCGTCGCACGTGCGATGGTCCGCTCCCTCGCTGCGGAACCGTCGAGTGCACCTAAGGCAGGGACGCTCGACGGTCGGGACGCGTGGCTTGCCGTGCCGGACAATCTTCGTAGCGCTCACACCACCACCTGCGTCGTGATCAGCGACGTGCGTGCCGTCGAGCGGGTCCACGAGGTAGGGCGACAGCGTGCCCAAGGGCGCGCCGGTCTGTGCGATGGCGAACCCTTCCTCGGCGTGGATGCCGCGATGGCCCTCGGCGGCGGCGAGCCCAGCGGGGTGGGACAGTGCCAACCGTCCGGGCGCGGGCATCACGAGCGGCCCGGTGACGAGGTCGTGCGGGGCGGCGAACAACACTCGGAAGGCGGACAGGTTCGCACGGTCGCGGCGGCGCTCGCGCGCCAGCCAGCGGATCGCGTCAGGCAGCGCCATCGGCAAGCAACTCCCGGAAGCGCCGCACCGCCGGGTGCGAGCGCGCGCTGCCGCTTGGCTCGGCGGGGCCGCCGGCAGTTTTTCCTCATTTTCAGTCTCTTGCGGCGGAATTGACCGGCTCGTTTGACTCGCCCGCCTGCCCGGCTCATCTTGGGGCCTCTCCACAGAACCCGGGCACACCCGCCATCGAACCCCAATCAGGCCTTCGATCCCATGACCATTTTGCCATGACCATTTCTTTGCCATGACCATTTCGCCAACCGATTCGCCCGCCGATCTGGCCGACACCCGATCCTTCCAGGAGCTCAACGAAGCCAAGGAGGATTTCGACAGCATCTATGACCGCGCCGACCCGCGCGCCTATTACGGCGAGCTCGGCGGGCTGGGCTACCGCATCCCGACCGAGGCCAAGCCGGTCTTCGCCCGCATCCTCGACGGGCTGGCCGAGCAGCGCGCGCTGGCCCGGCCGACGCTCGCCGATATGGGCTGCTCCTACGGCATCAACGCGGCAATGCTGAAATACGACATGACCTTCCGCGATCTGGTCGAGCGCTACCGGGCGGGCGGGCTCCGTGGGGCAAGCGCGTCCGAGGTGGTTGCCGCCGACACCGCGTTCTTCCGTGGCCGCCGCCCGGTGCGGGACGTCAATGTCATCGGCATGGATGTCGCGAAAAAGGCCGTCGATTACGGATGCAGGGTGGGGCTGCTGAAGGACGGCATCACGCAGAACCTCGAAGAAGCCCCGCCTTCACCCCGATCATCGGCGCTGCTGGGCGAAGTGGATCTCGTCACCTCGACGGGCTGTGTCGGCTACGTGACCGAAAACTCGTTCCGCGAGCTGGTCCCCCGGGCGCGCCGCCCATGGATCGCGTCCTTCGTGCTGCGCATGTTTCCCTACGACGCGATCGCCGATTATTTCGCGACGCTCGGCCTGGTGACGGAAAAACTCAGGGGGCGATTCTTCCCGCAACGCGCCTTCGCCTCGGAAGAGGAAAAGGCGGGCGCGCTCGAGACGCTCTCGGGGCTCGGCATCGATCCCGCCGGGCTCGAGGCGGACGGGCATTACTATGCCGAGTTTTATCTGACCCGCCCCCGGGCCGAGGTCGCGGCCCGGCCGCTCGTCGCGCTGCTCGGGCTGTCGCGGCGGAACGGGTCCTAGCGGAACAGGGAATCGAACGGCAGGGAGTAATTGAGCACGACGATCTCGGTCCCGGGATTCACGTCGTCCAGATTGGCGTTCGAGATGTGATGGAAGGCCACGCCCAGGCGTGAGCGGTCGTCGAAGCGCCAGGCGATCTCGCCGCCGGTGCGAAACTCGATCGTGCTGCCGAGATCCTTGCCGTCGCCGTCGCTGTAGCCGCCTACCGCCGCGCTCGGCGTCAGCACGATGCGCTTGCCGAAATAGAGATCGGCCAGCACGCCGAAATAGCCGTAGACCGCGCGGTCGGTGGTCGCACTCACCCCGACGAAGGGCTTGAGAAAATAAAGGAAACGGTAGTCCGAGCGATATTCGAGGCGAAACTCGCCCGCCTCCTCGTCGTCGTTGACATCGAACATGCCCGCGCCGACGCTCAGATAATCCGGGTCATCCGCCTTTGCGCCCCAAAGATACGCGTCATCGAAATCGCGGTCGTCGGCCAGGGTGCCACCCGCGGACAGAACGAGCACGCCCCAGACCGCCAGCGCGGCCGCGCCTCTCCTCCCCAGGGTTGGGACCAGGGTTCGGGCCAGGTTCAGGACCAAGGTTCGGGCCAGAATCATGTCGTGCCTCGTCTTCCTCGTTTCCCGGCGCCGGTCTCCTCGTACCGGGCCGCCCGCATCTTAGGGCCTGGGATCGTTTTGGCAATTCCCGCCGCGCGCCGGTTTCCGCCCTGCGTCTAATAGACGAGCGATTTGAAATCGGCCGCCGCGTGCAGCAGGGCCGTCCGGATGCCGGGTTCGAGCGCCGAATGTCCGGCATCCGGCACAATGGTGTAGGTAAGCGGCGCCCCCCCAGCCGCCAGATCCCGAATAGGCCAGGCGCGCACCAGCGCGTCCGCGCTGATGATCGGACAGACGATATCATAGCGGCCCTGCACGATATGGGCCGGAATGCCCTGGAGGCGATGGGCGTGGGCAAGCAGCGCGTCGGGCTCCATGAAGATGTCGTTGACGAAGTAATGCGCCTCGATCCGCGCCAGCCCCAGCGCCAGCCGCTCACCCTCGAAGGCGGCGACCGTGCTCGGGCTCGGCCGCAGGGTCGAGCACGCGCCCTCGTACTGGCTCCAGGCGCGGGCGGCCGGCATGTGGACGCCGGGGTCCGGATCGATCAGCCGGCGATGGTAGGCGCGCAGCAGATCGCCCCGCTCGGCCTCGGGCAGGAAGCCCGCGAATTTCTCCCAGTTCTCGGGAAAGATCGTGCCCATGCCGTAAAGGAACCACTCGATTTCCGACGGACGGCACAGGAAAATGCCGCGCAGGATAAGCCCGGCGGTGCGTTCGGGGTGGGCCTCGGCATAGGCCAGCGACAAGGTGCTGCCCCACGAACCGCCGGCGACGATCCAGCGCTCGATCCCGAGATGGGCGCGCAGCTTTTCCATGTCGGCGATCAGATCGGGCGTGGCGTTGGCCGCGAGTTCGCCATGGGGGGTCGAGCGCCCGGCGCCGCGCTGATCGAAGATCACGATGCGGTAGTGGTCCGGATCGAAAAACCGGCGATGAATGGGGCCCGCCCCGGCGCCCGGCCCGCCATGCAGGAAGACCACCGGCCTTCCATCGGGCCTGCCCGATTGTTCCCAATACATCTCATGTGGCGGATCGAGGGGCAGCATGCCCTTATCGAAGGGCTCGAGAGGCGGGAAAAGCTCGGACACGTATACTCGCGGCAAAGGTCAGGGGCGTTGTCGGTTGGACCCGGAGTTTAGCCGTTCAGCGCCCGACCGCAAGGCGGCGGCCCAGGACGGTGTTCAGAACGGTGTCCGGGCGCGGAGATCAATCATATTTCGGCCACGCTGCCTGGCCTATGCTTGGTCCCATGTTTGGTCCCATGTTTGGTCCCATGTTCGGCCCCATGTTTGGTCCGCTACCCCGCTGCGCGCTCCAGAGCCAGGGTTACCGCCCGGTCCTCGTGCTGCTCGTCTGGCTGGCGGGACCGGCACTGGCGCCGGTCCCGCTGGTGGCGGCCGACGCGGAGGGCGCGCGGTTGACCGAGGCGATGGCCGACCAGGCGGGGCTGACCCGCCTGTCGCCCGATGGCGACAGCCCGGCGCGCGTCGGCGGCATCATCGACGGCGATACCCTGGTACTGGGCGACGGCCGCCAGCTTCGGCTCACCGGTATCCAGGCGCCCAAGCTGGCGCTCGGCCGGCAGGAGTTTCGCGCCTGGCCCTTCGCCGAGGAAAGCCGGTCGGCCCTCGTGGCCCTCGCGGCCGACCAGCCGCTTCGGCTTTACCGTGGCGACCTGTCGGAAGACCGCCACGGTCGCGTGCTGGCCCATGCCACGCTGGCCGATGGTACCTGGTTGCAGGGGGCGCTGATCGCGGGCGGTTTCGCCCGGGTCTACAGTTTTGCCGATAACCGCGCCCTGGTCGGCCGCCTGCTCACCCTCGAGGCCGAAGCGCGCCGGGCGGGCCGCGGGCTCTGGGCGCTCGGGGCCTATGCCGAAAGGCCGGCCGAGGCGCTGGCGCGCGCCTTCACGCGCCATTCCGGCGAGCGCGGGGAGTTTCATCTGGTCACCGGCCGGGTGCGCGCCGTGGCGCGGGTGCGCTCCACGGTTTATCTTAATTTCGGTCCCGACTGGCGCAGCGACTTTACCGTCCGGCTCGACCGGCCGGCCGTGCGGCTTTTCGAGGCCGCGGGGCTGGCGCCCGAATCCCTCGACGGGCGGCGGGTTCGCGTGCGCGGCTGGGTGCACCATTTTAACGGGCCGATGATTGACCTCACTCATCCCGAACAGGTGGAGCTTCTGGACGAATGACGAAACTTGCCAATCGCGCTGCCCGGTTTTCTGATCGCGTCCGGATGTCCGGACGGGCCCCGCTGGTGCTCCTGCTCGCGTTCCTGCTGGCCGGTCTTCTCGCCGGATGCACGACGAACCCGGCGACCGGCGAGCCCAGCTTCACGCCCTTCATGTCCAAGGCGGACGAGGTGCGGATCGGGCGCGAGGAGCATCCGAAGATCCTCAAGCAATTTGGCGGTGAGGTGGCGGACCCGGAAATCCGGCGCTACGCGCAAAGCATCGTCGATCTGCTCGTGGCGACCAGTGAAACCCCCGAAGAACCCTTCAAGGCGACCATCCTCAACACGGATGTGGTCAACGCTTTCGCCCTGCCGGGCGGCTATGTCTATGCCACGCGGGGCCTCATGACGCTGGCCGGCAACGAGGCCGAGTTCGCGGGCGTGCTGGGCCACGAGATCGGCCATGTCACCGCCCGCCACACGGCTCAGCGCTACAGCCAGAGTGTCGTGGCTCAGATCGGCGCCGTGCTCGCGGGGGCGGCAACCGGCAATCGGGGGGTTGCCGATCTCGCCAATCTGGGCGCGGGGCTGTACCTGACGAGCTTTTCGCGCGATCAGGAATTCGAGGCCGATATGCTGGGGGTGCGCTACATGAGCCGCGCCGGCTACGACCCTGGCGCCATGGCCTCGTTTCTGGATGCGCTCAGCATGCACAGCGCCCTCGAGGACAGGATCGCGGGCAAGGAGGGCCGGCCCGACGGGATCGACTTCTTCTCAACCCACCCCAGGACCGAGGACCGCGTGAGCGAGGCGATCAGCCTGGCAGGCGAGCGGACGGTCGCGGACCCCATGCTGGCGACCGACATCTACATGAAGAAGATCGACGGCATGATCTACGGTTCCGATCCGAAGCAGGGGGTCATTCGCAACCGCAGTTTCATTCATCCGGAGCTGCGTTTCACCTTCGACGTGCCAAAGGGCTTTCGGCTGGTCAATTCGGAAAGCCAGGTGCTGGCCGTGGGGCCCGACAAGGCACGGATCATTTTCGATATGGCGCCCGAGCCGGTGGATGGTCCGATGGCCTATTACCTGTCTGAAATCTGGGCGCCGGGGGCCAGCCTGACCGGACTGGAGACCATCACCATCAACGGGCTGGAAGCGGCGACGGCGGCGGCCAGCGTCAACACCACGGATGGCGAGATGGCGGCCCGGCTGGTGGCGATCCGCAAGGACGTGCAAACGATCTACCGCTTCCTGTTTCTTGCGCCAGCCGGTGCCATGACCTCGTTTTCCGAGGAGTTCCGGCGCACGACGCACAGCTTCCGCCTGATCTCGGCCAAGGAGGCGGCTGCGGTCCGGCCGCTTCGCCTGCATGTTTTCCGGGCGTCGGCCGCGGACAGCGTCGCCGCGCTTGCCGCCGCCATGCCGTTCGACGATTTCAAGGAAGAGCGCTTCCGGGCGCTGAACGGGCTCACGCCGGGCCAAGGGATCCGCCCCGGACAATGGCTGAAGACCGTGCGCCAGTGATTCTGACGACCGGCCGCCGGCCCCGGGCATAAGAAAACCCCGGCCGCGTGGCCGGGGTTCCGAAAGCCGGGCGTCGGCGCGATGTCAGGCCGCCTTGCGCAGCACGTTCTCCAGTTTTTCCGAGGCGGCATCGGTCTCGATCCGCTCGATCGCGGCCAGTTCGCGCGCCAGCCGGTCCAGCGCCGCCTGATAGATCTGACGTTCGCTGTAGGACTGTTCGGGCTGGTCCTCCTTGCGGAACAGATCGCGCACCACTTCGGCGATACTCACCGGGTCGCCGGAGTTGATCTTGGCTTCATATTCCTGCGCCCGGCGGCTCCACATCGTGCGCTTGACGCGCGCCCGTCCCTTGAGCGTGGTCAGGGCCGAGGCCATACGGTCCTTGCTCGACAGCTTGCGCAATCCCGATTCCTTCGATTTGTCGAGGGGAACGCGCAGCGTCATGCGGTCCTTTTCAAAACTGATGACAATAAGGCCGAGGGTCTCGCCGGCGATTTCCTGCTCCTCGAGCCCGACGACCCGGCCGACCCCATGAGTCGGATAGACGACAAAATCGCCCGGCGAAAACGGCGAGCTCGGTGCCTTGGCCTTCCTGCCGGCTGCTTTCGGCGCGGCCTTCGCGGCGGTTCCGGCCAGCGTTCCGGCCGACGCCTTCTTCGCCTCGGGCTTGGCGGACGGGGTGGCCAGGGTCGTGCCGACGGCTTTGGCCGAGCTCCTGGCCCGGGTCTTTGCGGGTGCCCGGTGCGTGGTCTTGCTCGAGGCCTTCTTCGCCAACGGTTTGCGGCTCGTCGCCGTGCCCGATGTCCGTGCCCGCCCGCCCGGGGCCGTCCCGGCGCGCGTCTTGGATTGGGTCCGGGCCTGGGTCTTCTGGGTCTGGGTCTTTTGGGTCTGGGCTTTAGTCTGGGCTTGGGTCCGGGCTTTGGTCTGGGCCGCCTTCTTGCCGGATACCCGGGGTTTTGCCGTCGATTTCGTCGATTTTGTCGTCTTTTTTGCGGCTGTCTTGGCCATTGAGTGTCCTATCCAGTGTCCTATCCAGTGTCCGGTCTCGAGAGAAATCACGTTTGCCGGGCGCATTGGCGCCTCTGGCAAGGCCAAATACGCAGGTTCCCCCGCCCAGCGACCAGGCCCCCGGGAGAACAGCGGAATTTTTGAATTGAAGTTGCCACAATATATCACAACCGGCGCCGCGGGGACAGCGAAACAACACTGCGCCCTGGAAACAGGCGCCGGCTCGGGAGTTTTTGCGGCCGAATCTGCGTCCAACTACGGGTTTTCGGCTTATTTACCGTGTTTTGGCCCGTTTTTCCGCCCTAAAGGCGGGTTTTCGGCCCAAAATCACCCAGGATCACGATGCCTGGAGCTTCAGGATGCCGGATTCGGGCTGAATTCGCCCTTTTTGCCCGATTTGCCTTCCCATTCCTTGGCGTCCGGCAGCGGGTCCTTCTTGGCGGTGATATTGGGCCATTGCTCGGAATAGGTGCGGTTGAGCTCCAGCCACTCGCCCGACTCGTCGTCGCTTTCGGGCATGATCGCCTCGACCGGGCATTCCGGCACGCAGACGCCGCAATCGATGCACTCATCCGGGTTGATGGTGAGCATGTTCTCACCCTCATAGAAGCAATCGACCGGGCAGACTTCGACGCAATCCGTGAACTTGCATCGGATGCATGCCTCAGTAACGACGTAAGCCATCGCATTAACTCCAGAATTTCGCAAACAACGCTACCGGTCGCGACCTCGCCGGGCGCACCGGGATATATCAGGGTACGTCCTTAGCGTGCCCGCCAGCGTTAGTCGAGCCCTTCCGTTACCGGGTGACGTTCCCGCCGTCGTCGCCCCCGTCATCCGGGGCGATGTCCGCCGCGAGCCGGGCCACGGCCCGCTTGCGCGCCGCGCCACGGTCGAAATCCGTGACATGCAGGAGCCCGCCGAGCCGACGCAGGAGATTGGCCTCGAAATCGTGGAGTTCTCCGTCGGCATAGGCGACTTCCCAGAGCATTTCGACCAGTTCCACCCGCTCGTCGTAATCGAGGGCCCCGGTCAGGCGCAGGGCAAAGGGATGAAGCTGGGTCGATTCGGCGATCTCGGCCTCGGCCTTTGCGAGCAGGTCGCCTGCCTCCGTCGCGGAAAGCCCGAAATGTGCCTCGAGGCAGCGCGCAATGGCAGACCGCTCGGCAGCATCCACCTGGCCGTCCATATGGGCCGCCTCGACCATGAGCGCGGCGGCAGCGAGGTGGATGGCCGCATCCTCGCGGCCTGCCTCGGCCGCCAAATCCGGTGTTCGGAACAGGTTCGCCAGTTTCGAAATCATTTCAGGTCAGTCTCCCGCGCCTCGTCCACCGGTGCAATATCCTCATAAAGAGACCGCGCCTCCCCGGCCGGGGCGCGCCCGTCCGAGAGCCTGAGGATCCGGATGACGCGAATATGCTTGCCCAGGGGGAAGGTCAGGACCTCCCCCCCGCGAACGGAAAAATGTGGCTTGGCGGTCTTTTCTCCGTCGACCCGCAGCCGGCCTGTTTCGACATAGCGCGTGGCCAGACGCCGCGTCCTGAAGAGCCGTGCATGCCAGAGCCATTTGTCGAGACGGAGCGCCGGCGCCGTCACGATCCGCCAGTCTCCGGGTCCGTCGTCTCCGCCTTGCCCGACTTGCCCGCGCCCTGCCGGCGATGGCGCCGGCCGCCGCCGTCCTGCGGCGCGTCGCTGGCAAACTTGAGTTCGCGCAGCTTAGCGAAGGGTGAATAGGACTCGTCGAAACGGGCTTCGCGCGCAGGGCCGCCAGACCGCCAGCCCGGCCGCCCCCCGGCCGATCCCCCAGCATGTCCCCCAGCGTGTCCCCCGGCCTGTCGTGCGCCCTTGCCCCGGCCCCTCTCTTTGGCCGCTTCTTGGGCCGTCTTTTGGGTCGTCTTTTGGGTCGCTCCGTGGGCGGTTTTCGCGGCCGTTTTTTCGGACTGTGGCGCCTCGCCGCCTTGTCGCTCCCGGTTCCGGCCGTGCCGGCCGGCCGGTCGTCTGTTCCGGTCCCCGGCCTGTTTTCCACCGTGTTTCCGGGCCTTTCTTCGGGGACGGTGACGGACCCGGGCGGGCGTATCCTCAGCCGTCAGCAATTCGTATCCGAGCGCCTCGAAAACGCCCGGTGCATCGGCCAGCTTCAACCCCGCCTGTGACAGGAGATCGGCCGGCAGGGGATGACCGGGCCGCGGTCTCGCCGGCGGCCCATCCGTGCCGCCCGTCGCCTCCGTTGCCTCCGTGGCCCCCGCTTCCTGGCCGGCCGGCTGACCGGTTCCAGCGGGTTCCGGAGCCGGCTCTTCTGCACCATCCGGTCCTGCCCCCCCCGCCGCCGCCGCCGCCGCCGCCTCCGGCATTCCGGGCGGCGTTTCGGGCGGTGTATCACGCGCGGCTTCGGGCGGTTCGGCGGTTGCCGGGCCTGGGGTCGGTGGGTGAGACGCCGGCTCGGGTGCCGGATGAGTGGCCTGCCACAGCCCCTGGCCGAGGCGGTTGAGAATATCCGCGCGCAGAAACACCGGCCCCACGCGCAGGTATCCGGCCGCCTGATAAAAGGCGCTGGCCTGGTCGTCCGGTTCTGTCCGGGCGGCGCCGGGCAATGTTTCGGGGTGGAAACTCATGCGCCCGTCAGGGGGCAGCGGCAATGTATCGAAGGTTTCGTGAAAGACCCGCCATAAGAGGGCGCGCAGGGTCAGGCTGGCGCCGCCGCCCTGAAGCCCGTCCACGTAAATCGCCTCACTACCGATGCGGACGCCGGCGCGATTGAGATCGCGGCGCTGTTCCTTCGAGAGTTCGCGGACAAGCTCGATGACCGCACTCCGGCGCAGCGTGCCCAGCGTCTCACAGAGCTGGAAGGCGAGGCCGCGCCCGCTGCCGGTCAGGCTGGCCGCGGTCAGGCGAAAGAGCGGGGCGAGATGGCGCCGCAGTTCTTCGTCAACCCAGGCGGCGAGGCGGGTTGCCATGATGTCGCGTTCGCCCGCCTCGAGGAGATCGCTCGGCAGGATCTCCACGCGCGGGCGGAGGATTTCGGGGCCCCTGGCCAGCCGGGCGATGCGTTCACCGCGCCACAACATTCCGCCATCGGGGGCGAGGCTGAAAGCATCGTGGGTATCGGTTCGCACGCCTTGCAGCCGGGTCACGATTTCGCCCCTGAGCGCCTGGCGGGCCGCCCGGACGAGCGCGCGGGCGTCCTCGCCGGTCGAGGATAGATCGGCTCCGAACCGGAAGCCGGCGAGCTTGCCCACATAAAGATTCTCGACAAGAACTTCTCCCTCCGCGCCGATCTCGGCATTCAAATTATCCTCGGCATTGAGCTTTTGCAGCAGGACCGAGGTTCGCCGGTCGACGAAACGCTGGGTTAGTCCCTGGTGCAGGGCGTCCGACAGTCGGTCCTCGAGCTGCCGCGCCCGCTCCTGCCAGCCCGGCCCGTCCTCGAGCCATTCCTGACGGTGGGAAATATAGGTCCAGATTCGAATCTGCGCGAGCCGCCCCATCAATGTCTCGATATCGCCGTCGACGCGGTCGAGGCGGGCAAGCTGGGCGTTCATCCAGGCCGCCGGCAGGAGGCCGTTCTCGCTCATCAGATATTCGAAAACACGGCCCACGAGCCGGGTATGGGCGTCCGAATGGGTCTGATGGAATTCCGGGATCTGGCAGGCCGCCCAAAGTCGGGTGACGGCATCGCGGCCGGTCGCGCGGGCCGCGATGCCGTCCAATTTTGCCAGGTCGCGCAAGGTTTTCACGTCATCCGAGTCGGGCGCCCGCCAGAGATCGGATGCGGGGGGCGGTGCGTTCAGGGATTCGAGCAACCGGGGGACGGATGCAAAATCCAGTTCGCGATTGCGCCAGTAAATGCCGTCGATACGCTCGAATTCGTGGGACTCGACAGCGGCGATGGTTTCGGGCTCGAGGCGTTCGCAGCCGGCCGTGGTGCCAAAGGTTCCGTCATGCATGTGGCGCCCGGCGCGGCCCGCAATCTGGCCGATCTCGGCAGGGCTTAAGGGCCGCCGGCGCTCGCCGTCGAATTTCCAGCGCGCCGCCAGGGCGACATGGTGCAGATCCATGTTGAGGCCCATGCCGATGGCATCGGTCGCGACCAGATAATCGACATCGCCCGACTGGTACAGCGCAACCTGGGCGTTGCGCGTGCGCGGGCTGAGCGCGCCCATCACTACCGCCGCTCCGCCGCGCTGGCGGCGGATCACCTCGGCCAGCCCATAGACATCGTTGGCCGAGAACGCGACCGCGGCCGAGCGGCGCGGCAGGCGGCCCAGTTTTTTCTCGCCGCCATAGCTTAATGTCGAGAATCTCGGCCGCTCGATAATCTCGATCCCGGGCAGGAGCCGGCTCAAGAGCGGCCGGATCGTCGCTGCGCCGAGGAACATGGTCTCTTCCCGGCCGCGGGCATGGATCAGCCGGTCGGTGAAGACGTGGCCACGCTCCCGGTCGGCCGCGAGCTGGACCTCATCCACGGCCAGAAAAGCGACGTCCCGATCCGCGGGCATCGCTTCCACGGTGCAGACGAAATACCGCGCCGTGGGCGGGACGATCTTTTCCTCGCCCGTGACCAGCGCCACTAGGCTGTCCCCCTTGATCGCCACCAGTCGGTCGTAATTCTCCCGGGCCAGAAGACGCAGCGGAAATCCGATCATGCCCGACGCATGGCCGGCCAGGCGTTCCATGGCCAGATAGGTCTTGCCGGTGTTGGTGGGGCCAAGCACGGCCGTGAGGCGCGCCGTCGCAGGTGTGGTGGGCATGGGGCGAGAGTGGCGTGCCGGGCGGGGTGGTGCAAGGGGGTCGCGGGGCCCGGGCTGCGTTGCGCTGTGGTGCCGTCCGATTTCGTCGCCGTCAGTTCCAGGTCAGTTTCGCGGCGCCCAAAAACGGGCCCATATGTTCGCCCTGAACGAGGATCGCGCATCCGCCGGCGTGGTCCACCATGAGAGTCGATCCGTCGAGGCGCATCTCGAGATCGCCCCCCGGCCATAATCCGACATGAACCAGATTGCGGACGACATTGTAATTGCGCAGGAACATGCCCTGATTCTCGCCGCTGCGTATGGCGGTGCCGCGCAGCTGGTCGAAGGTCACCATCCAGATATGCGCTGGCTCCGCCTGCGGCGGACCGGAGATAGCGACCCTCAGCTCGCCCGAGGCGCCGATTTCGAGGGAAACGCGGGCGCGGTCGGGCTTGGCCTCGCGCGCCATTTCGACCAGTCGTTCCAGCGCGTTTTTCGAGGTTGCGTCCGCCTCGTATTCGCCATCGACCACGAATTGCGGGGTCGAGACCATCTTGTCTCCGAACCGGCGCGCGTAAAGTTTCTGACGCTTGCTGAAGGAGGGCTTCGAATACGGGTCGCGCCAGCCGATGTAATTCCAGTAATCGACGTGGAAGCTCAGCGCGATCACATCCTCGCGGCCGACGAATTCGCCCAGCAAGCGGTCCATGGCCGGGCAGGCTTCGCAGCCCTGGGAGGTGAACAGCTCCATCACCACCGGACCGGTCTCGGACCGGGAGGTGTCCGCGCCCTGCGCCGGCCCCGACGTGATGGTCGCCAGAAGGAGGGCCGCGAGGGCCAGGCCGGCCAGCCCCGGCCGGGCGCCGGCCCTGCTCCCCTGGGGCCGGGCGTGATCCGCTGTCTGTTTCATGGCGACATTTTAGGCGGTGCCCTGGAGAGCCCCCAATCACAACTCCATGAGGCGCTGTTTCATGAGGCGCAGCGCCGGTGCGGTCAGGCGCTTTTCCGCAGTTTGCGCAGGACGAACGAGAGAATCCCGCCATGGCGGAAATAGTCGAGTTCGTCCTCCGTATCGATCCGGCACAGGAGTGCAACCTCCTCCGTCCCGCCGTCCGGCCGGCGCACGATGCATTTCAGCTCCGCGCGCGGTTTCAAATCGCCGATGCCGGAAATGGAAAAAGTCTCTCCGCCGTCCAGCTTTAGGGTTTCGCGCGTCACGCCGTCCTTGAACTGAAGCGGCAGCACGCCCATGCCGACAAGGTTTGATCGGTGGATGCGCTCGAAGCTTTCGACGATCACTGCGCGCACACCCAGAAGCTTGGTTCCTTTCGCGGCCCAGTCGCGGCTGGAGCCGGTGCCGTATTCCTTTCCCGCCACCACGACAAGCGGTGTGCCGGCATCCTGATAGGCCATCGCCGCGTCATAGATGGGCATTTGTGCGCCGTCGGGCATGTGACGGGTGATGCCGCCCGATGTGCCCGGTGCCATCTCGTTGCGCAGGCGGATATTGGCGAAGGTGCCACGCATCATCACTTCGTGATTGCCGCGCCGCGATCCGTAGGAGTTGAAATCGTGCGGCGCCACGCCGTGATCGGTCAGATAGGCGCCGGCCGGACTGTCCGCCTTGATTGCGCCGGCGGGCGAGATGTGATCCGTGGTCACACTGTCGCCAAGAATGGCGAGCGGGCGGGCGTCCACGATGTCTTCGGGGCTGTCGGGGTCGATCGACATGCTCTCGAAATAGGGCGGCTGCTGCACATAAGTGCTGTTCGCATCCCAGTCGTAATTCTTGGCATTTGTGGTTTCAATGCCGCGCCACACTTCATCGCCGGTGAACACATTGGCGTAGCGGGTTTCGTACATATCGCGGGACAGCGCCGCCTGGACCGTTTCGTGAATTTCGTGATTGCTTGGCCAAATGTCCTTGAGGTAGACGGGCTTGCCATCGGCGCCCTCTCCCAGGGGATCGTTCTGCAGATCGACATGCATGGAGCCGGCCAGCGCGTAAGCCACCACGAGGGGCGGCGAAGCCAGATAATTGGCGCGAACATGCGGGCTGATCCGGCCTTCAAAATTCCGGTTGCCCGACAGCACTGAGCAGACGACGAGGTCGCCGCTTTCGATGGCCGCCTCGACCGGTGGCGCGAGCGGACCCGAATTGCCGATACAGGTGGTGCAGCCGTACCCGACGAGATTGAAGCCGAGCTTGTCGAGATCGTCCTGGAGTCCGGCCTTCTCGAGATAATCCGTAACCACCTGCGAGCCGGGCGCCAGCGAGGTCTTGACCCAGGGTTTCACCTTGAGCCCCTTTGCCGCCGCCTTCCGGGCGACCAGCCCCGCGCCCACCATGACCGAGGGGTTCGAGGTGTTGGTGCAGCTCGTGATCGCGGCGATGACAATATCGCCATTGCCGATCTCATAGCCGCCGCCCTCCACGGCGACGCGGGTCGCGGCCTTCTTTTTGTCGCCGCCCACAGCGTCATCAAGCGTCCTGGCGAAGCCTTCGGCGGCGGCTGAGAGCCGCACCCGGTCCTGCGGGCGTTTCGGCCCGGCCAGCGAAGGCTCCACCGTCGCGAGATCGAGTTCCAGCGTGTCGGTATAGACCGGCTCCGGCGCGTCATCCGTGCGCCACATCTCCTGCGCGCGCGCATAGGCTTCGACCAGCGCCACGCGGGCTTCGTCCCGGCCGGTAAAGGCGAGATAATCGGTGGTCTTGCCGTCGATCGGGAAAAGGCCGCAAGTGGCGCCGTATTCGGGCGCCATGTTGGCGATGGTCGCGCGGTCTGCCAGCGGCAACTCGCCGACGCCGGGGCCGAAAAATTCCACGAATTTTCCGACGACACCTTTCTTGCGCAGCATTTCGGTGACCGTCAGTACCAGATCGGTCGCCGTCGCGCCTTCCGAAAGCTGTCCGGTAAGGCGCAGGCCAACAACTTCGGGGATCAGCATGGAGACCGGCTGTCCCAGCATCGCGGCTTCGGCCTCGATGCCGCCCACGCCCCAGCCGAGCACCGCAAGCCCGTTGATCATGGTCGTGTGGCTGTCGGTGCCGACCAGTGTATCGGGATAGGCGACGGTCTCGCCGTCGATTTCGGATGTCCAGACGACCTGGGCCAGGTTCTCCAGATTGACCTGGTGGCAGATACCGGTGCCTGGCGGTACCACGCGAAAATTGCGAAAGGCGTTCTGCCCCCACTTCAGAAATGTGTAGCGCTCGCGGTTGCGCTCGAACTCGACCTCGACGTTCTTGCGAAACGCGTCCGCCGTACCGAAGTAATCCACCATCACGGAATGATCGATCACCAGATCGACCTGCGAGAGCGGGTTGATCTTTTCGGGGTCGCCGCCCAAGGTCTGCATGGCGTCGCGCATCGTGGCCAGGTCCACGACCGCCGGCACGCCGGTGAAATCCTGCATCAGGACACGGGCCGGGCGATAGGCGATCTCGCGGTCGGACTTTCGTTCCTTCAGCCAGTCGGCCACGGCCCGGATGTCATCCGCCGTCACCGTCCGCCCGTCCTCGTGGCGCAAGAGATTTTCCAGCAATACTTTCAGTGAGAACGGCAGGCGGGAAATATCGCCAAGGCCGTTTTCGGCCGCCTTGGCCAGGCTGAAATAGGTCACTGTCTGGCTACCGGCCGTCAGGGTCTGGCGGGCACCGAAGCTGTTGGGGTGGGACACGGAAAGCCTTTCTCGATCAGGGTTGGGCGGCGGCGGTGGACGGGGGCGGCCGAGGGGTGCGATTTACCATCCCGGGGCGTTTTTTGCATCCCTGGAATCGCCCGCGCCAAATGCCCCGGACGGGCCTCTCTTGACAGTTGCCGAAAAATCACAGTTTGGCCACATTCCCGGCGCATTTCGGCCCCGTTGACCAGCCACAGTCCCACCATTCCTACCCCCCTAGGACCCCGACCCTCTTCGGAGAGGTCGGGCCCAGCCTTCCCCCAAAGGCTGGAGACAAGACTGAAGGCCGGCCCTTTCGGGCCGGCCTTTTTTTCTCCGCCCCCCCCCCCCCCCGGGGGGCGCCCGTCCGCTCTCCGGGGCGCCGCGGGCGAAATGACGCGTGCCGGCCAGCTCTGCTCCTGTGCTAGGGTCCGCCGCCCTGGCAGAAGACTGAGCGGCGCGAGATGGTATCGATCGAGACGACGAGAGGAGCGGGGGGCGAGCTGGGCGCGCGCGGGCTGGCCGCAATCCGGGGTGAACGGCTCGTCTTTCAGGATCTCTCCTTCCGGTCCGCGCCCGGCGATCTGCTGGTGGTCACGGGCCCCAACGGCAGTGGCAAGTCCACGCTGCTCCGGCTGCTCGCCGGGCTGCTGGCACCGGCGCGCGGCGAGGTTTCATACGCTGGCCGGGTGGTTCTCGGCACGGGCGCGCGGCCGGATGATGCCTATCGCAGCCGGCTGCATTATCTGGGGCACGATAACGCACTCAAGCCGGCGTTGACCGTGATCGAAAACCTGCGCTTCTGGGCGGGGTTTTATGGCGGGCGGACGGATCGGGCGGCGCTTCTGGACGCGCTCAGACGTTTCGAGGTGGACCGCCTCGCCGATCTGCCGGTGCGGGTGCTGTCCGCCGGCCAGCGCCGGCGCGTGGCGCTCTCCCGCCTGACGGCGGTCCGCCGGTCCCTTTGGATCCTGGACGAGCCCGATGCCGCGCTCGACAGCTACGCGGGCGACCTGCTGGCCGCCGTCATCGCCTCCCATCGCGCTTCGGGCGGGCTCGTGGTGGCCGCGACCCATGGTTCGCTGGCCATGGGCGCACAGCGCGAACTGCGCCTCAGTGCCGCCGGACCGCGCGCTCCGGACAGTCCCCCCGCCTGGATCGAGCATTCGAAGGCGCCCGTTTCATGACCGGATTTCTCGTCCTTCTCCGGCGCGATCTGACGCTGGCGCTCGGCCGGGGCGGCGATACGCTCACGGTTCTCTTTTTCTTCATGCTGACGGTCTCGCTCTTCCCCTTCGGTGTCGGGCCTGGCGACCAGTTGCTCGCCCGGGTCGCATCGGGGATCATCTGGGTGATCGCGCTGCTGGCCGCGTTGCTCGGGATCGAACGTCTTTTTCAGGCGGATGCCGATGACGGCAGCCTCGACCTGCTGGCCCTGGGTCAGGCGCCGTTCGAAATGGTGGTGCTGGCCCGGGTATTGGCTCATTGGCTGGTCACGGGCCTGCCCATCGTGGCGCTCTCTCCGATCCTCGGCTCCATGCTGGCCCTGCCGGCATCGTCGCTCTGGCCGCTTGCGGCGGCGATGGCGCTGGGAACGCCCTGTCTCAGCCTGCTGGGCGCCGTGGGGGCGGCGCTGATTGTGGGCGCGCGCAAGGGCGGGGTCCTGCTGGGGCTGATCGTGCTTCCGTTCTTCGTGCCGGTACTGATTTTCGGCGTGGCGGCGGTCGAGGCCCCGATGGCGGGCCAGGAGACGGGGCCCTTTCTGCTGATTCTGGGCGCCTTTTTGCTCGCCGCGCTGGCACTTTGCCCCTGGGCGGCGGCGGCGGCGCTTCGCCAGTCATTGCAGTAGCGCGAGGAGACATTATGCTTGCCGGACCTGACAGGGACACCGTCTGACGTGATCCACTACCTCGCCAATCCCGCGCGGTTCGCCCGCCTCGCCAATCGGATCCTGCCGTGGAGCTGGGCGGTGGCGCTGGTGCTTGTGGCCTGGGGCGTCTATCTCGGCCTCTGGGCCTCGCCGGCGGATTACCAGCAGGGCGAGACGGTCAGGATCATGTATGTCCACGTCCCGGCGGCCTGGGTCGCGATGCTTTCCTACACCGTTCTCGCCGGCGCCGGCGCCGCCGGGCTCGTCTGGCGCCATCCGCTCGCGTTTCTCGCCGCCCGCGCGGCCGCCCCCATCGGTGCGTGCTTTACCTTCCTCGCGCTGGCGACCGGCTCCCTCTGGGGACAGCCCACCTGGGGGACATGGTGGGTGTGGGACGCCCGGCTCACCTCTGTGCTGGTGCTGTTCTTCCTCTATGTCGGCCACATGGCGCTGGCCAACGCCTTCGAGGACATCAACCGTGGCGACCGGGCGGCAGCGATCCTGGCACTGGTGGGTGTGGTGAACCTGCCCATCATCAAATGGTCGGTCGATTGGTGGAATACGCTGCACCAGCCAGCGTCGGTCATGAAACTCGGCGCGCCCAGCATTCATCCCGATTTGCTAACGCCGCTCCTCATCATGGGGCTCGCCTATGTCGCAATGTTCGTGTCGCTGCTGTTGCTGCGCCTGCGGGGCGAGGTGGCGGCGCGCCGGCTGCGCGTGATGGCGGCCAACCATGCGGCGGGCCAGGATGTCGGCCCGGCGCCCCGGACCGGCGAGGCGCCATGAATGAATTTCTGGAGATGGGCGGGTATGCCGCCTTCGTCTGGCCGGCCTACGGGCTGAGCCTTCTGGTGCTGGTCGGACTCTGGCTGCACTCGCGCCTGCGGCTCGCCCGTATCGAGCGCCGCCTCGCACTTTTCGAATCGCTCTTCGAAGCGGAGCGCGCCGAGGCGGCGGCGGCCGGAGCGGCCGACGACCCCGGCGCGGGAGATGGGCAATGACCCGCCGCGGACGGCGCCTCGTTTTCGTCCTGCTGGCCCTTGCCTGTCTCGGCGGCGCGGCGGCGCTGATCGTCACCGCCTTCGAGGATACGCTGGTCTTTTTCTTCAGTCCGACACAACTGGCGGCGATGGACAGCCTGCCCCAGGACCGGCCCATCCGCGTGGGCGGCCTGGTCGTCGAGAATTCCGTGACCCGTGAGGCGGACGCCGCCGGTCTCGAGGTCGTCACCTTCGCGGTGACCGATACGGCGCATCAGTTCGATGTCCGCTACGCGGGCCACCTGCCCGATCTTTTCCGTGAAGGCCAGGGTGTCGTGGCCGAGGGTCGGTTCGGTCCGGACAATGTCTTCCGGGCCGACCAGGTGCTGGCCAAGCATGATGAGAACTACATGCCGCCCGAAGTGGCCGACGCGCTCAAGGAGGCCGGCGTCTGGCAGGGTGCGCCCGGCGCGGCGCCGCCCGTTGGTGGGGCGCCATGATTGCCGAAATCGGCCATTACGCCCTTGTCCTGGCGTTGTTCCTGTCGCTCGTCCAGGCGTCCTTGCCGCTCTGGGGCGCGGCACGCGACAAGGCCGCCTGGATGGGGCTCGCCGCGCCGGCCGCGATCGGCCAGGCGGTCTTCATCCTGGGCGCCTTCCTGGCGCTGACTTACCTGTATGTCGTGTCCGATTTCACGGTCGCGAATGTCGCCGCCAATTCCCACTCCGCCAAGCCGCTGCTGTACAAGATCAGCGGCGTATGGGGGAACCACGAAGGCTCCATGGTGCTGTGGGTGATGATCCTCGCCTTCTTCGGCGCCGCCGTCGCGCTTTTCGGATCCAACCTGCCGCCCACGCTCAAATCGCGCGTGCTGGCGGTGCAGGGCATGATCGGGGCGGGGTTCCTGCTGTTCATCCTGCTCACCTCCAATCCGTTCCTCCGCCTTCTGCCGCCGCCCGTCGACGGTGGCGGGCTGAACCCGATCCTGCAGGACCCCGGCCTCGCCTTTCACCCGCCGTTTCTTTATCTCGGCTATGTCGGGTTCTCGATGGCGTTTTCCTTCGCCGTGGCGGCGCTCATTGAAGGGCGGGTCGATGCCGCCTGGGCCAGGTGGGTCCGGCCCTGGACGCTGGCTGCCTGGGCGGCGCTCACCCTCGGCATCGCCATGGGCAGCTGGTGGGCCTATTACGAACTGGGCTGGGGTGGCTGGTGGTTCTGGGATCCGGTGGAGAATGCTTCCCTCATGCCGTGGCTGGCGGGGACGGCGCTGCTTCATTCCGCGATCGTCGTCGAGAAACGCGACGCGCTGAAATCATGGACGATTTTCCTCGCCATCCTCACTTTCGGCCTCAGTCTGCTGGGGACGTTCCTCGTGCGCTCTGGCGTGCTGACCTCGGTACACAGCTTCGCCAACGACCCCGAGCGGGGCGTCTTCATCCTGTTGCTGATGATCCTGTCCATCGGCGGCGCACTCACGCTTTACGCGCTGCGCGCCCCAGGCCTGAAAGGTGGCGGGCTGTTTGCACCCATCTCGCGCGAAGGTGCGCTGGTGCTGAACAACCTCCTTTTGACGACAGCGGTGGCGACGGTGCTGATCGGCACACTCTATCCGCTTATCCTCGATGTCCTCGGTGGCGGCAAGGTCTCGGTCGGGCCGCCGTTCTTCAACTTCACCTTCGTGCCGATCGTGGCACCGATGGTTCTGGCGATGGCGATCGGCCCGTCGCTGGCCTGGAAGCGTGGCGATATCGCCGCCCTCTCGGGCCGTCTCTGGGTGGCGCTGGCGGGAGCGGTCCTGCTCGGGCTCGTGGCCTGGTATGTCTTTCAGCCGGGCCCGGTCCTGGCCGTGGTCGCCTTCGCGCTTGCCGCCTGGCTCACCGTCGGCACGCTGCTGGAGTTTGCCGAACGCATAAAGCTCACAAGCGGTCCGCCCGCGGCCGTCCTTCGGCGCATGCGCACAACACCGCGCGCGCTTCACGGCATGACGCTGGCCCATCTCGGCCTGGCGGTAGCGATCATCGGCATGACCGGCACTGCCTGGCAGAAGGAAGTGGTTACCAGCCTCGCCATCGGCGGTGAAGTGGCGCTACGGGATTACACGTTCCGCCTCGAATCCGTCGGCACCGTCCAGGGACCCAATTACGAGGCAGAGCGCGCGACGCTTCGCCTGATGGCGGACGGCCGGCTCATCGCCGTCATGCAGCCGGAAAACCGGTTCTTCAGAGTTAGCGACATGCAGACGACGGAGGCGGCGATCCGCACCACGGGCATGGCCGATATCTATGCGGTGATGGGTGACGAGGCGGAGACGGAAGAGGGCGCGCCCCGGCGTTGGGCCTTTCGTTTCTATCACAACCCGCTCATCCCATGGATCTGGGCGGGGGCGCTGCTGATGGTGTTTGGCGGGCTGGTTTCGCTGAGCGACCGGCGGTATCGCATCGGCGCGCCGCGCCGCGCCCCCGCCGCCGCCGCCGCCCAGCCCAGCGCGGTCGCTGGCGAATGAGGCTCCGGTATTTTCTTCCGGTCATCGCCCTTCTGGTGCTGTCCGTGTTTTTCTTCATGGGGCTCGGGCGCGATCCCTCGGTCGTGCCCTCGCCCCTGATCGACAAGCCGGTCCCCGTCTTTTCCCTGCCGGCCCTGGCCGGGCGGGAAAAAGACGTCGAAACGGACGGCCTCGCCTCGAGCGATCTTCGGGGCGAGGTATCGGTCGTCAACGTGTTCGCCTCCTGGTGTGCCCCCTGCCGGGTCGAGCATCCGGTGCTGACCCGGCTCGCGACCGAATTTGGCGTTTCGCTTCACGGCATCAACTACAAGAACGATCCTGACGAGGCGCGCGCCTGGCTGGCGCGGCTGGGCGACCCGTTTCGCCGGATCGGCGCCGACCGCGATGGACGGGCGGCGATCGAACTGGGCGTCTACGGCGTGCCCGAAACCTTCGTCATCGATCGCGACGGGCGGATCCGCTACCGCCATGTGGGCCCCCTCACGCCCCATGATCTCGAAAACGTGGTCGTCCCCCTGATTCGCGAGGTGGCGCAATGAATATTCCGGTTGCGATGGGCCGACGCCTCGCCCGCCTCATGACAGCGGCGGCGCTCTGCGTGTGCCTGGCCGGCCTCCTGGTGCCGGGCGCGGGGGCCGTACAGCCGGACGAGATTCTGGATGATCCGGTGCTGGAATCCCGGGCCCGGCAAATCGGCAAGGGGCTGCGCTGTCTCGTCTGTCAGAACCAGTCAATCGACGATTCCGACGCGCCGCTCGCGGCCGACCTGCGCAAGCTGGTGCGCGAGCGTCTCGAAGCCGGGGACAGCAACGCGGAAGCGGTCGACTTCGTTGTCGACCGCTACGGCGAATTCGTGCTTCTCAAACCGCCCTTTTCCGTCAAGACCTACGGGCTCTGGTTCGGGCCGTTTCTGGTGCTGGCGGCGGGTGTTGTCGCGCTCTGGCTCTGGCGTCGCCAGCGCCGCCGCGCGGCGTCTGACGCGTCCCAGGCCGTCGCGCCGCTGAGCGCGGAAGAGGAGGCGCGTCTGCGGAGACTGATCCAGGACGATGCGCCGGGCCCAAATGGGGAGGCGCGCGGCGGATGATCTGGTTCATCTTCGGCCTCATGACGCTGGTCGCGGTGGCGGCCCTCCTTTACGGCATGCGCCGGGCCGAGCGGTCGGCCGCTCAGGGCCGCGGCGCTTATGAAAACGAGATTTATCGCGCCCAGCTCCGGGAGATCGCGCGCGATCACCGCGAGGGCCTCCTCGATGACGAGGGGCTCGCTGCCGCCAAGGCGGAAATCGCGCGCAAGCTCTTCATCCTTGCGGACGAGGAGCCGGACGGCGACACGGCCACGCGTCGCCTGTCGCGTCGCTCGGACTCTCTCACCGCCGCCGGCCTGATCCTGGCCCTGCCCGCGCTGGCGGTGGCGACATATCTCGCGCTTGGCCGGCCCGATCTGCCCGGCCTTCCCTACAAGGCCGGGCTTGAACAGGCGGAGGACCGCCGGGCCGAGCTTGAGACCATCCGCATCGAACTCGAAAAGCGGCTCGCCGAAAGCCCGAAGGAGATCGAATCGCTCATCCTTCTGGGCCGGGTGCTCGCCATGCTTGACCGGCCCGGTGAGGCGATCGAGGCGCTGGCCCGCGCCTACAGCCTCGCGCCCGAAGATGCGGCGGTCGCGATGATTTATGGCGAGATGCTGGTGCAACGATCGGGCGGGCGGGTGACCGCGCGCGCACAGGCGGTTTTTTCGCGTCTGGCGGAGGACGTGCCGGATCATCCGGGGGCCGGCTTCTTTCTGGGCCTCGCCGACGCGCAGGAAGGCGACTCTGCCGCCGCCGCGCAGCGCTGGGCGGGGTTGCTGCAGACCCTTCCGGAAGACTCGCCCTGGGAAACCTTCATCCGGCGCCATCTGCGCGATCTGGCGAGCAGTCTCGGCCTCGATCCCGAGGCCATGCGGTCGACCGCGCCGGGCGCGGCGAAGACGGGCGAGGATGCGGGGTCGGATCAGTAACCGGTGAGGTCCCGGACCCGCTGGCGCAGACGGCGGGCGATGTCGTCGAAGGCGTGCGGATCAAACCTGGCCAGCACCTCTCCGCCGTCGAGGCCGACAAGACGCCCTACCGGACAGAGGCGCCGGATCGAATTGGTCAGGCACAGCCCGTCCGCAGCGGTGATATCCGCGAGCGTCATCGGGCGCTCCCTGACCGGACAGTCCTGGGCCAGAAGTTCGATCAGGCAGCGGCGCATCACACCGTCGATACCGGTCGCCTCGATGGGCGGTGTTTCGATCGCGCCGCCGCGCCGGATGAAAATATTGGCGAAGGTCGTCTCCACGACCCGGTCATGCGCGTCGCGCATCAATCCGTCAAATACGGTGGCATCCGTCCATTCCCGCCGGGCAAGCAACTGGTCCTGCCGGCCCAGGGTCTTGATGCCCGCGAGAGCCGGCTGCGCCGAAAGCCGGGTCGCGCACAAGGTCAGGGTGACCGGCGCCGGCGCCTCTTCGGGCAGCAGGCCGCGAATGACGATGCGCCGCGGGGCGGGAGTCTGTGGCGGCGCATAGCCGCGCCCGCCGCTGCCGCGGGTGACGATAATTTTGAGTACGCCCGATGTCCCATCCCGGAACAACCGGCGCGCATCGTGCACCAGGGCCTCGGCCGGCGGGGGAGTAAAACCGAGAGCGCGGCAGCTTTTTTCGAGCCGGGCCAGATGGGCGTGCCAGAGTTCGGCGAGCCCATCGGTGATGCGAATCGTCTCGAACACGCCGTCGCCATAGGTAAAGCCCCGATCGGTGACGGGCAGGCCGGGCCGCACCTCGCCGTCGATGAGGAAATCCGGGGTCATGTGCGCCCGCCATCGGGCTTCCCGCCGGCGACTGCCAGCGCGTGCACCAGCCCCTTGGCCTTGGCGCGGGTCTCGGATATTTCGCGCGACGGAATCGAATCCGCGACGATGCCGCCGCCGGCGCGAAAGGTGACCGTCTGGCCGTCGCGCACAAGCGTGCGGATCAGAATGTTAAGATCCATATCGCCCGAGTGATCGAGATAGCCGAGCGCGCCCGTGTAGAATCCCCGGCCTGTCGCTTCCAGTTCGGCGATGATTTCCATGCAGCGGATCTTGGGGCAGCCGGTGATGGTGCCGCCGGGAAAGACGGCGGCGATTATCTCGCCCGGTGTGACGTGATCGCGCAACTCTCCGGTGACGTTGGACACGATGTGATGCACATGGGCATAGGTTTCGAGGGTCATGTAATCGCTGACCCGGACTGTACCGGGGCGGGCAACACGCGAGAGATCGTTGCGTTCGAGATCGACCAGCATGATGTGTTCGGCCCGTTCCTTCGGATGCGCGATCAACTCATCGCGCAGCTTTGCGTCATCGCTGACCGTCCGGCCGCGCGGCCGGGTGCCGGCGATGGGCCGCGTCTCGACCCGCCGGCCGCGTACGCTGACGAGGCGCTCGGGCGACGAGCTGATGACCGCCACGTCGCCCCAGCTCGCGAGGCCGGCGAACGGGGCGGGGTTGGCGGCGCGCAAATGGTCGTAGAGGGTCGCATGATCGAGACCGGGGGCGAGCCGGGCCAGCCATGGGCGCGAGATATTGGCCTGAAAAATATCGCCGGCCCGGATGTAATCGACAGCGGCCGAAATCCGCGCCAGATGATGCGCCTCCTCCTCCTCCACGGTCGGGCCGGCCGGACCGGCCACCTGAGGGCCGACCGGCGCGCCCGACAGGCGTCCGATATCCTCTTCCATGAGGTCGAGCAGACCGGCCTGCCCGGCCTCGGCGACGAGGATCACCTCATCCGCGGCGCGGTCGCGGATCACCGCCGCCGGCATGCGCGTCGCCAGCGCGACGAGCCGGCCCATCCCGCCGAGCCGGGGGGCGGGCGGCAGACGGAGCACCGGCTCGATCTCCCCCGCCAACTCGTAGCCGAGCGCGAGAAACCAGCCGCCCGCAAATGGCAGGCGGCCGGCCTCGCCGGTCGGCGGCGGCGTTCCTTCCGCCGCATGCCAGGCATCCAGCCCGTCGAGAAACGCCCCGCTCCGGGGGCCGCCAGGAGGGAGGCCAGGAAGGACATAGGGGCCGTCCGTCAGGCTGAGCCCGTCCGCGCGCCGGATCAGGCTCTGGCCCGGGAAGGCGAAGAGGATATCGAACCGGCTGGTGCCGGAAGCGTCGAGGCTTTGCGCCGCGCTTTCGAGAAGATGCGGGTAGCGAGCGGGATCGTGGCGATGGAGCGCCAGCAGGTCCGGCAGGGCGCGGGCGAGCCGGCGCGTTCGGGCGGGATCGTGGCGGATGGTCACGGTCGTGGGGCGCGGGCCGGGGTGACGGGTTTCGGGAGATGGCCGGCGGGTCGGGGTGGTGGAGCCGAGGGGAATCGAACCCCTGACCTTCTCATTGCGAACGAGACGCTCTCCCATCTGAGCTACGGCCCCGATCCCGCCAGCGGAACCGGCCCGGCTGGGCCCGATCCGAGGGGCCGGATAATGTGCGGGGGTGTAGGTGCAGTCAAGTGGGTGACGCGGGCGTTGCGCTCGAGGGGCGCTTGCCGGTAACCTCCGCCAAGCAGAGGCAACGGGGGTTTTCCGATGCAATCGGTTCTCTGGCTGGTGGACACGGTCATCAGCCTCTACATCTTCCTCTTGATCGTTTGGGTCGTGCTCAGCTGGCTGGTGGCGTTCGACGTGGTCAACACGCGCAACCGCTTCGTCTATCTGGTGAACGATTTCCTGTTCCGCATCACCGAGCCTGTCCTGGCCCCGATCCGGCGCGTTATGCCCAATCTGGGCGGGCTCGATATCTCACCGGTGATCCTGATTCTGGCGCTGTATTTCATCCGGAATCTTCTGTTCGAGTATTTCGGCCCCGGCCTGCGCTACTAGCCCGACGGGACCCGGCCGGCCGGCCCCGGCGGCCAAGCCCAACAGCCTGAAAGAAAAAGATTTCCTCTGTCCCGCCGGCGCGAGGCGCAGCGCCGCCGCCGCGTATGCTGTCACAATTGGTTCTTATTCGTGACTAATAAGTTTAACATATTGGTGATTATTTTATAACAGAGCCTAATTAAAGTCCTTCTCGGCAGCGGCGATAAGGTCGTCTGCCAGCGTAGTTTGGAAGGACTGACATGACCGAAGATATGATCCGCCGCCGCCGGCACGAAAACTGGTCCCAATTGGGGCTGGCCCTGGCCCTCGCGTTCTATGCGGCGCTGTTGCTGCAAGCGACTTTCGCCAATACCGGGGCGTTCTAGATCGCTCCGACAGATACGGGAAAACCGCCCGGAGCGCTCTCCCCCTCCCCCCCCTGCTCCGGGTGACGGACCCCCACAGGCACCCCCTTTTCAAGGCCTGTGGGGGTTTTTGTTTGCCCGCGGGTGCGCTGGCCGCCTGTCTTAAAGCCCTGATACAGGAAGGCCTGATCGACAGCCGTGGTCAGGGGTTTCGCTCTGATTTCTGACCAGAGAACCTCGAAAGGTTTTGTTAACCTCTGATAGATTTGAGCAATCTCAGCCGTAATGAATTGAGATTGATAAAACCCGCTGCATCAGCCTGATCATAAACGGAATCTTCCTCGAAGGTGGCGTAGGCCGCGCTATAGAGGCTGTGCGGCGATTCCCGTCCCACCACCTTGGCCGATCCCTTGTACAGCTTGAGGCGAACCCGGCCCGCGACATGGCTCTGGCTTTCGTCGATCAGCTTCTGCAGCATCTCGCGCTCGGGCGAGAACCAGAAGCCGTTATAGACGAGCTCGGCATAGCGCGGCATCACCTCGTCCTTGAGATGGGCGGCCCCGCGGTCGAGGGTCAGGCTCTCGATGCCGCGATGGGCGGCCAGCAGGACCGTCCCGCCCGGGGTTTCGTAGACACCGCGCGATTTCATCCCGACAAAACGGTTCTCCACAATATCCTCGCGCCCGATCCCGTTGGCGCCGGCAAGCTCGTTGAGCCGCGCCAGCAGACTGGCCGGGCTGAGCGCCTCGCCATCGACCGAGACAGGGTCGCCCGCCTCGAAGCCGATCTCGACATAGGTGGGCTTGTCGGGCGCGTTTTCCGGCGCGACGGAGCGGGTGAACATGTCCTCGTCGGGTTCTGTCCACGGGTCTTCCAGGGCTTTGCCCTCATAGCTGATGTGCAAAAGGTTGGCGTCGGTCGAATAGGGCGGCTCGCCCCGCTTGTCGCGCGGCACCGGGATCTGATGGGCTTCGGCGTAATCGATCAGACGCGTCCGCGAAGTCAGATCCCACTCGCGCCACGGCGCGATCACCCGGATGCCGGGGTTCAGCGCGTAATAGGCAAGCTCGAACCGGACCTGGTCGTTGCCCTTGCCGGTGGCCCCATGGGCCACGGCGTCGGCGCCGGTCTCCCGGGCAATCTCGATCTGGCGTTTGCTGATCAGCGGCCGGGCGATGGAGGTGCCGAGCAGATAGACGCCCTCGTAAAGTGCGTTGGCACGAAACATCGGAAAGACGTAGTCACGGACGAATTCTTCCTTGAGATCTTCGACATATATCTCGCTCGCCCCCATCTGCTCCGCCCGTTCGCGGGCCGGGCCCAGCTCCTCGCCCTGGCCGAGATCGGCGGTGAACGTCACCACCTCGCAGCCGTATTGTTCCTGCAGCCAGCGCAGGATGACCGAGGTATCGAGGCCGCCCGAATAGGCGAGCACAACTTTTTTCACGTCTTGGGCCATGGTTCCAAATCCGGTCGGAAACTCGGGACCCGGCGGCGAGGCGTCGGCAGCGCGTGCAGGCCGGGGGTGAGATCGGCCGGCAGTATAGGGGCTTGGCTCGGCCGGGCAAGAGACCCGGCCGCGCTCGCGGCCCCGGCGCCCCCGGCGGCAGCGCGGGAGCGTATTGCACGGCTTGCAAACCGGGCGCGGCAAGCTATTTTGTCGTCCCCGGCCGACCGGGCCGGCCAACCGGCATGAACGGCTCCGGTCCCGTTCGTCCGATCCCCCGTGCCACTCCTGCCAAGAGTTGCGATCCCACACGAATTTCGAGAGGTGCCATGCCCGGCCTGTTCGACCCGCTCTCCCTGCGCGACGTCACGTTTCCCAACCGGATCGGCCTGTCGCCCATGTGCCAGTACAGCGCGCGCGACGGCTTTATCGGCGATTGGCATCTGATGCATCTGGGCGCCCGCGCCCAGGGCGGGGCCGGGCTCATCATCGTTGAGGCCACGGCGGTCCGGCCCGAGGGCCGCATCACCTACGCCGATACGGGCATCTGGTCAGACGACCATATTCCGCAATGGCGCCGGGTGGCCGAGATGATCAGATCCTTCGGCGCCGTCCCCGCGATTCAGCTTGCCCATGCGGGGGTCAAGGCCAGTTCGAGCCGCCCCTGGGCCGACGGCCGGCCCAAAGGCGATGCGGCCGGTTATTCGCTGCCCGATGATGACGCCGAGGGCTGGCCCACCGTGGCAGCGAGCGCGCTTGCCTTTGGCGAAATCACCAAGTTGCCGCGGGCGGTGACGCCGGACGAGATCGCCGACATCACCAGCGCCTTCGGCCAGGCGGCGCGGCGCGCGCGCGAGGCGGGCTTCGATGTGATCGAGATTCACGGCGCCCACGGCTACCTGCTGCACGGTTTCTATTCGCCCCTGACCAACAGGCGCCGGGACGCCTATGGCGGCAGTTTCGAAAACCGCACCCGGATCCTGCGTGAGACCGTCAGTGCGATTCGCGGGGAATGGCCCGAGGGCAAGCCGCTTTTCCTGCGGCTCTCGACCGCTGACGGGTTTGCCGAAGGCTGGCAGGTCGCGGACTCGGCGCGGGTCGCGCGCGACCTCAGGCCGCTTGGCCTCGATCTCGTGGATTGCAGTTCGGGCGGCGCGGCGCCGGGCGGCAGCCTCGTCTATGCTCCCGGCTTTCAGGTGCCGCTGGCGGCGGAGGTGCGGCGCACGGGCGATATCGCGACCGCCGCCGTCGGGGCGATCAGCGATGCGCGCATGGCCGATGCGATCGTCGCCGAGGCCAAGGCGGATCTGGTGCTGTTCGGCCGCAAGCTGCTCGAGGACCCGTACTGGCCCCGGCGTGCGGCGGTCGAGCTGGGTCGGGAGGCCGGCCTGCCGGCCCGACCGATCCAGTACGACTGGTGGCTTTAGGCGGGGGTCTGGCTCTCCCGGACCAGACGGCTTTTCGACGGGCGCTCGGACGCGCTCTTGAGCTGGCCGCAGGCGGCAAGGATATCGCGCCCGCGCGGCGTGCGCACGGGCGAGGCATAGCCCGCCTTCATCACGATGCCGGCGAAACGCTCGATCGTCTCGTCATCCGCGCATTCATAAGGCGCGCCCGGCCAGGGATTGAAGGGAATGAGATTGACCTTGGCCGGAATTCCCTCGATCAGCTTGAGCAGCCGGCGCGCATCCTCGGCGCTGTCATTCACGTCCTTCAACATCACATATTCGAAGGTGATGCGGTTGGAGTTGCGCGCGCGCGGATACTCGCGGCAGGCTTTCAGCAGGGCGGCGATCGGATATTTCCGGTTGAGCGGCACGATCTCGTCGCGCAGCGCGTCCGTCGTCGCATGGAGCGAGACGGCGAGGTTGACGCCGAGCCGCCTGCCGCAGGTCTCCATCATCGGCACCACCCCTGCCGTCGACAGGGTGATGCGCCGCTTGCTGATCTGGATGCCTTCGTTATCGGTGACGATGTCGAGCGCCCGGGCGACGTTGTCGAAATTGTAGAGAGGCTCACCCATACCCATCAGCACGATATTGCTGATCCAGCGCTCGGGCGCGTCGGGGGGCTTCGCGCCGGGCCGGGCGGTCGGCCACTCGCCAATTCGATCGCGGGCCACGAGGACCTGCGCCGTGATCTCGCCCGCGGTCAGGTTGCGCACCAGCCGCTGGGTGCCGGTATGACAGAAGCGGCAGGTCAGCGTGCAGCCCACCTGGGAGGAGACGCACAGCGTGCCGCGGTCCTCTTCGGGGATGAACACGGTCTCGACCAGATTGCCATCGGCAAGCCGCAGAAGCCATTTACGGGTGCCGTCATGGCTGATTTGTTCGCTCGCGATTTCGGGCCGGGTAATATCGGCGTGCTCGCCAAGGCGCTGGCGCAGGGGCTTGCCGAGGCTCGTCATGGCGGCGAAATCCGAGACGCCCTGATTGTAGATCCAGTGCCAGAGCTGCTTGGCCCGAAAGGGCGCCTCGCCGAGGCCGGCAAGGAAATCCGCCAGTTCGGCCCGCGAGAGGCCAATCAGGCCGGCGCGCGCGCCGAGCTCGCCGGAGTTTGCGACAGGGGCGGCGGATACGGCGGGGGATGTGGCGGTGGAAGAAGTCATCACGGGCGGCCTTTCGCCCTCCATATAGGCTGCCCGCACCGGTTAGGAAAGGGCGGCCTCGAGGGCGGCCGCCCGTCTCCCGGGCGCGCGGTCGCGGTCGGCCTGCCTAGCCGGTGCCGCAAGCTTCGGAAATCTTGCGATAGGCGGCCGTAAATCCCTTGAGCGAATAAGTGTCGGTGGTCAGGGTCCCCCGGCTGGAGGTGCCCGTGACCACCATATCCGTGCCCCTTATCATCGCCTGGACAAGGGCTTCCTCGTCCGCCTGGCTGGCCAGCCAGGCCTTGTTGTTCTGGGTGAACAGCTTGAAGGCGCGCCCGCCGACGGTGACCTCGACCGTGCTGCCTTCCTCGTAAGTGTAGCCGGCGATGAACGAAACTTCACCCGTGACGCCGCCATTGCGACCGGGCCAATGGGAAACCTGGGCGAAGATATCGCCCCGGCGCGTGTAATTGCCTTCGTCCTCGTAGGGCTCGCTCGCAATGTAGCAGACCCGGCCCGCGCCGTCGTTTCCGCTCACTTCCGCCTCATAGGCGGCCCAGGCGCCGAACATCCCGATAAAGGTGGGCGCCGCTGCCCGCGCGCCCGTCGCCACCAGCCCCGCCAGCAGCGCCATGGCTATTGCGGCGGCGCCAGCGTGGCGAAGTTTCCGAAAACCGGTCCCGAGATTTCTCATCATCCACCTTGTCATCATGGTTCCTGATGTTTCCCCGCTCATGTCTCGCTGCCACCCCGACGGCCCACGGTGCGCAGTACCGGCCGGCCATGCACCGGCGGCGGAAGCGGGCTCATGTTTCCGCCCGCCGCGACGGGCCGCTCGGCGAAACGGCCAAGCGAAAGCTGCCGGTCATACATCACGATCGCGCCAGCGACACCGACGTTAATGCAGAACTTCGTCGGGATTTTGACAACATGGCGGCAGCGCGCCAGCATCGCATCCGACAGATTTCCGCGTTCGGGCCCCAGCACGTAGGCGCACCGGCGCGGATGGCGGAAACTGGGCAGGCTCACCGCGTCCTCTACCAGCTCGACCCCCACCAGTTCGCATCCCGCCGGCAATTCCATGTCGCCAACGCTGTCGAACTCGAAAAGCGGCACGTTGTTGGCGGCGCAGGAGGTGTCCGCGAGGCCGGCTTCGCGGATGGAGAACTGCGGGTCCACCGCGAAGACGAAGCTGGCGCCGAACGCATGAGCGGAGCGGAACAGGTTGCCCGCGTTCATGGGTTTCGAGATCGTCTCGACACCGATGCCGAAATAGCCGCGCATGGGCCAGATATGCCCGGTTCCGGCAGCGATGGCAAGGTGGCGGGCTAGTTGGTCCCCAGCCCCTGGATCATGATCGGGTTCGGGTCATAATCCTCCGGCACGGCGAACAGGGTCGGGTCGTGGTCGACCACCTTGTAGTCACTGAGTTCTTCCGAATAGGCGATCTCGCCCTGAGGATCGGTGAGTGTGCCCTCGCGTTTGAGCACGACATTCTCGTCGTTGATCCACATCGTCCCTTCCTCGGTGCCGCCGTCGGGATAGACGGCCGAGAATTTGCACTTGAGGACGGGCTCGCCGTTCAGCGTCCCTTCGCCGGCAGGTTCCGATTCCATGTATTCTTCGGGATCCTCGGCCAGCTCGATTTCCGAAAATTTCTTGAACTCCGGCAGCAGCATCCATTCCACCTGCTTGTCGTAGCGGTAAATCAGCACTTCCGTCATGCCCGCCGGTTCGTGACGCTCCATCTCGGCCGTGGCATAGGTCACGGCCGATACGCTCACCTCACCCTGGGTGATGGTCTTCTTGGCCTGGTAGGAAACGGTCGGCCGTCCCTTGCCGCAAACGGCCCAGGCCGCGCCGGGGCCGAGAAGGAGGCCCGTCCCGAGCGCCAGGGCGGATGCGAGGCGCAGCGCGCCCAGGGTGCCGGCCTTTCTGGGAAACGCCGTGAGATGGTTTTTGCTCTTACCCATTTCCTGTCTCCGTTTTCGCTTTCTCCGGTTTCTCGTGCCCCTGGCCGGTGGCCGGCGGTTCGTGCCCGTGGCCGCAGGCTACGGACGCCACCAGACCCCTCCTTCATCCCGCGGCACCTTAGCATCCCGACCCGGGCTGACAACGATCAGGACGGGGCCGGGACTGTCAAAGATGTGTGAACCCGGTCCCCGGCACGTCCGAATGCCGTGTTTTCGCGGTGCGCCGCCGTTTTTGTCGTCGCTCAGGCGGAAATCTCGGGGCGGGCGCGGAACTGCTCCAGCGCGTCGGGATTGGCGAGCGCGCTCCGGTTCTTGACCGGCCGGCCATGGACGACATCCCGGATGGCCAGCTCCACGATCTTGCCGCTCCGCGTGCGGGGGATATCGCTCACCTCGGCGATCCGCGCCGGGACATGGCGCGGCGTGGTATTGGCACGGATGCGCTCCCTGATCGTGGCGGCAAGCTCGTCCGTGAGCGAACCCTCCTCGCGCAGACGCACGAACAGCACGACCCGCACGTCACCCTGCCATTCCTGGCCGATGGCGACCGATTCCAGCACTTCCGGAATCTGTTCCACCTGGCGGTAGATTTCGGCCGTTCCGATCCGCACACCGCCAGGGTTGAGCACCGCGTCCGAGCGGCCATAGACGATGAGGCCATCGTGCCGCGTCAGCTCGACATAATCGCCATGGCACCAGACTCCGGGAAACCGCTCGAAATAGGCGGCGCGGTAACGGCTGCCGTCCGGATCGTTCCAGAAGCCAACGGGCATCGAGGGGAAGGGCCGGGTGCAGACCAGTTCCCCCTTCTCGCCCCGGACCGGCCCGCCCGCCTCGTCGAACACGTCCACCGCCATGCCCAGTCCGCGGGCCTGAATCTCTCCGCGCCAGACCGCGCGCGTGGGACAGCCCAGCATAAAACAGGAGACAATATCTGTGCCGCCCGAAATCGAGGCGAGACACACATCCTTCTTGATCAGCCGGTACACGTCGTCGAAGCGCTCCGGCACCAGGGGCGAGCCGGTGGAACAGATCATCCGAAGGGCCGAAAGATCGTGACTGTCCACGGGGGACAGGTTTTCCTTGGCGACCGAATCGAGATACTTGGCGCCGCAGCCGAAAAGCGTGAGCTTCGTCTCGGCTGCGAGGTCGAAGAGGATGTCGGGCTTCGGATGCACTGGTGAGCCGTCGAACAGCACGATGGTGGCGCCGCTCGCCAATGCCGAGACGAGCCAGTTCCACATCATCCAGCCGCAGGTGGTGAAATAGAACACGCGATCGCCCGGCCGGATGTCGCAATGCAGGCGATGCTCCTTGATGTGCTGGAGCAGAACGCCGCCCGTATTGTGCACGATCCCCTTGGGCAGTCCCGTTGTGCCCGACGAGTACAGGACATAGAGCGGGTCGTTGAAGCCGGCGCGATGATAGGCGGTCGCCACCCCCTCGCCCGCCGCCAGCAGGTCATCGAGCATCACCGTGCGTGCCGCGTGCGGGCCGAGGCGGTCCATCGCCGGTTGCGGGTCGAGGAAGGGCACCAGCACGATTTTTTCGAGTCCCGGCAACTGGCCGGCGATCTCGGCGATCCGTTCCATCCGGTCATGTGCCTTGCCGCCGTAGAAATATCCGTCGGCCGCGACGAGGATCCTCGGTCTGATCTGGGCCAGGCGCTCGACCACGCCGCGGGTGCCGAAATCGGACGAGCAGGAGGACCAGATGGCGCCCAGCTTGGTCGCCGCCAGCATGGCGATGACGGTTTCGGGAATGTTGGGCATGTAGGCGGCAATACGGTCGCCGGGCCGGATGCCGTGATCGTGAAACGCCCCCGCCAGGCGATCGGTGGCGGCGACCAGCTCCGCCCAGGAAAGCCGCCGGCGGGTCCCGTCTTCGCCCCAAAAAAGGATGGCGTCCTCCGATCCGCGCGCCCGGGCATGGTGCAACAGGTTCTCGGCGAAATTCAGGCGCAGCCCCGGAAAGAACCGCGCGCCCGGCATGGAGTCCGCATTCTCGATCACGGGATCGGCCGTGCCCTCACAGACGACGTCGCTCTCGTCCAGGATGGCCTGCCAGAAGGTGGCGGGATGATCGACGGAAGCGCGCCAGAGGTCGTGATATTCGCTGAACCGCGTGCCAAGCCGCTTGGCGAAGCCGCGCTGGAAGGCCGCCATCCGGCTGTCCTGTGCTGCGGCCGGATCGGGCACCCAAAGAGGCTTCTCGGCGGACGGCGCGGATGGGTTCGAGGATGTGTCGGGATCGGTCATGCTCGGACGATCTTACACATCGCGCGCAACATTCTGTCAATGTCGCGCCATCTGGCCTTGTGTCCTGCGAACGGGTAGCGTTGGCTGTGTCCACAAAATCAGCGCTCATCGGGAAATTCAATGCCCTGCCGGGGCAGGCGCGCGCCGCGTTCTGGGCCGTGATGACGGCGGCCGGCTTCGCGGGCGTCGTCGGGATGGTCCGTTATCTCTCGGCCGATTATCACCCACTCGAGATCGTTTTTTTCCGCAACCTGTTCGGTCTTTTGGCGATGGCGCCGTGGGTCCTGCGGGCCGGGCCGCGGGGCCTCAGCACAAGCCGGCCGGGGACGTTCCTGCTCCGTGCCTTTTTAAGCCTGATCGCCATGTCCACCTGGTTCATGGCGGTCAGCCTGGTGCCAATGAGTCAGGCCGTGACACTCAGCTTCACCGCGCCGCTGTTCGCCACGATCGGCGCGGTCCTGATCCTTGGCGAAAAGGTCTGGTTCCGGCGTTGGATCGCCGTCATCGTCGGCTTTCTCGGCGTCATCATTATCATGCGCCCCGACACTGCGGACATTCCGATCGAGGCCGGGTTTGCGCTGGCCTCGGCCGCGGCCATCGCGGCCGCGACGCTGGTGGTGAAATCGCTCTCGCGCACCGAATCGCCTGAAGCCATCGTCGTCCAGCTTGGCCTTTACGTCACTCCCATGGCGCTCATTCCCGCCCTTTTCGTCTGGAAGACCCCGGACCTTACGGGGCTCCTCTGGCTCGCCGTCACGGGCGTCATCGGCACCTTCGCCCAGATCTGCCTGAGCCGGGCGCTTGCCGCCGCGGACGCCAGCGCCGTGGCACCCTATGATTATGTCCGTCTGCCGATGGTGGCGCTGATCGGTTATCTGTTCTTCGGCGAGGTTACCGATCTGACCACCTGGATCGGAGCGGCGGTGATCGTCGGCGCGTCCGCCTATGTGACGCGGCGTGAGCATGTCCTGAGCCGGGCCCGGCAGCGGGACAGCGAGGGACCGCGCTTTGGCGCGGGGCCGATGTAGGGGAGAGGGCGGTGCGGGAAAAGCGTGCAAGCGACCAGAAAGCGGCTGAGGCAGAGGCGCTGGCGGACGAGATTTTCCGCACCCTGCCCCCGCTGTTGCGGGACGCGGCATCGGGCGTGGCCATCCGCGTCGTCGATTTCCCCGACGAGGAAACAACGGCCGATTTCGGACTCGAAAGCCCGTACGAGTTGCTGGGCCTCTACCGGGGCGTGTCACTCGACCGCAAATCGACGCTCGATGTGCCGCTCGATGTCGACATGGTGTTTCTTTATCTCGTGCCCATCGAGGCCTATTGCGCCGAGACGGGCGAAGCCTTTGCGCA
Source organism: Alphaproteobacteria bacterium (assembly GCA_040220875.1). Classification (NCBI taxonomy): domain Bacteria; kingdom Pseudomonadati; phylum Pseudomonadota; class Alphaproteobacteria; species Alphaproteobacteria bacterium. The sequence continues at coordinate 666,025 of JAVJVX010000005.1, read as the reverse complement.
GGTGCTGCGCCACGTGCTGATCCACGAAATCGGCCATCACTTCGGCTTCAGCGACGCGGACATGGCCGCGATCGAGGACAGTACCGATGACGGCGGCTAAGCGTGCCAACCTGCCAGGATGTCCCGCACACGCTGGCGCAGGACGGGTACCGCCTCGCGCTCGAACCAGGGGTTCTGCTTCAGCCAGTTGGTGACGCGCCAGCTTGGATGAGGCATCGGAAAAAATGTCGGCCCGCAATCGTGCCAGTGACGCACCGTCTCTCCCATCGTGCGCCGGGCGTCGCGGCCAAGATAAAATTTCTGCGCATAGCTGCCGACAAGGAGAGTCAGTTCGAGGCGTGGAAGGTGGCGTCGCAGTTCCGCGTGCCAGGTCGATGCGCATTCGGGCCGGGGCGGCCGGTCGCCGCCCTGCGGCAGACGGCCGGGATAGCAGAAACCCATGGGCGTGATCGCGATCCGGCGGTCGTCGTAAAAGACCTCGTCGTCGAGATCGAGCCAGTCCCGCAGTCGCTTGCCCGAGGCATCGTCCCACGGGATGCCCGTTTCATGCACGCGCGTGCCGGGGGCCTGGCCGACAATGGCGATCCGGGCCGACGGGGCCGCGCGCAGGACGGGCCGGGGGCCGAGCGGGAGATGCGCGGCGCAAATCCGGCAGGCGCGAATTTGGCCGAGAAGCGTTTCGAGCCTGGCTGCGGCCGGATCGGGAGCCGTCACGACCGTGTTCCCGCCAACAGGGGTTCGATGGGACCGTCAAGGATCACGATATCTCGCATGACTGCCAGGGTGCCAGCGGATGCTCTCCCGCAGGGACGTCAGGCGCGATGGGCGGCGGCGAACGCGCCGGCCCAGACGGGATCGTCAAGTTCGTAATGCGCCTCGGGCGTGTGAATGGCTCCTGAATGGGCGAGGAAACTCGAGAACAGGGTAAACCGCCGCACCGGAATTTCGTCAATCCGGAACAGGTTGCGCTCGGCCATGAATTTGGTGACGTCATGGCCCGAGGCATGACGCAGCCGGGCGAGCGTGACATGGGGGATGAATTTGCGCGGTTCCGGCGGCAGCCCCGCCCGGACGATCGCGGACTCGATCTTGGACTGGAGATGAGCGAGCGCCGAATTGCGGTCGGTCCCGATCCAGAGCATGCGCGGGCTTTCGGGCGATCCGAAGTAGCCGGTCCGCATCAGGGACAGATCGAAGGCGGGGGCGGCGATGCCGGCCAGCATGGTATCGAGGTCGTCCATCGTGTCGTGGCCGATCTCGCCCACGAAGCGAAGTGTCAGGTGGAAATTGGGTGGCTGGACCCAGCGTGCCCCCGGCACACCACCAGTCAGTGTCGCCAGTCGGGCCTGCACATCTGCGTCGAATTCGAGACCGACAAACAGACGAACCATGGAGACCCCCAGATATAGCCGTTCACCCGTGAGCCCCTACAGTATATCCGAAATTTGACGGTTATGGGGCCGGATTTGGAATCCTGGCGTGGATTTTCTCGATCTCCTCCAGGAGATCGGGCGGGAGGATGATGTCGGCCGCCGCAATATCGGCTGCAAGCTGATCGGCGCGGGTGGCCCCGATGATGACCGATGTCATGAAGGGCTGGTGGCAGGCGAAGGCGATCGCCATCTGCGCCGGGTCGAGACCGCGGGATTCGGCCAGCGCCACGTATTCCTCGACCGCCCGGCCCACGAGCGGCTTCTGGTAGCGGGGAAACTTGTCGCCGAACAGGGTCAGGCGACTGTCCGCCGGATGCTGGTCACGGAGATATTTGCCCGAGAGCGTGCCGAAGCCGAGCGGTGAATAGCCGAGAAGCCCGCATTCCTCGCGGATCGCCATTTCCGCCAGCCCCACCTCGAAGGTCCGGTTCACCAGGCTGTAGGGGTTCTGGATCGAGACGGGCCGCGGCCAGCCGCGGGACTCGGCCAGGCGCAAAAAGGCCGCCAGCCCCCAGGGCGTCTCATTGGACAGGCCGAAATGGCGGATCTTGCCTGCCTTGACCAGCTCTGCCAGCGTCTCGTGGGATTCCTCGATCGGGACCGCATGGGCGTCGGGCTGATGCACGTAACCCAGCTTGCCGAAACAGTTGGTCGGCCGGCTCGGCCAGTGCAGCTGATAAAGATCGACATAATCGGTTCTGAGCCGCTTCAGGCTGGCATCGAGCGCGGCGATGATGTTGCGACGGTCGAGGTCCGCCCGATTGTCGCGGATCCAGTGCATCGCCGTGGGCCCTGCCACCTTGGTGGCCAGAATGATCCTGTCCCGGTTCCGCCGCGCAGCGAGCCATGTGCCGACGATTTCCTCGGTCCGGCCATAGGTCTCGGCACGGGCCGGGACCGAATACATCTCTGCCGTGTCGATGAAATTGACGCCGTGATCCAGCGCGTAATCCATCTGCGCGTGTCCGTCGGCCTCGCTGTTCTGCTGGCCGAACGTCATGGTGCCGAGGCAGATGTCGCTCACTTCCAGGCCTGACCAGCCAAGGGGACGGGTTTGCATGAGGTTCCTTTATACGCGGATGGTTGCGGGGATGGTTGCGGGGATGGCCGGGAGCCTGGCCCGGACCGGTTTTAGCGAAAACCGGCGCCTCTGGAAACCGGGCAGCGCTGACGGCCCGGTCTTGCGCGTGGTCCTTCAGTTGCCGGCATCGGCCGCGGCCGCCGGTTTCGGCGCCGTCGCGTCGGCCGCGCGGACATGGGCGATAAGCCGGCGGACATGGGGCAGAATGTTCGAGACGATCACGTCCACGCCTGCCCGGTTGGGATGGATGCCGTCATCCTGATTGAGTGCCGGATCGCCGGCGACCCCTTCCAGGAAGAACGGATAATAGAGGACATCGAAGGCGCGGCTGAGCCGCTCGTAAACGCCGTTGAAGGCGATCGCGTATTCCTCGCCGTAATTGGGGGGCGCGCGCATCCCGGTCAGAAGAACGGCGATATCGCGCCCGGCGAGTTTTTCCAGAATGGCGCCGAGGTTGTCGTGGGTCGTCTCGGGCTCAAAGCCGCGCAGTCCGTCATTGGCCCCGAGCTCGAGGATCACGGCGTCGGGTTTCTGGGCGAGCGACCAGTCGAGCCGGGCCAGGCCTCCGGCCGTGGTGTCCCCGGAAACCCCGGCGTTGAGGACACGGGCCTCGATACCCTTTTCGCGAAGCGCCGTCTCGAGCCGGGCCGGGAAGGAGTCCTCGACCGGAAGACCATAGCCGGCGGTCAGGCTGTCGCCGAAGGCCAGCAGGGTAATGGGTCCGGCCTGCGCTGCCGCACCGGGCTCCGCCGCGGCCGGCGCCGGGCCGGGCAGGGCGAGCCAGAGGGCGACGAGGACGAGGCCCGCGATCTTTCCGATCCGGCGGGGTCTGATCCACCGCGCGGCGCGCGCCCGTATCCTGTGGACGGCCCGGCTGGCGGGTGCCGGACAAAATCTGCCTAAACTTGGCCATAAGGGCATCTGCATATGTATCCTTCCGGGCTAGGCTGCCCGGCCCGATTCGTGACCCTCAACGGAAGTTTCCATATATGCCCGATATGCCCGTTTCCAAGAAGACGACCGAGGGCGCGCGCGCGTCCGCGCCTATCGTGGAATTGCGCGACGTCCGTCTGAGCCTGCCGAGCCAGGCCGGGCTGGTCAATATTCTGCGCGGCATCACTCTGGATATCCGGCCCGGCAGCCATGTTGGCACCACCGGCCCCTCGGGTTCGGGCAAATCGACCCTGATGATGGTCATGGCGGGTCTCGAGCGGCCGAGCAGCGGGGCCGTCAACGTGGCCGGTCACGATCTCACGCAAATGGACGAGGATTCTCTCGCGCTTTTCCGCCGCGATCATGTCGGCATCGTCTTTCAGGGCTTTCATCTGGTGCCGACGATGACGGCGCTCGAAAACGTGACTGTACCGCTCGAGCTTTCGGCCCACCGGGACGCTTTCGACCGCGCCGAAACCGCGCTCGGCCGTGTCGGTCTCGCCCACAGGCTCGGTCATTATCCGGCCCAGCTCTCGGGCGGCGAGCAGCAGCGCGTCGCGGTCGCCCGCGCGCTCTCGGTCGAGCCCGGCCTGCTCCTCGCCGATGAGCCGACGGGCAATCTCGATGGCGAGACGGGGGCGCAGATCATGGACCTTCTGTTCGAGCTCAGCGCCGAGGTGGGCACCACGCTGGTGCTGATCACCCATGACCAGGCGCTGGCGGCCCGCTGCGATCACCTGGTGGGTCTGGTGGACGGCCGCCTTGCCCCGGCCCCGGGCATTGACGGCGGCGCGCCATGAGCGGGGTCGGCGGCGAGCGGGACAGGCCGGGGCGCCCCGGCCTCGGGGCCGCGGTTCGGTTCGCGCGCCGCGAATTGCGCACCGGGACGCGCGGCTTTCGCATCTTCCTGCTGTCGCTGATTCTGGGCGTCGGCGCTGTCGCCGCGGTGGGGTCACTTGGCGCGGCCGTGAGCCAGGGCATAAGGGATCAGGGCCGGATGATACTGGGCGGCGACGCCAGTCTGCGCCTGACCCACCGGCCCGCGACCCCGGCCCAGCTTGCCCATCTGGAAGACGCGGGCCGGGTCAGCCGGATCACGACGCTGCGGGCGATGGCCCGGCGCGAGGGGCCGGTCGCGAGTGCGGCCGAGATCGATCGCGAGCCGGGGTCCGACATGGGCCCGGATGCCGCGAGCGGACCCGGACGTCGCCTCGTCGAACTCAAGGCCGTGGATAGCGCCTATCCGCTTTTCGGGGAGGTTGAGATCGTCCCCCCGCAAGACCTCGCCGCCGCGCTTGCGCCCCGGCCTTCGGCAGCGGGCCCGATCCCGGGGGCGCTCGCTGATGCCAGCCTGATGGCCACGCTCGACCTGTCGGTGGGCAGCCGGCTGCGTCTCGGCGAGGCGGTGTTCGAGGTTCGGGGTGAAATCGCTTTCGAGCCCGATAAGGGCGTCTCGCCCGGTATTTTCGGCCCGCGCCTGTTGATCTCGGAACCAGGGCTCGAAGCCACGGGTCTCATCCGGCCGGGCAGCATGGTGCGCTATTTCTATCGCGTCGATCTGCCGGACGGGATCGATCCCGCAATCTGGGCAGACGACCTGAAGACGCGGTTCCCGGATGCCTGGTGGCGCATCCAGACCTCGGGCAATGCCCTGCCGGGGGTGCAGTTCTTCATCGACCGGATGGCGCAGTTCCTGACCCTGGTGGGGCTGGCTGCGTTGCTCGTGGGAGGCGTGGGGATCGCCAATGGCGTCCGCGCCTTTCTCGCCAGCCGCACCGAAAGCATCGCCACGCTCAAGTGTCTCGGCGCACCGGCCGCCCTCATCTTTCGCACGTATCTCCTCGAGATTGGCGTCATGGCCGCACTTGGCATCGCCGGCGGCCTCGCCGTGGGCGCGCTGGCGCCACCGGTGGCCGGACTTTTCGCCGACGTGCTGCCGGTGCCCGTGGCGGGTGGAATCTATCCCGCGCCCCTGGCGCTGGCTGCCCTCTTCGGCCTGCTGACCGCGCTCGCCTTTTCCCTCCTGCCGCTGGGCGAGGCAGAAAAGGTCTCGCCCGCCCTGCTGTTCCGGGGCCTTGTCGACCCGGCCCCCCGGCGCGCGCCCCGGCGCTACCAATTTATCGTGGCGGGACTGCTTCTGGCTCTGGGCCTTCTCGCGATCTGGGCCAGTGTCGATCGCGTGGTGGCGCTCTGGTTCGTCCTTGGCGCGGGCGCGACCTTCGCCATGTTTCGGCTGGCGGCGGCAGGTGTCATCCGCCTCGCGCGGCGAATGCAGATCCGTCACCGGCCGGGCCTGCGTCTCGCCATTGCCAATCTGCACCGGCCGGGCGCGCCAACGCCCGGGGTGGTGTTGTCCCTCGGGCTCGGCATCACCGTCCTGGTCGCGGTCGCGCTGATCGAAAGCAATCTCGCGCGCGAGATCGACCAGCGCATGCCCAAGGACGCGCCCGCGTTTTTCTTCATCGACATCCAGCCGGATCAACTCGAGGGGTTCACGGAAATCGTGTCGGCCACCCCCGGTACCGGTGAGGTGGCGCACGTGCCCAACCTGCGCGGCCGACTTGTCGCAGTCGATGGTGTGCCGCTGGACCAGGTCAGCATTGCGCCCGAGGTCGCCTGGATCACGCGCGGCGATCGGGGCATCACCACGGCGGCGCGCCCGCCGGCGGAAGTGGATATCGTCGACGGCGAGTGGTGGGCGGCCGATTACGCGGGCGCGCCGCTTATCAGCTTCGACGTCGAGGCGGCGCGCGGCATGGCCCTGGGCGTTGGCGACACGCTGACGGTCAATATTCTCGGGCGCGAGATTACCGGCACCATCGCCAATCTGCGTCAGATCGACTGGCGGTCACTCAGTCTCAACTATGTCATGATCTTCTCGCCCGGCGTTCTGGCCGGGGCGCCCGTCACCCATGTTGCGACGGTCGTCGCACCCCCCGAGGTGGAGGACCGTCTCGAGCGGCGCGTAACCGATGCGTTTCCCAATATCTCGGCCATCCGCGTACGCGACGCGCTGGAGGCGGCCAACGCCATCGTCGCCGATGTCGCACTGGCCGTGCGCCTGACCGCGCTCGTGGCCGTGTTTGCGGGCGCGCTCGTGCTCGCCGGCGCGATCGCCGCCGGCCATCAGCGCCGGATCTATGATGCGGTCATCCTTAAGGTGGTGGGGGCACCGCGCCGATTCATTCTCGGCAGCTTTCTGATGGAGTTCGCCTTCCTTGGCCTCATCACAACGCTGATCGCGGCTCTTGGCGGCACGTTGGCCGCCTACGCCGTCATTACCGAGCTGATGGAGACGCCCTGGTCTTTCGACGCGCTGGCGCTGCTGGTCACCGCCGCATCCGCCGTGCTGCTGACGGCGCTGGGGGGCTTCGCGGGGACCTGGCGGGCGCTGGGCGCGCGGGCGGGGCCGCTCCTGCGCAATCCGTGAGACCGCCACCCCCCGCGGGACCCCCGGCTAACTGTCATACAGCCGGTTTTTTGCGGATTTTAGGCTGGCGGCGTTGAAAACTCGGGCAAAGCACCTAATATCCTGCGGAGGTCCGCGCGCCCGCTCGGGCGCCGCGAATTTTCTGGAGACGAAAACATGTCCAATCGGTTTGAACTTCGCACCGGGGCCGAGGCGCGCGCGGGGGCCGCGATCGACGAGGGTCTGCGCGCCTATATGCTGCGGGTCTACAATTACATGACCGGCGGCCTCGCCATCACCGGCATCGTGGCCTATCTGACGGCGCAGCTTGCCGTCGTGACCGATCCGGCGACGGGGCAGATCGTCGGGGCGACCCAGTTCGGCGCGACGCTGTTCGGCTCACCCCTCGTCTGGCTCGTGATGCTGGCCCCGCTCGGCGCGGTGTTTTTCCTGGGCTTCCGGATCCACAAGCTTCAGCTTTCCACGGCGCAGGCGGTGTTCTGGGGCTTTTCGGTGCTGATGGGCCTGTCGCTGGCGACCATTTTCATCCAGTTCACCGGCGCCAGTATCGCGCGCGTGTTCTTCATCACTGCCGGCACCTTTGCCGCCATGAGCCTTTACGGCTACACGACCAAGAAGGATCTGACGGGCTGGGGCTCGTTCCTTTTCATGGGCCTCATCGGCATCATCATCGCCTCGGTGGTCAACATGTTCATCGCCAGCTCGGCGCTGCATTTCGCGGTTTCGGTCATCGGTGTCCTGGTGTTCACCGGGCTGACCGCCTATGACACGCAGCGCATCAAGAACGTCTACTACGAAGGCGATTCGTCCGAGACCGAAGGCAAAAAGGCGCTGATGGGCGCGCTCAGCCTGTACCTCGATTTCATCAACCTGTTCATCATGCTGATGCGCCTTCTGGGCGAGCGCCGCTAGACCGGCGTCCCCGACGCGCCGGACGCGCATGTACTGTCGAACCGGGCCCGAAAGGGCCCGGTTTTTTTTGACTCCGGCGAAAAAAAATATCGGCAATTTTCGCGAAATCCCCGCGGGATGTCGCCTCCGGCGGGAACGCTCACCCCGTGCGGGCCCGCCCCGGGCGAGGCGCGCGCCTCCCCGACCGCGCGCCTCGACCCCCGCCCCTGGCCAAGACGGGCTTCCGCCGCGGGACCGCGGATTTGTCTCAAATACCGATAAAACAAAATAAAAATTCCGGAAGAATCTGATATTAATAATAATAATATGAGATTATTATTTTATAATACATGACTATTACTAAAACTGTATTTGATCCTTAACACATTTTTATTTCGCCACTGTCATCTTCTCCCCGTGAGGCGCTCCAAACGGGCGCGATAACACACACGGAGGATTGAAAGATGAAAACGTTCTTCAAAAGCCTGCTCCGGGACGAGTCCGGGGCCACCGCTATCGAATACGGCCTGATCGCCGCGCTTGTGTCCGTGGCGGCCATCGGGGCGCTTCAGGCCATGGGCGGATCGCTCGACACGATGTTCACCAGCGTCTCCACGACGCTGAACAGTGCCGTGACCACGCCGTAAGAACAGGGCAATTTCGGGGGCCGGGACAATCCGTCCTGGCCGTCCCGGCCTTCCGGCCCGGCCCCCTTTCCCTTTTTGCCCTGTTGCACAGGCCCGTCAGCGCGGGCCGGATTTTCGCCGGGCGCCCGGCACCGACCGGGAACGAGCCGGGAGACAGCACATGAGCCTCTTCTTCTATCAATGGGTGGTAATTCTGTTCGCGGTGCTGATGGTGGCGGCCGCGATCGAGGACTTTCTCGGAACGCGGATTCCCAATCGCCTGTCGCTCGCGCTCCTCGCGCTGTTCCCTGTTTTTGTCCTGCTGAGCCCCACGCCGGTCGACTGGATCGTCGCCCTGATGCTGGCCGCAGGCGTGTTTGCTGCGGGCGCCGGGCTTTATGCCCTCAATATCTTAGGCGGCGGCGATGTGAAGCTTCTATCTGCGCTCGCGCTCTGGGCCGGGCCCACGCTGTTCGTGCCGGTGATCATGGTGACCCTGCTGGCGGGAGGGGTGCTTTCCCTCATGGCCATGGTCATCCCCGGCCTTGCCCGTGGCCCGATGCCGGCCGGCCTGGCTGATCTGGCTGATCTGGCCGGGGACAGGGTCGGCAGCAGGAGTGGCACCCGGCCGCGCCCGTTTCGCGCAGGCAAGCGGTTTTCAAAATTGACGGTTCCCTACGGCATCGCCATCGCGGCCGGCGGGCTTTATGCCGCCGCCTTCCTTTTCTGGCAGAGCCTCGCCTAGGGCGCGGGCGACCGGGCGCGAAGAGCGGGATTTCGGAGCAATAGCATGCGGCGGACAAAGGCTTCCATCTTCCTGGGCATTGCGGGCCTGCTTGCGGTCGCGACCGCGTTTCTGGTGCGCGCGGCGATCGATTCCGAGCGCGCCAATGCCGCCCGCCCACCTGTCACGGTGGAGGCCGAGCCGGGAACTCACGTGCTGGTCGCGGCGCGCGATCTGATGCCCGGCCAGTTTGTCCGGCCGGACCGACTGCGCTGGCAGTCCTGGCCGGATGATGATCTGGCCGATACCTACGTGGTCAAGGGCAGCCTGACGGCGGACGATTTTACCGGCGCCGTGGTGCGCTCGCGTCTTGTCGAAGGCGAGCCCGTAACCGAGGGCCGTCTGGTGCGGGCCGGCGATCAGGGATTTCTGGCCGCGGTTCTGACGCCGGGCAAGCGCGCGGTCTCGGTGCCGGTCAACGCGACCTCGGGCATCGCCGGGTTTATTTTCCCGGGTGACCGGGTGGACGTGATCCTGACCCATACGGTCCGCGTCGGCTCGGTCGAGGACCGGGTCGAGCGCCGGGCCAGCGAAACCGTACTCGAGGATATCCGGGTACTGGCCATCGATCAGCGCACCGAGGATGTCGACGGCAAGCCGCAAGTGGGCAAGACGGCGACGCTCGAGGTGACGGCCAAGCAGGCCGAGATCATCACTCTCGTCGACGAGGTCGGCAAGCTTTCCCTCAGCCTTCGGTCACTTGCAGTCGAAACCGAGGACGGCCAGCCGGCAGATGCGAGCCGGAGCCACGCCCGGCGCACGCGTCATACCTGGGACAGCGAAGTGAGCCGTGTTCTGGGCGGTGCGGGCCGCGTCATCAACGTATTGCGGGCGAGCGAGAGCGAGTCCCTGACCCTCGGCGGAGGCGCAAGATGATCGCGCTCACTCTTTCCCCTCCGCCACATTTCTGTCAGGGGATGCAAGCCTCGCGGGTGCTGCGCTACGCGCTGGCCATCGTTCTCGGGCTGCTTGTCTTCACCTTTTTTCCGCGATCTCTGGCGGCGCAGGACGTCGAGGTGATCGAGGCCGGCGAGGCCGCGCTCGAGCTTGAGACCAACAAGGGCTTGCTCGTGCGTCTGCCCGGTCCGGCGGAAACAGTCTTTATTGCCAATCCGGAAATCGCCGACATTCAGGTGAAGTCTCCCCGCCTCGTCTACATCTTCGGGAAGAAGCCGGGGGACACGACGCTTTATGCGGCCGACGGCAACGAGCGGATCCTCGCGACCAAGCAGGTTTACGTCAATCACAACATCACGCGACTGAAATCGGCGCTCAGCGGCCTCTTGCCGACCGCCCGGTTCGACGTGCAGTCCGTGGGCGATTCGCTGATGCTGACCGGTAACGTCGCATCGGCCTCGGAAGCGGAGAACGCCCGCATGCTGGCGGCGCGGTTCACGGGCGATCCGGAAAAAGTCATCAACCGCATTGCCGTGGATGCGCCCAACCAGGTGCATCTGCGCGTGCGTGTCGCCGAGGTTTCCCGCGATGTCATCAAGCAGATCGGGATCAACTGGGAATCGGTCTTCAATACCGGCAGTTTCCTGTTCGGCCTGGCGACGGGCAATCCGGTGCTGGTGGCCGGGACGCTGGCCCCAACCAATAATCCGCTGGCGGTGGCGCCGTTTGGTGCCTTCGACCCCCTTGGTGATGCGCTGATCACGCGGGATTTCCGCCTGCGCAACGTCGGGGGCGCGCAGACCACGACCAACAGCCTGTTCGGCAATTTCGCGTCCGGTTCGGTCGATTTGAATGCCGTGATCGACGCGCTCGAGGATGAAGGTTTCATCTCTGTCCTGGCCGAGCCCAACCTGACCTCCATGTCGGGAGAGACGGCAAGTTTTCTCGCAGGCGGCGAGTTTCCCATTCCGGTGCCGCAGGATGCGAACACGATCACCATCGAGTTCAAGAAATTCGGCGTCGGACTCGCCTTTACGCCAACCCTGACAGGCGAACGACGGATCAACCTGCAGGTGCGCCCGGAGGTGAGCGAACTCTCCAATGCCGGCGCCATTCAGTTCAGCGGGTTCACCATCCCCGCGCTCACCAGTCGACGGGCGGAGACCACGGTCGAGTTGGCCAGCGGCCAGAGTTTCGCGATCGCGGGCCTGCTGCAGAACAACGTCACTCACGACATCAACAAATTTCCGGGGCTTGGCGATTTGCCGATCCTGGGCGCGCTGTTCCGATCCGACACGTTTCAGCGCAACGAATCGGAACTCGTCATCATCGTGACGCCCTATATCGTTCGGCCTGTTTCCGAGGCGCGTCTCGCCGCGCCGACGGACGGATACGAAAGCCCGAGCGATGCGGCGCATTATTTCAAGGGCCACCATTACAAGCAGCGTCCGGCGGGTGAAGCGCCGCCGATGGCGCAATCTCAGCCCGCAGGTTCGCCTGAGCGCCGGGAAGAGCCGGTCGGAGCCGTCGTCAAATAGGATCCAAGCCATGAGCCATGTAGTCGAAAATTCATTTCACGGATTCTCCTGTTTTCACCGCGCGAAAGCCGGACGGGCCCGGCGCGCCTGGATAGCGGGTGCGGGGATCCTGGCGCTTCTGTTTCTGGCGGGCTGCAAGAGCGAGACCGTCGGCACGGACGCGAGCGGTAACCGCTCCCTCCTGACATCGACCAAGGCGAATAAGGTGACCTGGGTCGCACGGTCGCACGCGGTGACATTCGAGACGGACAACGTCGCCGTCGACGCGCGTGAACGCGATCGGCTGATCTCTTTCCTGAAGGCCCTGCCGCCGCCGCGCCGGAGCGTCGTCGTGTTGCCCGCCCTGACGGCAGAGACCGCCGAGATCGACCGCATCCGGCTGTCCGAGATTGCCCGGCTGGTGGCCGAGGCGGGATATGAGCCGCGCCAGGGCCGGGCCACCCAGCCCGCGGGCGAGCCGGCAATCGCGATCGAGGGCGGGTTCTGGCAGGTGACGCCGCCAAATTGTCCGGACTGGAGCAAACCTCCCGGCGCCGATTTCACCAATACCACGTCGAGCAATTTCGGCTGCGCGACGGTGACAAATCTCGGCCTCATGGTGGCCTATCCGGAAGACCTCATCCGCGGGCAGGAGATGGGGCCCGCGGACGGGACCGTGGCGGCTGCCGCCGTCGAGCGTTATCGCGCGGGCGAAGTCAATGAATTGCCGGAAGAAGAGGAGGGCGGGGCGACGGCCACCGTGACATTCGAATGAAAGCCGCCTCTCTCCTGAAACCCATTGCCCTGAAATCTCTGGGCCGGAACGCGGCGAAGGCGCGCGCGGCCGAGAACATGATGGCCTTCGTCGCCGACGAGGACACGCGCGCCGTCATCCTGCAGGTGAGTGCCTCGTTCTGGCCGGGAGCACGTGTGGAGGCGGGCGGACTGGACCGCGCGCTTGAGGCGCTGCGCGCCGAACCCTCGCCTCATCTCCTCATGGTGGATATTTCCGGGATCGGTGATCCGCTCGCCGATCTGCGCCGGCTGCGGGACCTTTGTGAGTCCGGCACGATCGTCATCGCGCTTGGCGAGGTGAACGATGTATCCCTCTTCCGCGACCTGATGTCGGAAGGTGTGGCCGACTATCTGATCAAGCCGCTTGAGCCGCTGGCCCTGCAACGGGCGATTCTCAATGCGCTGCGTCCGATCGACGAAATCGAGAAGCCAGCCGCCGCCGGGCGGGTGGTAACGGTACTCGCGGCGCGCGGCGGGGCGGGCGGGACCACTGTCGCGACCACGCTGGCCTGGCTCCTGGCCCATGAGCACGGGCAGAAGGTCTCGCTGGTCGATCTCGATTTGCATTTCGGCAGTGTCGGTCTCGCCCTTGACCTCGCGCCGACCGGCGGGCTGCCCGACGCCCTGGCAAATGCCGCGAGGGTCGACAGCCTGTTCGTGACCAGCGCCGCCGTAGCGGAAAGCGAAAACCTTTCCATTCTCGCGGCCGAAGAGCCGCTGAACACGGACCTGCCGATCGATCCCGAGGCGATGAGCGGCCTGCTCGGCGAATTGAGCGGCACGGCCCAGTACATCGTGCTCGATGTGCCGCGCATGCTGGCGGTGATGAAGCCGGAGCTCATTCAGGCCGCCAGCGATATTTTTATCGTAAGCGACCTGTCCATGGTGGGGCTGCGGGACTCGATGCGCCTTCTGGAACTGGCCCGGACCACCGCGCCCGGCGCCAGTATCAGGCTCGTCATCAACCGCGAGGGCCTCGCCGGCAAGGGCCAGTTGACGCCTGGCGAATACGAGCGAACCATCGGCCAGGATATCGCCGCCCGGATTCCCGAGGATGCCCACGCGGTGGCGGCGGCGGTCAATGCCGGCCGTCCGCTCGCGAAAGCCGCCCGGGGCTCCAAGCTGCTCAAGGCAATGCGCGAGATGGCCAGGGAGCTGGCCCCGCCGCCCGAGGAGGGCGACGGCAGGCCGGCCACCCTTATCGGCCGGCTTTTCGGCTAGGACGGGGGGTATCGCGTGGCTTTCGGCAAGCGTCAGGAGGAAACACCCCACCGCAAGGCACCCCCGCGAATGGCCGGGACGCCGGCCGGCGGCCTCAACGGATCGGCACAGGGCCACCCGATCGGCCGGGATGTGCGCCGGATGTCACGTGGTGGCGACATCGAAAAAGCCGAGGCGGTTGCCCGCGAGCTGGGCACTGAGCTGCGCAAGCGCATTGACCTCGACCTCGCTCGCCGGTTGCCGCGGCGGGATATCGCCGCCCGGTGCTCGGATATCGTTCTCGCCTATGTCAATGCGGGCCGCGCGCAACTGACCCTGCTCGATCAGCGCAATGTCGTGACCGAGATGATCAACAATCTCCTGGCCGAGGCCGAGGCCGCCCGGTGCGAAAGCGAGCCGCCGGGGGATCAGGAGACAGAGGCCGGCGGCGCGCCGGATCAGCCGCTTGGGGCCAGCCCCGTTGCCAGTCCTGTTGCCAGTCCCATTGCCAGTCCCATTGCCGGCCCCGGCCGGGCGGACGGGCGGGTCGTCACATCCAGCCGGTCGGTCATCGAAGAGGCGCGGGAAAAGGTCCAGCCGGTCCTGATCGAGCGCATCGATCCCGTTGTAGCGACACGATTGCCCCGCAAGGAGCTCGCTCGCCAGGTTGGCGAGATCGTCGGTGAAATCGTCGGTGAACAGAAGCTCAAGCTCAATCAGATCGAACAGCGCGATCTGGTGACCGGGCTTTTGAACGAAATGCTGGGCCTGGGTCCGCTGGAGCCGCTTCTGGCCGATGACGAAATCACCGACATCATGGTCAACGGTCCCTATCAGGTATATGTCGAGCGCCGGGGCAAGCTGGAGCTCACGGATGTCAAGTTCAAGGACAACACCCATGTCATGAATATCGCGACGCGGATCGTGACCAAGATCGGGCGGCGGATCGACGAGTCGAGCCCACTGGTCGATGCGCGTCTCGAGGATGGCAGCCGCGTCAACATCATCGCACCGCCGCTCGCGATAGACGGCACCAGCATCTCCATCCGGAAATTCGCGAAAAAATCCATCACCCTCGATATCATGGAAGGTCAGCGCAACATTTCCCCCGCCATGGCCAAGGTCCTCAAGATCGCCTCACGGTGCCGGCTCAATGTCCTGATCTCGGGCGGAACGGGGTCCGGCAAGACCACTCTCCTCAATGCCCTGAGCCAGATGATCGACGGCGGCGAGCGCGTCGTGACTATTGAAGATGCGGCCGAACTCCAGTTGCAGCAGCCCCATGTGGTCCGGCTCGAAACCCGGCCCGCGAATCTCGAGGGACAGGGCCAGATCGATATGCGCGATCTGGTCAAGAACGCACTCCGCATGCGGCCCGACCGGATCATCCTGGGCGAGGTCCGGGGCGCCGAAGCTCTCGATATGCTGCAGGCCATGAATACCGGCCATGACGGTTCGCTCGGGACCGTCCATGCCAACAATCCGCGTGAAGGCCTGACCCGGCTGGAAAACATGGTCGCCATGGCCGGCGTCAATTGGCCCACCCATGCGGTGCGCAACCAGATCGCCGGGGCACTTGACCTTATCGTGCAGGTTTCGCGCATGCGCGACGGCGTGCGCCGCGTGACCCGGATCAGCGAAGTCGTCGGCATGGAGGGCGAGGTCATCACGACCCAGGACCTGTTCACCTTCGAATTTACCGGGGAAGGGGCCGACGGGCGCTTGCAGGGCGATTTCAAATGGTCGGGCCTGCGGCCGCATTTCACCGAGAAGGCGCGCTATTTCGGGCTCGACCGCGCGCTTCTCGATGCGTTGGACTGAGGAGGCGCTCATGATCAGGGACCTCTTGCCGATTATCGCGGCCGTCAGCGTTTTCCTCGCCCTTGGTGCCGGGGTCCTCGCCATGGCCGCGGTCGGAATCGGCGGCGACGACGGCCGCCATCGCCGCCTCGAAGCGCTCAAACGGCGCTGGCCCGGCTTCACGGCGCCCGAAATTTCGGAGAGCATCAAGCGCGACGGTCGCGACAGCTCGATCGCGCGCCTCGACCGGCTGATCAAGCGACTCCTGCCGCAGCCCGAGAAACTGCGCCGGCGGCTGCGCATGACCGGTCGGCCGATCCGTCTCGGTCCTTATCTGCTGGCCAACGGGCTTCTGGCGGTGAGTGCCGCCTGGCTCCTTAACCAGGTCATGCCGCTGCCGTGGCTGGTCAACAGCTTCGCCGGGATCCTCGCCGGGCTTGGGCTGCCGTGGTTCATCGTGGGCTGGATGATTTCGCGACGGCTCGGCAAGTTCAACGCGCAGTTTCCGGACGCTATCGATCTCATCGTGCGCGGCTTGCGCTCGGGTCTGCCGGTAAGCGAGGCGATCAAGTCAGTGGGCGAGGAAATGGCCGATCCGGTGGGTGTCGAATTCCGCGGCATATCGGAAGTCATGCGGATCGGGCGCACGCTTGAGGAAGGTCTTTGGGAGGCGGCGGCGCGTTTCAATACGGCCGATTTCAAATTCTTCGTGGTCACGCTGTCGATCCAGAAGGAAACCGGCGGCAATCTGGCCGAGACGTTGGGCCATCTCTCCGATCTCCTGCGCAAGCGGCGGCAGATGAAGCTGAAGATCCGGGCCATGAGCTCTGAGGCGCGGGCGAGCGCCTACATCCTGGGTGGGCTGCCGTTCATCATGTTTGCGATTATTTTCACGCTCAACCAGGGCTATGCAATGAGCCTCTTCACCGATCCGCGGGGGATGATTCTTATCGGCTTCGGCGCCCTGATGATGCTGATGGGCGCCGGCGTCATGGCAAAAATGGTGAGATTCGAAATATGATCGAGACGCTGTTGCCCTTTGGCCTGGACCAGGCGGATGCGCTGGCCATTCTGACCGGGGCCATGGCCTTCCTGACGGTCGTTGCGATCTGGCGCGCGCTTTTGCCGGAAAGCGAATACGGCCAGCGCATCAGTGCCCTGATCGACCGGCGCGAGCGCCTGCGGCACGCCATGGCCGAGCCCCGACGGCGCGTGGCGCTGGTGGACCGCACGAAATTCATGGAACGGGTGGTTCGGCAGTTCAACCTGCTGCGCACGCGCGAGGCGGAGAGGACGCGCCTCAAGCTGGCTCAGGCCGGCTGGCGATCGGAGCAGGGGCTGGTACGCTATCTGTTCGCGCGACTTTCCCTGCCGCTGCTCGTCGGGCTGTTCGTAATCCTGACATTATTTGCCTCGGGCCCGTACGAGACGAGCGTCACGACACGCCTTCTGATCGCCGCTCTGCTGGTGGTGGCCGGGGCTTATGCACCGGAGCTGTTCGTGCGCAATGCGATCAGCAAGCGCTGGTCGAAAATCCGAAAGGGTCTGCCAGATGCGCTTGATCTCATGGTGATCTGCGCCGAGGCGGGGCTGTCGCTCGATGCGACCTTTACGCGGGTCGCGCGGGAAATGCGCCAGGCTGCGCCCGAAGTATCGGACGAACTGGATGTGACTGCGATCGAGCTCGGCTTTCTGCCTCGGCGCAGGCAGGCCTTGGACAATCTCGGACGCCGCGTCGATATTCCTGAGATGCGAAGCCTCACAAACGCACTGTTGCAGACGGAAAAATACGGTACGCCGCTGGCACGCGCGCTTCGGGTGCTGGCAGCCGAATATCGAGATCAGCGCTTGCTGCGCGCCGAGGAGAAAGCCGCCCGCCTGCCGGCGACCATGACCGTGCCGATGATTATCTTCATCCTGCCGACGCTTTTCGTCGTCCTGATCGGACCCGCGGTCCTGCGCACGATGGACGCATTGCGCGCACTTTAGTCGCCCGCCGACAAAAACGCCCTTCTACCCGGCCAAAAAATAGCTAAGATGCCGCGCAGAACAGGGGTCGCCGGAAATCGGCGAAGCGCATCGGAACGGGGGCGGTCTTGGTCGCATTCCTCAAGGCAGCAATTCCTGGCCGAGGCCGTCACTGCCCGGCGGCCGCGATCGCCATAACCCTGCTTCTTTCGGCTTTCGCCCCGGCCCGGGCGGCCGATCCGTACCGGCCCGGAGACGAGCCGCTTTTCGGGTTCGTCTCTGAAGTCCGGCTCGGGTACGCGTTCCACGACGCCGGCGTTTTCGGGCGTGAGAAGGAAGACGGGGAGGATGTCAACGCCGAGATCGTTTTCGTCAGCCCCGATTTTCTCGAGATTCTCTGGTCACCCCGCCCGCATATCGGTGTGCACATCAACAATGCCGGCGATACCAGCCAGCTTTATGGCGGTCTCACCTGGGACTGGTGGTTCTGGGATGACGTGTTCGTGCTGTTTCATTTCGGCCTGTCGGGCCATAACGGCGAAACCGCCGCGCCCGGACGTGTCGACAAGAAAGAGCTGGGTACGGAGGTATTGTTCCGCGAAGGGCTTGAGCTGGGCTGGAACTTCTACAAGAAGGACAGCATCTCGGTCTTTCTCGACCACGTGTCGCAGGGAAATTTCTTCAACGACGAGAACGAGGGCCTGGATACGTTCGGCCTTCGATACAGCTACCGCTTCTAGCGCGGGCGTCAGTTTTTCGGCTTCGAACCTTTCTCGACGTCTTCGATCGCCTGCCGGTAGCCCTCTTCACGCTTCCAGCGCCTGACGACGCTTAGCGCCGCATCGGGCTTGATCTTGTCGTAAAAGGACAGGACCTTCTGCAGTTCGTGCGGATCCACCGTCTTGTCACCCGGCCGCGCCCGACGGCTGAGCAGGAAAATGCTGGCGAAATCGCTTTTGGGCACTTCCTGCGAGCGACAGGCCACCGCCAGACTCTCGCCCCCGGTTTCGTAAATCACCCGTCGGGCCATTTCGGTATCGATGTTGGCCATCTGGCTGAACAGGGATTCGAAAAGCGGCACCTCACCCCGGCGCAGCACATCGATCAGCATCTGGGCGGTGATCTTCTTTTCCCGGGCGATCTGCCGCGCCAGTACGTCTTCGCTTCTTTCGTTCTTGGCCTGTTTTTCGACCTGGCGGACTTCTTCGGCGACAGTTTCATCCAAAATGTCGTCGAGTTCCGCCTCGTCGATCCGGTGCTGTTCCAGCAGGTGCTTGCGCAGCGCGGCCGAGACCCAGAAAACCATGCGCTTGGCAAGTTCCGTGGGCAGATCCTCGCGCCGGACAAGAGGTTCCTGGAATTCGTTGACCCGCCGGGACTGGTTGACCAGATATTCCATCGTGCTGCGGGCGATCCGGGCGCTGCTATTTTCAAGCAATGTCTTGATGACGTTCGTATTCTCGGTCTCGACCAGGGCATCCGAGACGATCTCGCTGACCTGGGTGCGCATCGCGATCGAAAGCTGATGCTGCAGCGAACGGTGATGGATGATGTCGATCAATTCCTGATCGCGGAGCACGCCGCTTTCGAGAAGTATCGGGCGCGCCACGTCGATCTCGTCGTTCGCGAGCTTGAGAACGAGATCGTGCGGCGCATTGGGCAGTTTCGCGAAACGCTCCGCCAGAGTGTGACGCACGGTCATTTCGACATCGTGGATCAGCTGGTCCAGGATGTCGGTCATGAGGGCGCGTTCGCGGTCCGAGAGATTCAAATCGCTCTCGACATAGAGATCGCCGACGGTCGTGGCCAGGCGCGTACGCCCCTCCACACTTCGGTCGCGAGCCATTTGTAAGAGCTCCTCTAACTCCATATCCTGAAACCGCGGCACGGCCCCCGCTCCTATGTAGAGGAGTTGCTGGTGAATTACGAACAAAGCTTCCCGCCGCCGGCCGTGGCAGGGAAGTCCCGGCCGCAAAATCCGACAGCGAGTCCGAGCTTCGCCGGTCCGCGGTTACCATCGCGTTAAGGCTGCACGCGTCCGAAAAAAATTTATGGTGCGGAATCCGTGCCTTAACTCGAAACGCGAGAATTCTGGCGATATTTATGCTGTTTACCAATGCGTGCAGAAAGGCCGCAAATTTTTTTTTCTCGCCATTAACGTCCCGTTAGACGTGGCCAGGCTAGCCTCCGCTCGCCCCGGCCTTTCCCCTCGTGGAAGGGCCGGTCCGGCCGACCGAGGGTGCCGCCCGCCTATGGATGTGACGAACGCCAGTTTTCTCGCCCAGACACTCGGCGGTCCCCGCCGGGCCTCGGCCCAGGCCGCACCGGCGCAGACCGGTCCGGCGGCGAATAGCGGAAAAATGCCGGGCGCGACCACGCCGGCCGCCGCGACTTCCACGGTCTCCGGCGCAACCCATCTGCCGATGGGCGTGGCGCCCGCCAACTCTTCCCAGGGGGTCCAGCCGTCATCCGATGCGGCGCCGACCGTGCCCGATCCGTCCCGTCCCCTGCCCCCCGGCAGCCTGATCGACATCCGCGTCTGAGATCGGCCGTCCGCCGGCCCAGCTAGTCGGCGCCCGGCCGCCCGGCCGGCTTGCGCTGATGGCGCAGGATCAGGGGCGTTTGCAGCATGGCGAAAATGAACGCGGCCGGCAGCAGGCCGAATACCTTGAAGCTTACCCAGTCATCGGTGCCGAGCGTGCGCCAGGCGATCTCGTTGGCAATGGCAAGGGCGATGAAAAACAGGGCCCAGCGCCGGGTCAGCTTGAGCCATCCCGTCTGGGTCAGGTCGAGCGAATCGCCAAACAAGGGCCGCAGCAGGGGCCGGCCCATGGCCAGCCCGCCCAGGAGAATCGCGGCAAAAATCCCGTTCACGATGGTGGGCTTGAGCTTGATGAAAATCTCATCCTCAAGCACCACGGTCAGCCCGCCGAACACAAGGACCACGATCGTGGCGATCAGTGGCATGAGGGCGAGCCGGCGCTCGCGCCAATAGATGATGGCGAGGGAGAGAGTGGTGGCGAGCACGAACACGGCGGTCGCGGGAATGATCCCGTGCTCGCCATTGATATAGAAGAAGAGAAGCAACGGCGAGAGTTCGACAACAAAGCGAAAGAGTCCGCCCTGCTTTGCTCCCGGCGGCTTTCCGGATGCTTGCGGTTGTGGCGTTCCGGTGTTCTCGGGCTTGTCGGTCATGCGTCATCCAGATCAAGAAGGCCACGGGCGAAGGCGCGGGCCTCGAATGGGCGCAGGTCGTCCACCCCCTCCCCGACGCCGATGGCGTGCACCGGCAGACCGAAGCGCCGGGCAAGTCCGACCAGGACCCCGCCCTTGGCGCTGCCGTCGAGTTTGGTGAGGGCGAGACCCGTCACGTCCACCATTTCGCGAAAAATTTCCACCTGACTATGGGCGTTCTGCCCTGTCGTGGCGTCGAGCACAAGCAGTACCGCATGGGGCGCCGTTTCGTCCTGCTTTTGCAGCACGCGGCGAATTTTCTGCAGTTCGGCCATCAGGTCGGCCCGGTTCTGCAGCCGGCCGGCGGTATCGATCAGCAGCACGTCGGTCCCATCCGCGCGCGCTTCCTGGAGTGACTGGTAGGCCAGCCCCGAAGCATCGCTGCCCGGCGGCGCGCTCAGTACCTGGGCCCCAGCCCGCTCGCCCCAAAGCATGAGCTGTTCGCTCGCGGCCGCACGGAACGTGTCGCAGGCGGCGATCTTTACTTTCTGTCCCGCTTCACCAAAGAGATGGGCCAGCTTGCCGACGCTGGTGGTCTTGCCGCTGCCGTTGACACCGACCACCAGGATGACGAAAGGGCGGTGGCCGGCCGGGACATCCAGTGAGACCGCCACCGGCTCGACGATCCCGGCGATCTCATCGGCCAGCGCCTCGCGCACATTGCGGGCCGTGTCGGCCGCGTCCGCGCCCGCGAGGCCGTTCAGTCGCGCAATCTTCTCGCGCAAGGCCATCGCCGTCTCGGGACCGAGATCGGCCTCGATCAGGAGGTCTTCGAGCGCATCGAGTGTCCTGTCGTCGACCCGGCCGCTGGCGAAAACCTGCCCGATCCCGTCGGCCAGCCTGGACGAGCTTCGCCGCAACCCCTGGCGCAGGCGCTTGAACCACGATCCCCGCCCGGCTGTGGAAGGCGCCTCGGTCATCACGCGCCGGCTACGGCCTGAAGCACGGTTTCCTTGCCCCGTCCCGCCACGCCGGTGACCCGGGCCGTGCGGATAGCGCCCACGCTTTCCGGGCCGAGGCCCGCGATCTCGATGGGCGCAAAATAGGCGGTGTGACCCAGGGCGACGGTGCCTTCGGGCGTCGTCTCGATTTTTTCCACCAGCACCTCTTCGCGTATCGCCACGCGCGAGGCGAGATAGGCCGCGCGGCGCGCCCGGCCGGAGTCCCGGAGCCGGGCCGCCCGGTCCCGCCGGATCTCGGCGGGCAGTTGCGGCATGCGTTCGGCCGGCGTGAAGGGGCGGGGCGAATAGGGGAAGACATGAAGGAACGTGAGGTCGACCTCGTCCACGAGATTGCAGGTATTGCGAAACATCTTTTCGGTTTCGGTCGGAAATCCGGCGATCAGGTCCGCGCCCAGCACGATATCCGGGCGCGCCTGCCGCAAGCGGTCGCAGAAGCGGGTGACATCGGCGCGTGAGTGACGGCGCTTCATGCGCTTGAGGATCATATCGTCGCCCGCCTGCAGGCTGATATGCAGATGGGGCATGAGCCGGGGCTCGTTCGCCACAAGATCGAAGAGTTCGTCGTCCATCTCCGCCGGATCGAGAGATGACAGGCGCAGCCGCTCGATCCCCGGGACCGAGTTGAGCACCCGGCGCACCATCTGGCCCAACCGGGGCTGACCCGGCAGATCGCCGCCGTAAGAGGTGATATCCACGCCGGTCAGCACGACCTCGCGATAGCCCTCCCCGACAAGAAGCCGCAATTGTCTCGCGATATCACCCATGGGAACGCTTCGACTGTTCCCGCGGCCATAGGGAATGACGCAAAAGGTGCAGCGGTGATCGCAGCCATTCTGGACCTGGACGAAGGCGCGCGTGTGATTCTCGAAGCCGGTCACGAGATGCGGCGCCGTTTCCGTCACGGTCATGATATCGGCGACGCGAACGCGGGGCGCATTTTCGTCGTCGCTGCCAAAGACGAAGCTTTCGGGCTTCATTTTCTCGTCGTTGCCGAGAACGCGATCCACTTCCGCCATGGATGCGAACTTGCCGGGCGAAATCTGGGCGGCGCAGCCCGCCACGATGATCCGGGCCCGGGGCCGCTCGCGCCGGAGACGCCGGATGGTCTGGCGGGCCTGGCGTTCCGCCTCGCCGGTCACGGCGCAGGTATTGACGATAATCGCGTCGTCCAGCCCCGCTTCCCCGGCGAGATCGCGCATGACCTCGGACTCGTAGGTATTGAGACGGCAGCCAAGGGTAATGATCTCGGGAGCGCTCATGGTGTCTCCGTCCCTGCCTGAAGCGCCGCCCCGAGGGTGCCCGTAAACGACAGCGCGGCCGGCCCGGTCATCAGGACATGATCGCGCTCGTCCGTCTCGACCCAGAGCGTGCCGCCATCGAGGGTTATCTCGATCCTGCCCCGGGCCAGCCCCCGGCGCCTTGCGGCCACCGCCGCGGCCGAGGCGCCCGTGCCGCAGGCCAGTGTGAGGCCGGCGCCCCGCTCCCAGACGCGAAGCCGCATCCGGTCCTTGCCCGTGATCTGGGCCACGCCGATATTGGCGCGCTCGGGGAACAGGGGATCGTTCTCGAGCCGGGGGCCGAGGTGCGCGAGATCGACCGCCGCCACGTCGTCGACGAAAAAAACCGCATGCGGATTGCCCATGCTGACAGCGACACCGTCGCGCAACCCGTCCGCCGCAAGCGGCAGGTGCAGCGTGTCGACATCGGAAGAGAGCGGGATTTCCCGCCACCCGGTCCGGGCGACGCCCATATCGACGGTGATGAATTTGTCGCCGAAGGCTGCCGGGAAGGCCGCCAAAAGACCGGCGCCCGTTTCTATGGTGACGTGGCCGTCCTGTCCTGCCCGCTCCTCGAACAGGAGCCGGGCGACGCAGCGCGTGGCGTTGCCGCAGGCCATCACTTCCGAACCGTCGGCATTGAAGATGCGCATGGCCACTTGGGCGCCGGTCTCCGTCGCCGGGAACAGAGCAATCACCTGGTCGCAGCCGATCCCGAAATGGCGGTCGGCCAGCCGCCGCGCGCCCGCTTGCGTCAGGGCAAGGCCGCCCGCCCTGCCGTCCAGAATGACGAAATCGTTGCCGAGCCCGTGCATCTTCCAGAAGCGGGTTGGGCCGGCCGAAGCCGGGGGCGGGGGCTGGCGGTCGAGATCGGCCATCATGTCGGCCTTATAGGGCCGCGATGGGGGAAAATCCAATTCTGTCTGCTTTCCGGCGCTCCCGTCAAAAAAACCCCGCCTGCCGGTCGGGGGGCGCCAGCAGGCGGGGTTCCTTTGGGTGACCCGGGAGTGAGGGAGAACCTCATGGGCTGGGAGGAGGAGGACCCCCCGGGTCGCTGAAAGACACGATACTAGGCGCCGGTCAAATTATAATCATGAGTTTTATCAATTTATTGCTGCCCATAAATTGACAATAAAGGGGGTAAATGGTTGGAATCCTTCAAATCTTAATTTGGAACGATAGATCGGTAACGCGTCCCGTCCTGGCCCGACGGGGTTCCGGGGTTTGCTTGACGCCGCCCCGGCTTGCGCCTAAAACCCCGGCATCTTCCGACTGACAGGGTGTTCCCTGCCTCCGAGGAGGTCCGCCGGTCCGCGCGTTGCGCGCACCGGCGCCCTCGGCGTTTGCGCGGTGACAGCCGGTGGCGGCGGAGACCATCCGGATGAGAAGGATCGAGGGGAGCCGAAGGGCCCGTGTTTGACAGTCTCACAGACCGCTTGGGCGAGGTTTTCGGCAAGCTGACCCGCCGCGGGCGCTTGTCGGAGAGCGATGTCACGAGCGCGCTGCGCGAAATCCGCGTGGCGCTGCTCGAGGCCGACGTCGCGCTGCCCGTGGTCAAGGCGCTGATCGAGGATGTGCGCGAGAAGGCGGTCGGCGAGGATGTGCTGCGGTCGGTCACGCCGGGACAGATGGTCATCAAGCTGGTGCACGATCAGCTTGTCGCGATGCTGGGCGCCGAGGCGGCGGCGATCAATCTTCGGGCCAATCCGCCGGTTGCGATCCTCATGGTCGGCCTGCAGGGCTCGGGCAAGACGACGACGACGGCCAAGCTCGCCAGGCGGTTGAGCGAGAGCGAGCGCAAAAAAGTGCTCATGGCCTCGCTCGACGTTTACCGCCCGGCCGCTCAGGAACAGCTCAAGACTCTTGGTCAGCAAACCGGTATCGCCACGCTTCCCATCGTCGCGGGCGAAATGCCGCTCGCGATCGCGCGCCGTGCGATGGAAGCCGGCCGGCTTCAGGGTTTCGATGTGGTGCTTCTCGACACGGCCGGCCGGCTCGCAATCGACGAAAACCTCATGAACGAGCTCGAACAGGTCAAGGCGACGACCTCGCCTGCCGAGACGCTGCTTGTGGCGGATTCCATGACCGGCCAGGACGCTGTCGCCACGGCCAGGACATTCAACGAACGCGTCGGCCTTAGCGGCATTGTGCTGACCCGTGTGGATGGTGACGCACGGGGCGGCGCGGCGCTGTCCATGCGCTGGGTTACAGGGCAGCCGATCAAGTTTCTCGGCACGGGCGAGAAAACCGATGCGCTCGAAGTCTTCCATCCGGACCGGATCGCGGGCCGCATCCTCGGCCAGGGGGATGTCGTCAGCCTGGTGGAAAAAGCGTCCCAGTCGGTCACTCAGGAAGAGGCCGAGAGGATCGCGCGCAAGGCAACCAAGGGGCGCATGGATCTCGACGATTTTCTTCAGCAGTTGCGCCAGGTTCAGAAAATGGGCGGCCTCTCGGGGGTGCTGAAAATGCTGCCCGGCGCGGGCAGTCTCAAGAAGCAGATGCCGGGCGGTCTCGACGAGGCGGCGCTCAGGCGCCAGGAAGCGATCATCCAGTCGATGACCAGGGATGAGCGCCGTCGCCCCGGCCTGATCAAGGCCTCGCGCAAGAAACGTATCGCCGCCGGCTCCGGCACGTCGGTGCAGGACGTCAACAAGCTTCTCAAGCAGTTCGACCAGATGAACACGATGATGAAGCGCGTCGGCAAGATGAGCAAGAAAGGTCAGTTGCCTCCGGGCGATCTGCCGGGCCTGCCGCCCGGCTTGCTGGGCCGGTAGCCGGGGACGAGTGACCCGGTTTTCGAATTGGACGGGATTTAAAATCAGAAAGGACACGTAACAGAATGGCACTTCGAATCAGACTGTCCCGGGGCGGCGCGAAGAAACGCCCCTTTTACCGCATCGTCGTTACCGAAGGGTCGTCGCCGCGCGACGGGCGCTTCATCGAACGCCTCGGCCATTACAACCCCATGGTTCCCAAGGACCATCCGGATCGGGTCCTGCTGAAAAGCGAGCGGATCCAGCATTGGCTGAGCCAGGGGGCCACGCCGAGCGACCGGGTCGCCAAGTTTCTTGCCGCCGCGGATATCATCGAGGCCCGGCCGATCCCGGAACAGACCAAGAAGAGCAAGCCGCGCCCCAAGACGCTGGAGCGGATGCAGGCACGCGACGAGGCGGCAAAGGCCAAGCTCGAAGCCGCTGCCGTGGCCGACCAGAGCGCTGCGGGCGCGGCCCCTGCGGAAGCGGCGGCAGAGGAAGAGGCTCCGGCCGAAGCCGCGCCGGCGGACGAGGCCAGCGGGTCGGGCGAGTCGGAAGATGGCGGGGCCAAGACCGAGGGCTAGCTCATGACCGGTGATCCGGATCCGGGCGGGTTGATCGCCCTGGGCGAGATCACGGGTGCGCATGGTGTGCGAGGCCAGGTGAAGATCCGGAGCTTCACCGCCGAGCCGTCGAGCATCGCGGCCTATGGCCCGGTTCAGGACGGGCGGGGCCGGCAATTCACGATCACGGTGACCGGCCAGCGGGGCGGCAGCGTGGTCGCCACGCTCGATGGCGTGACCGACCGGGACGGTGCGGCTGCCCTCCAGGGCGAACGGCTTTACGTCGCCCGCGCGGCGCTGCCAACGCCGATGGCGGAGGACGAATTCTACCACGCCGATCTGGTGGGGCTCCGGGTCGAGGCGCCTGACGGCACCGTGTTCGGCGAAATCGTGGCGATCCACGATTTCGGCGCGGGCGACGTCCTGGAAATCGGGCCGCCCCCCGAAGGCGGCGGTCCGGCGCGCAAGTCCGGCTCGGTGCTGGTGCCCTTTACGCGCCAAGCGGTGCCGGGGGTGGAAATCGGCCGGGGCCGGGTGGTGATCGATCCGGATGCGGCCGGGCTCGGGCGCGGCTCAACGGCGGAAAGGCGGCGCCATGACGAATGAGAGCGGATCAGCGCAGGCGCGGGGCGCGGTGCCGGGGGGGACCGCCTGGCGGGCCCGGGTCCTGACCCTTTTCCCCGCCATGTTTCCGGGTCCGCTCGGCCAGAGCCTGGCCGGCCGGGCGCTTGAGAACGGGATTTGGACGCTTGAAACGGTGGACATTCGGGATTTTGCGCGCGATAAACACGCCACCGTCGATGACGCCCCCTTCGGGGGCGGGCCGGGCATGGTCCTGAGACCCGATGTCATCGACCGGGCACTCTCGTCGGCCAGCGGCGATCACGCCGAAGCCGGCCCGCTGATCTTCCTGACGCCCCGCGGGCGCCGGCTGACACAGGGCCGCGTTCGCGAGCTGGCGGCCGGGCCCGGGGCCACACTGCTCTGTGGCCGGTTCGAGGGGGTCGATCAGCGGGTGCTCGACAAGACGGGTGCCGAGGAGATCAGTCTCGGCGACTACGTCCTGTCGGGTGGCGAGCCGGCGGCGGTGTGTTTGCTCGATGCCTGCATTCGGCTGCTGCCGGGGGTGATGGGGCAGGCGGACTCGCTGAACGAGGAGAGTTTCGAGCGGGGGTTGCTGGAATACCCCCATTACACCAGACCCCAGGTCTGGGAAGGGCGTGAGGTGCCGGCGGTGCTGCTGTCCGGGCATCACGAAGAGATCAAAGGCTGGCGGCTGGCGCAGTCCGAACGGATCACGCGAGAGCGCCGGCCGGACTTATGGAGCCGTTATCAGGAAAGGGCCCAGCCGGGCCGTCCGAAAACGGGAAAGATGCGGGAACAAGGTCATGAACACGATTGAACAAATTGAACGCGAGCAGATTGCCCAACTGACACGGGACAAGACCATTCCCGATTTCCACCCGGGTGACACGGTGCGCGTGAACGTTCGCGTGGTCGAGGGTACCCGCGAGCGCGTTCAGGCCTTCGAGGGCGTGGTTATCGGCCGCAAGAACGCCGGTCTGAATTCGTCCTTCACCGTGCGCAAGATCTCCTATGGTGAAGGGGTCGAGCGCGTGTTCCCGCTCTATTCGCCGCGACTGGACAGTATCGAACTGGTCCGCAGCGGCCGTGTGCGCCGGGCCAAGCTTTATTATCTGCGGGGCCGGACGGGCAAGCGTGCCCGCATCGTGGAGCGCGCCCGGGCGCGCGCCGGAGTGGATGCCGATTTATCCGGTCTTGAAGGCGCCGTGGCGAGCGCGGCCGATCTGCCGGCCGGCGCCGCTGCGGAGGCGGTCGAGGCCCGGGTCGAGGGAACCGGCGCTGACGAGGCGGCGGCGAAAAAAGACTAATCCCCCGCTGTCGACTGTCGCGCCCCGCCATCACCATCCAGAACCGGGAAGAGACCGATGACAGCACCTCGCACATTGTTCGACAAGATATGGGACAGCCACGTCGCCTATGAGGGCAAGGACGACGAGCCTTCGCTCCTGTATGTGGACCTGCATCTCGTGCACGAAGTCACAAGCCCGCAGGCCTTCGAGGGCCTGCGTCTCGCCGGGCGCAAACCCCGAATGCCCGGCAAGACGGTCGCGGTCCCCGATCATAACGTGCCGACCGATCCCGACCGGTCCGTCATCAAGGACGAGAATTCCCGCATTCAGCTCGAGGCGCTCGAGCGCAACACGCAGGAATTTGGCATTCCCTATATACCGCTCAGCGATATCCGGCAGGGCATTGTGCATATCATCGGGCCCGAACAGGGACTGACCCAGCCCGGCATGACGATCGTCTGTGGCGACAGCCATACCGCCACTCACGGGGCTTTCGGCGCGCTCGCCTTCGGCATCGGCACGAGCGAGGTGGAACATGTGCTGGCAACCCAGACGCTTCGCCAGCGGCGACCCAAAAACATGCGGATTACGGTCGACGGCATTTTGCCCAAGGGCGTCACGGCCAAGGACGTGATCCTCGCCATCATCGGCAAGATCGGCACGGCCGGTGGGACCGGCCATGTGATCGAGTTCGCGGGTGAGGCTATTCGCAATCTTTCCATGGAAGGGCGGATGACGGTCTGCAATATGACCATTGAGGCCGGCGCCCGTGCCGGGCTGATCGCTCCTGACGAGGTCACATACAATTATATGAAGGGCCGTCCTTACGCGCCCAAGGGCGGGGCGTGGGAACAGGCGATGGCCTGGTGGCAGACGTTGCCGTCCGATCCCGGGGCCGCCTATGACCGGGAGGTGACGTTGCGCGCCGAGGAGATCGAGCCGCTCGTGACCTGGGGGACCAGCCCCGAAACGGTGATCCGGATCTCCGACCGGGTGCCTGATCCCGCGGCCGAAAGTGATCCGGACCGCCAGCGCCAAATGGCCCATATGCTTGACTATATGGGGCTCGAGCCGGGCACGCCCATCAAGGATGTCCCGGTCGATTATGTTTTCGTGGGCTCCTGCACCAATGGCCGGATCGAGGATATTCGCGAGGTGGCGCGGATCGCCAGGGGGCGCAAGGTGGCCCCGGGGGTGCGCGCGCTGGTGGTGCCGGGCTCGGGCCTCGTGAAGCACCAGGCGGAGGAGGAAGGGCTCGACAGGGTTCTTCTGGATGCGGGGTTCGAATGGCGCGAGCCGGGCTGCTCCATGTGTCTCGCCATGAACCCCGACAAGCTGCCGCGCGGCAAGCGCAGCGCCTCCACCTCCAACCGGAATTTCGAAGGCCGCCAGGGCCCCGGCGGACGCACACACCTGGTCAGCCCCGCGATGGCGGCGGCGGCGGCGGTGACGGGCACGTTCACCGACGCCCGCGAGTTCGATTGATTGCGAGCGGGAGAGCAACATGGAAAAGTTTGAGAAACTGACCGGCATCGCCGCGCCATTACCGATCAGCAACATCGATACGGATCAGATCATTCCGGCCGAATACCTCAAAGTGGTGACACGCCAGGGGCTGGGCACGCATGCGTTCGAAGCGCTGCGCTATAACGAGGACGGATCGGAGCGTGCCGACTTCCCGCTCAATCAGGAACCCTACCGGCATGCGAAGATTCTGGTGACCGGGCATAATTTCGGCTGCGGATCCTCGCGCGAGCACGCGCCCTGGGCACTCAAGGATTTCGGCATTCGCGCCGTCATCAGCACCGGGTTTGCCGACATCTTCTACAATAACTGCTTCAAGAACGGCATGTTGCCGATCCAGCTTCCGAAAGAACAGGTCGACCTGCTGATGGGCGACGCCAAATCGGGCGCCGAAATCACGATCGACCTCGAAAACCGGCGTATCATCCGGCCCAACCAGGCGGGGACGATCCAATTCGAAATCGAATCCTCGCGCAGGGAAGCGTTGCTGGAGGGTTTGGACGAGATCGGCGCAAGCCTCGCGCATGAGGCCGAAATCACGGCTTACGAGGAAGGGGCCAGGGTGGAGCGCCCCTGGCTCTGGGCGTCCTGAAACGAAGGGCGCTGGCGGTCAATTCAGGGGGAAAGGGGCAGGCTGAGGCATGTCGAACGCATACAACATACTGATGCTGGCGGGTGACGGGATAGGACCCGAAGTCATGGGTCAGGTAAAGCGGCTCATGGACTGGTTCGAGAATCGCCGCGGCCTCCGGTTCGATGTGACCGAAGCGCTTGCCGGGGGCATATGTATCGACCGGCACGATATGCCCATTCTGGACGAGACCATGGCGGCGGCAAAGGCCGCCGATGCGGTGATGCTGGGCGCCGTGGGCGGCCCCAAATGGGACGGGCTGCCTTTTGACAAACGTCCGGAGCGGGCGCTTCTGCGCCTGCGCAAGGATCTGGAGCTCTTCGCCAATCTGCGTCCGGCCTATGTCTTCGCGCCGCTGGCCGCCGCCTCCAGCCTGAAAGACGAACTCGTCTCCGGGCTCGATATCATGATCGTCCGCGAGCTGACGGGCGGCGTCTATTTCGGGACGCCGCGCGGCATCGAGGATCTGCCCAATGGCGAGCAGCGTGGCGTGAATACGCAAGTCTACACGACGAGCGAGATCCAGCGCATCGCGCGGGTCGCCTTCGACCTCGCGCGCAAACGAAAGGGGCGCGTGTCGTCGGCGGAAAAATCCAATGTCATGGAATCTGGGCAGCTCTGGCGTCAGGTGGTGCAGCAGGTGCATGACGAGGAAGGGTATGACGACATCGAGCTCAGTCACATCCTTGCCGATAACTGCGCCATGCAGCTCGTCCGCCAGCCAAAGCAGTTTGACGTGATTGTGACCGATAACCTTTTTGGCGATCTTCTATCGGATGTGGCGGCGATGCTCACGGGCTCGCTCGGGATGCTGCCCTCGGCCTCGCTCGGCAGTGCGGATGAAAGCGGCAAGGCGCCCGCGATGTACGAGCCGGTGCATGGCAGCGCGCCCGATATTGCCGGGCAGAACATCGCCAATCCGCTGGCGACGATCCTCAGCTTTTCGATGGCGCTGCGCTATTCGCTCGACCGAAGCGCCGAGGCCGACCTGCTGGAACGGGCGGTGGATCAAGTGTTGGCGAAAGGCATCCGCACCGGCGATATCATGGGATCGGGCACGGCCGACGGTCTGACGAAAGTTACCTGCTCGGGCATGGGTGACGCGCTTCTCGACGGGCTTGAAGCGGCGGCCTAGGCCACCGCTTCCGGCAGCCGTCGCAGACAGAAAAAACCGGCGGTCTCCCGCCGGTTTTTTGTTCCCGACTCCGGCCTCCCGGGGGGGCCGGTCGCCCGGTCATTTAAGGCTTTCCGATTTTCCGGGATCGCGGGAGAGGCTGATGATCGATTCGGCTTCGACTTCCACGTCACCTTCACCGAACCAGTCGGGCGTGTCCAGCTCACCATAGACAACGAGCCAGTCGCCTTCCGTGATCTGCTGACCGCCTGCCTCGTCAAACGGGTTGTAGGCAAGCTCGCTCGCATCCACCCGGATTGTCCCGAAGGAAGATTCCATCACGAATTCGCGGTCCTCGTCGACATCCGTCACCTTGCCACGAAGCCCCCAACTGCTGTCGGGCACAGTGATAACCGGCGAGACGGCGAATTGCAGGTTCTCCTCATCGGCCGCGTTGGCAAAATAATAGGTGTTCCGGTTGTGCACATAGACCGAGCCCGCCTCGATCACACGGTCCACATACCCGGTCTTGTCGATGGTCCCGTAAACCGTGACCCGGTCACCGACCAGAAGCTTGTGGATATCGGGATACCAGTCCCAGTCATCCATTTCGATGGTGGCGCGTCCGGCGCCGTAATCGACAATGAAATAGTCACCGACGGTGGTGTCGATCGTTCCCGTCAGGGAGACCCAGTCACCCTGCTGGAAACCTGAATTCTGGGCATTGGCCGGCGCGGTGGCGGCGCCAACCGTGATGGCAGCGCCGGTCACGGCAATGAAGAGGGATTTTCTGAAAACAGACATGAGTTTCTCCCTGGATTTTTGTCGAGGGGTCAAGGTCAGGTTTGTCTGCATGTCGTGCGCCAGCAACGGGCCAGCCGTCCGGGCGCAGATGCGTTTTGCAGTTCGCATGGATAAGCCTAGCAACCGCGCGCGCGCGTTCTTTAACCTGGGATAACGCGAGGCAAAAAATCTCCGGCCCGGCGCGCAATTTTTTGCGCCCGGACACCCAAAGTCCGGCTCTGTTGCGTTAGGCTTAAACCTGACGGATGGCGCAACAGAATTGAGGAGGACGCCAGATGGCAGCCAATGGTGAAAAGGACCCGGCTCTTATCCACCCTCTGTTCAAGAGCCCGGAAGACGTGGTCGCAGCCACGAATATGAGTCGGGAAGCAAAGGTGGATGTCCTGCGACGTTGGGAGTACGACCTGCGGGAAATCAAGGTGGCGGAAGAGGAAGGCATGTCGCCCGGGCGGGCACTCGACAGCAATGATCTTCTCGCCCGGGTGCACGCCGCACTGGAGAGGCTGGGCGCCGGCCCGCCGCCGGCAACGGAGGCGCCGACCAAACAGAGCGGCTAGGCCGCCGGCCTGTCCCCGTCGGTCGGCACGGCGGCCTCGAGATGCGGTTTGAGCCGCCCCGTGAACGCCAGGCCGAGCATCCGGAAATCGCTGAGAAGCGACCACACCGGGTGGCCGAATGTGGCGGGTCGGTTTTTCTCGATCCCGAAATGCCCGGTCCAGGCCAGGGCATAGCCGGCCACCGGCCCGGCCAGCACCACGCGCCAGTCGGCCAGCACGAGTCCGGCGGCGACGAGCGCGAGACCCAGGACAGATCCCAGGTAATGGAGCGCCCGGGTGCCGCGCCGCCGATGAGCGGCGAGGTAAACGCGCCAGAACTCCCGGTAACGGGTCGGTTTTGGGACCGCCTGAGCCATGGCGCCATGATACGCTGGCCCGCAGGCCCGGGCCATGCCCTTGCAATCGCCCCGGCTTCATCGTAAGCCAAGCGCTGACACGGCGCCCCCGACGAGGGCCGAAAGTCAGGAAAAGAACAGGAAAAAACAATGGGTTACAAGATTGCCGTCGTCGGCGCCACGGGCAATGTGGGCCGCGAGATACTGCAAATTCTGAAGGAACGCGATTTCCCGGTCGATGAGGTGGCCGCGCTCGCCTCACGGGGTTCCGTCGGCCGCGAGGTTTCCTTTGGCGAGGATGACGTGCTGAAGGTGCAGGATCTCGCGACGTTCGATTTCAAGGGCTGGGATATCGCCCTTTTTTCGCCGGGCGGCAAGGTCTCGGCCGAATTCGCGCCCAAGGCCGCGAAGGCGGGCTGCGTGGTGATCGATAACACCTCGCGTTTCCGCATGGAGCCCGACGTGCCGCTGGTGGTGCCCGAAGTCAACGCCAAGGCAATCGCCGCCTATACCAAGCGCAACATCATCGCCAACCCGAATTGCTCGACCATTCAGATGGTGGTGGCGCTCAAGCCGCTGCACGATCTCGCGAAGATCAGGCGGGTGGTGGTGTCCACCTATCAGTCCGTTTCGGGCGCCGGCAAGGGGGCGATGGACGAGCTCTTCAACCAGACGCGTGCGATCTACGTCAACGACCCCGTGGAGAAGGAAGAGTTCACCAAGCAGATTGCCTTCAACGTCATTCCTCATATCGATGTCTTCATGAAAGACGGGTCGACCAAGGAGGAATGGAAGATGGTGATGGAGACGAAGAAGATCCTGGATCCTGACATCGAGGTCGCGGCAACCTGCGTGCGCGTTCCCGTCTTTATCGGTCACGCCGAATCGATCAATCTGGAATTTGAAAATCCGATCTCGGCCGAGGAGGCGCGCGCCGCGCTGGCCGCGGCGCCCGGCGTGCTCGTGATCGACCGGCGCGAGGACGAGGGGTACATCACGCCGGCGGAAATCGCGGGCGAGGACCTCGTCGCCGTAAGCCGCATCCGCGAGGATCACACGGTGAAAAACGGGCTTGCGATCTGGGTGGTCGGCGACAATCTGCGCAAGGGGGCCGCGCTCAACTCGGTACAGATCGCCGAAGCACTGATCGAGCAATACCTCAAGAAGGCAGCCTGACCATGATGACGGCTGCCCGACCCCGCCGGTCCATGCTCTACATGCCGGGCTCCAACGCGCGCGCGCTCGAAAAGGGGCGTTCGCTCAAGGCGGACGCGCTGATCCTCGATCTTGAAGACGCCGTCGCGCCCGATGCCAAGGTCGAGGCGCGCCGGCTGGTGAGTGAGGCGCTCGCCGCGGGTGGGTATGGCGGGCGTGAGATCCTGGTGCGCACCAACGGCCTCAACTCGCCCTGGGGTGTTGCCGACGTGGTGGCCGCCGCCCGATCGGGCGCGCACGGTGTCCTGCTGCCCAAGGTGGAAAGCGCCGATACAGTGCGTCAGGTGGCCGCGATCCTGGCGGCCGAGGGCGCGCCGGCGGACCAGGCCATCTGGTGCATGATGGAAACGCCGCGCGGCATCCTGCATGCCGAGGAGATCGCCGATGCACCGCGCATGGGCGGCTTCGTGCTCGGCACCAGCGACCTGACCAAGGATTTGCAGGCCCATCACACGCTTGATCGGCTGCCGATGCAGGCCAGCCTCGCCATCTGCCTGCTGGCGGCGCGGGCGGCCGGGATCGCCTGCATCGACGGCGTCCATCTCGATCTTGAGGACGCGGCCGGGCTCCAATCGGCCTGCCGGCAGGGGGCGGATATGGGGTTCGACGGCAAATCGCTCATTCATCCTCGACAGATCGACGCTGCCAATGATGCCTTCCGGCCGAGCGAGGACGAACTCGTCTGGTCGCGCCGGATCATCGACGCCCACGGCGAGGCGGAGGCCAGCGGGGCGGGGGTCGTCGTCGTGGACGGGCGCCTCGTCGAGAATCTTCATGTCGAGAACGCCAAACGGATCGTCAAGCTGGCCGAACAGATCACGGCGCTGGAAAAGGCGTCCGGCTAGCGCGGGGACCGCGCGTGAAACGTTTCCCGGGCGACCGCGCGCCGCCCAGGGCGAGGCGTTGACAGGTTGGTAACCGCAGGTCTTTAGTATCGCCCCATTCGCTAGGCAGGCCGCCTCCATCGGGGCGCGGCAGGAAAACAGGAAAATATGTCCGGCACCGGCAACCAGACAGAGCGGCCCCTTTCGCCGCATTTGCAGATTTACAAACCGCAATGGACAAGCGTCTTGTCCATTACCCATCGGGCGACGGGGCTCGCCCTGGCGCTCGGCACGCTGCTGATCGTCTACTGGCTGGTCGCCGCCGCCAGCGGGCCCGAAGCATTCGCCGCCGCGCAGGCCTGCATCGGATCTTCATTGGGGCGGCTGGCGCTGTTCGGCTGGAGTGCCGCGCTCTTCTATCACCTCGCCAATGGCGTGCGGCATCTCTTCTGGGACGCGGGGCGCGGTTTCGAACTCGAAACAGCCTATCTCAGCGGGCTCGGGGTCCTGGCCGCCACTGTCATCCTGACCACCCTGGCCTGGCTGCTGGGCTACTGGGTCATGGGGGCTTTCTGATGTCATCACCGACGCGATACCGTTCGCCGCTCGCTGGCGCGCGCGGGCATGGCGCCGCGCGCAGCGGTGCCGGCCACTGGATCGCGCAGCGCGTGACGGCGCTGGCGCTCATTCCGTTGACACTCTGGTTCGTCGCCTCCGTCATCGCGCTTATCGGCGCCGATCACGCCAGCTTTTCCGCCTGGATGGCAAATCCGCTGGTGGCGGTGCCGATGGTCCTGTTCCTGCTCGCAGGCTTCTATCATGCAATGCTCGGTGTCCAGGTGGTGATCGAGGATTACATTCAGAGCGAGGGGTGGAAGACCGCTCTGGTGATCGGAATGAAATTCATTTTCGTATTCCTCGGAGGACTGGGCGTGTTCTCGGTCCTGAAAATCGCGTTTGGAGGTTAGGCATGGCGGACGGCGTCGCGGGCGCGGCCTATGATATTATCGACCACGAATACGATGTCGTTGTCGTCGGCGCGGGCGGCGCGGGTCTGCGTGCCACGATGGGTATGGCGACGGAAAACCTGAGAACCGCCTGCATCACCAAAGTCTTTCCCACGCGCAGTCACACGGTGGCGGCGCAGGGCGGAATCAGCGCCGCGCTCGGCAACATGGGCGAGGATGACTGGCGCTGGCATATGTACGATACCGTCAAGGGGTCGGACTGGCTGGGCGATCAGGACGCCATCGAATATATGGTCCGGGAGGCCACTCCGGCCATCATCGAGCTCGAGCACTACGGTGTTCCGTTCTCGCGCACCGAGGAGGGCAAGATTTATCAGCGCCCCTTTGGCGGCATGACGACTCATTTTGGTGAAGGCAGGGCGCAGCGGACCTGTGCCGCGGCTGACCGGACCGGCCATGCAATTCTGCATACGCTCTATCAGCAGTCTCTCAAGCACAAGGCCGAGTTCTTCATCGAATATTTCGCGATCGATCTTCTGATGGAAGACGGCGTATGCCGGGGCATTCTCGCCTGGAATCTCGATGATGGCACGCTCCATCGCTTTCGCGGGCAGATGACGGTGCTGGCGACGGGCGGCTACGGGCGTACGTATTTTTCCTGCACATCCGCTCACACCTGCACCGGCGACGGCAACGCGATGGTGCTGCGCGCGGGACTGGCACTGCAGGACATGGAATTCGTGCAGTTCCATCCCACGGGCATTTATGGAGCGGGCTGCCTGATCACCGAGGGCGCGCGGGGCGAGGGGGGCTATCTCACCAACTCGGAAGGCGAACGCTTCATGGAGCGCTACGCTCCCTCAGCCAAGGACCTCGCGAGCCGCGACGTTGTCAGCCGGTCCATGACGATGGAAATCCGTGAGGGCCGCGGCATCGGCGCGGAAGGAGATCATATCGAACTGCATCTCGAACATCTCGAGCCGGCGCTCCTGCACGAACGGCTGCCCGGCATTTCCGAGACCGCCAAGATCTTCGCCGGAGTCGATGTCACCAGGGAGCCGATCCCCGTGCTGCCGACAGTGCATTACAATATGGGCGGGATTCCGACCAATTATCACGGCGAGGTGGTGACGCTGAAGGATGGCGAGCCGGACTCGGTGGTGCCCGGACTCATGGCGATCGGCGAGGCGGCCTGTGTGTCGGTGCATGGCGCCAACCGGCTCGGTTCCAACTCGCTGCTCGACATCGTGGTTTTCGGCCGCGCGGCGGCCAAGCGCTGCGCCGAGCTGGTCAGACCCGGCGATCGCCTGGCGCCGGCGCCGAAAGAGTCGACCGACCACGCGCTTCAGCGCTTCGACCGGTTGCGGCATGCCGATGGCGGAACCGCCACGGCCGAGCTCAGGCTTGAAATGCAGAAAGCCATGCAGAACAACTGCGCTGTCTTCCGCAACGAGGAAATCCTTGCCGAAGGCAAGGAAAAGCTCGCCCGCGTCTGGGACAAGCGCGGCGATATTCAGGTTCAGGACCGGTCGCTGGTCTGGAACAGCGATCTGATGGAAACGCTGGAATTCGAGAATCTGATCAGCCAGGCGGTGGTGACGTTGCATTCGGCCGCGAATCGCAAGGAAAGCCGTGGCGCCCATGCGCGCGAGGACTACACGGGGCGCGATGACGAGAACTGGATGAAGCACACGCTGGTCTGGATCAATGAGGACGGTGAAACGCGGATCGATTACCGGCCGGTACACAGCCAGCCGATGACCAACGAAATCGAGGCGATCCCGCCCAAGGAACGCGTCTACTAGGCGGAAAGACGGAAGAAACCGATGGCTCAGCTCACCCTGCCCAAGAATTCCAAGGTCAAGCCGGGGAAGACCCACGCGGCCAACGACGCGCGCCGGCCCAGGACTTTCAAGATCTATCGCTGGGACCCGGACGAGGGTGGCAATCCGCGTCTCGACAGTTATACGGTCGATCTCGACCGGTCGGGGCCGATGGTCCTGGACGCGCTGATCAAGATCAAGAACGAGACCGACAGCACGCTCACATTCCGCCGCTCGTGCCGCGAGGGGATTTGCGGCAGCTGCGCGATGAATATTGATGGAACCAACACGCTGGCCTGCACCAAGCCGATCGATGAGGTGAAGGGCGACGTCAAGATTTACCCGCTGCCCCACATGCCCGTGGTCAAGGACCTCGTCCCAGATCTCAAACACGTCTATGCGCAGCTCGCGTCGATCGAGCCGTGGATGAAGACGGAGTCCGCTGCGCCCGACCGCGAGCGCCTGCAATCGCCCGAGGACCGGGCCAGGCTGGACGGGCTTTACGAATGCATCCTGTGTTTCTGCTGCACCACCAGCTGTCCGAGCTATTGGTGGAACCCGGAAAAATATCTGGGTCCCGCGGTGCTGCTTCAGGCGGATCGCTGGATCGAGGATTCGCGCGACGAGGCCACGGGGGAGCGCCTCGACGAGCTGGAAGATCCCTTCCGGCTCTATCGGTGCCATACGATCATGAATTGCACCAAGACCTGCCCGAAAAATCTCAACCCGGCCAGGTCGATCGCCAATATCAAGAAAAAGATCGCCGGGCGGCAGGGGTAGCGGGCCGCCAAAGGATGCGCGCGGCCGTCCATGTCCGGCGGCGCCGGTGCGCAGAACGCTCATGGCCGACAGTCTGATCGAGCGATACAACGCCCAGTGTTATGCCGGCAGGCTCCGCCACGATCCGGTTCAGGAAGAGGTGGCGCGCCGGCTCGATCGCCTGGCCCGCGAGCTGCGCGGCTACACGCCCGCCGCCCGTCGCCACCCCGTCCGGAAACTATTGGGCCGCCCTCCGCCCGCGCCCCCGCGCAGCCTCTATCTGCATGGCGGGGTCGGGCGCGGCAAATCCATGCTGATGGACCTGTTTTTCGATTGCGCGCCCGCGAGCCGCAAGCGCCGTGTTCACTTTCACGAATTCATGCTGGGTGTGCACGAACGGCTCAACAAGTGGCGCAACGAGAATCGCGACCGGCAAACGGGCGAAGCGCCCATGCCGGTGCTGGGCCAGGGCCTCGCCCGCGAGACGACGCTTCTTTGTCTCGACGAATTCCAGGTCACGAATATCGCCGATGCCATGATCCTCGCCCGTCTGTTCACGAATCTGTTCGATCTGGGTGTCGTCTTGGTGGCGACATCCAACACCGCGCCGGCCGATCTCTACAAGGGCGGTCTCCAGCGCGAACTCTTCCTGCCGTTCATCGATCTTTTGCACGACAGGGCCGATATCCTGCTTCTCGAAGGGGAGACCGATTACCGCCTCGACCGGCTTGACGGGGTGGCGGTCTATCACACGCCCCTCGACATGGCCGCTGAATCGGCCCTCGAGGCCGCCTTCGCCACCCTGACCGATCACGCGCCCGACAGGCCCCATGTGCTGGAGGTCAACGGCCGGCACGTCGAACTGCCGCGCTACGCCCGGCGCGTCGCGTTCTGCCGATTTGGCGATCTCTGCGAAAAACCGCTCGGCAGCGCCGATTACCTGGCCCTGGCGCGGGAAATCCATACGCTTGTGCTCGCGGATATCCCACGCATGGGGCCCGAAAAGCGCAACGAGGCCGAACGCTTCATTACGCTGATCGACGCGCTTTATGACCATCGCGTGAAGCTCGTGTGCGCCGCCACCACCCGGCCCGAAGCCCTTTATATGGGGGGTCCGGCGGCGGATCGTTTCAAACGCACCGCTTCGCGGCTTGTCGAAATGCAGTCGGCAGCCTATATCCATCTCCCCCATGTCAGCCGCCTCGCGGCGGATAGCGGGACGGTGGAGGAGACCCAAGACCCTTGAAAGGAGGGTCGGCCGGTCACTACATGTATGAGCCGGGCTGACACCCGCGCCCGGTGACGGTGTCATCGCGTACCGGTCCGCCGGATGCGCCCAACACGCGGAGGGCCAAATGGCTGACACGGGCTATCCGACCAGCGGTCTTGCGGCGCAAGGTGGCGCGCTGCCGGCCGGACTGGATCTTGAGGCCGAGATCAATCGTCTGCGCCGCGCGCGCAACGCGGTCATCCTCGCGCATTACTATCAGGACGGGGATATTCAGGACATTGCCGATTTCGTCGGCGACAGCCTCGATCTGTCGCGCAAGGCGGCGGCTACGGATGCGGATGTGATCGTCTTTTGCGGCGTCCGTTTCATGGCCGAGGTGGCGAAGATTCTGAGCCCTGACAAAACCGTGATCCTGCCCGATATGGCGGCCGGCTGCTCGCTCGAAGAATCCTGCCCGCCGGCCGAGTTCAAGGCCTTTCGCGAAGCTCACCCGGATCACATTGCGATCACCTATATCAACTGCTCGGCCGAGGTGAAGGCGCTTTCCGATATTATCGTCACGTCTTCCAACGCCGAAGCCATCGTGCGCCAGATTCCCGAAGACCAGCCGATCATCTTCGCGCCCGACCGTCATCTGGGCGCCTATATCGCGCGCAAGACCGGGCGCGATATGCTGCTTTGGGAAGGCACCTGCGTGGTGCACGAGCAATTCTCCGAGCGCGAAATCGTGAAGTTGCGCACCCGCCACCCCGAGGCCAAGGTCGTGGCCCATCCCGAATGCCCGGAGGCGATCTTGGCGCATGCCGACAACGTCGCCTCCACTTCGGGCATGCTGCGCTATGTTGACCAGTCGAACGCAGATACATTTATCGTCGCGACCGAGCCCGGACTCATTCACCAGATGAAAAAGGCTCATCCGGAAAAGACCTTCATCACCGCGCCCGGGGCGGATGGCACGTGCTCCTGCGCGACCTGTCCCTTCATGGCCCTCAACACGATGGAAAAACTCCACCACGCGCTCGAAACCCTCAGTCCGGTGATCGAATTGAACGAAACCCTGCGCCAGCGCGCGCTGGCGCCACTCGAGCGTATGCTCGAGATGTCGCCCAAGCCGGCCGGGTCGGACGTTCCCGGCCAGGCGCGGGTCGGGGCCGTCGCCTGAGCGCCGGGAACCAGGGGCCGGCCGGCAGCCCCGTGGAGACGGGCGGGCTTTCGTTGCCGGATCACGAGGAGACCGAGCGTCTCGTGGCCCTGGCCCTGGCCGAGGACGTCGGGCGAGGCGACCTGACGACCGGGGCGATCATTCCCGCCGATGCGCGGCTCGACGGGGTCTTCCGCGCCCGGACCGATCTGGTCCTGGCCGGGCTCTTTTTCGCCCGGGCGGTGTTTCGCCACCTCGATCCCGACATCCGCCTGAGCGCCTGCGCCAGGGAGGGGGAGGGGCTGGCTCCGGGGGACGAGATCGCCGAGATTTCCGGGCGGGCGGCGCCAATCCTGGTGGGTGAGCGTACGGCCCTCAACATGATGCAGCACCTGTGCGGTATTGCCAGCGTGACACGCGCCTATGTGTCGCGCCTGGCCGGGACCGGGGCTACGCTGCTCGACACGCGCAAGACGATTCCGGGCCTCCGCCAGATGGAGAAATATGCCGTGCGCGCGGGGGGTGGCACGAACCATCGCCAGCGCCTCGATGACGGTGTGCTGATCAAGGACAACCATATCGCTGTCGCCGGCTCGGTCGCCGAGGCCGTCCGGCGCGCGCGGGAAGCGGGGCTCGACGAAATCCAGGTCGAATGTGACACGCTGGCCCAGGTCGAGGCGGCGATCGCTGCCGGCGCCCCCCGCCTGCTGCTCGACAATATGGCGCTTGAGGACATGCGCAAGGCCGTCGCCCTGGCGCGGCGCGGCGCGCCCGGGGGCGGGCGTGTCCTGCTCGAGGCCTCGGGCGGCGTGTCGCTCGAAACTGTGCGCGCGATCGCCGAGACCGGGGTCGATTTCATCTCCGTCGGGGGCGCCCTGACGCTGTCCGCGCCGGCCGCCGATATCGGTCTCGACTACAGCCCGGCCCGCTAGCGCGGGTGCCCGGTGCCCCCGTCCTCCACGGGCGCGCATACGGGGGTGCGCCAGCGCTCCCGGTCTTGCCCTTGCGGCGGAATCGCGCTAGACACGCCCCGGCCCCGGACCGGGCTGAAACCCGCGTTGAAATGCGACGAAACGCACGCGGTCCAGCGCGGCGGTTACCGCGAAACAGGTAGACATTCTTTCCTGCCGGGCGGGCGCCGCCAGGCCCGGCCGGTCGGCTTCCGGGACGAGAAAGGACCACACATGGCACGGCACAAAATCGCCCTCATCGGCGCCGGCAATATCGGCGGCACGCTCGCCCATCTCGCAGGCCTCAAGCAGCTCGGCGATGTCGTCCTCTTTGATATCAAGGACGGCATTCCTCAGGGCAAGGCGCTCGACATCGCCCAGGCGGGTCCGATCGAGAATTACGACGCTGACTTCAAGGGCGCGAGCAGCTACAGCGCCATCCGG
The DNA here is from genome assembly GCA_040220875.1 of Alphaproteobacteria bacterium. NCBI lineage: Bacteria > Pseudomonadati > Pseudomonadota > Alphaproteobacteria > Alphaproteobacteria bacterium. The sequence continues at coordinate 623,687 of JAVJVX010000005.1, read as the reverse complement.
GGCGCGGATGTCGCCATCGTCACCGCAGGTATCCCCCGCAAGCCGGGCATGAGCCGGGATGATCTGATCTCGACCAACGCCAACGTGATGCAGCAGGTCGGGGCCGGCATCAAGAAATACGCGCCCAATGCCTTCGTCATTGTTATCACCAACCCGCTCGATGCCATGGTCAGCGTGATGCAGAAGGCGACGGGCTTCCCGCACCGCCGCGTGGTCGGCATGGCGGGTGTGCTCGATTCCGCGCGCTTCCGGACCTTCCTGGCCGAGGAATTCAACGTTTCTGTCCGCGACGTGACGGCCTTCGTCCTTGGCGGGCACGGTGATTCGATGGTCCCGCTGGTGCGCTACTCAACCGTAGCCGGGATTCCGATCCCCGATCTCATCAAGATGAAATGGACCACCAAGAAGCGCATCGACGAGATCGTCAAGCGCACCCGTTTCGGTGGCGGCGAGATCGTTCAGCTTCTCCAGACCGGCTCAGCCTTTTACGCGCCGGCCAGCTCCGCCATCGAAATGGCGGAAGCCTATTTGCGCGATTCCAAGCGCGTACTTCCGGCCGCCGCTTATCTGAACGGCGAATTCGGGGTGAAGGGGCTCTATGTGGGCGTGCCCGTGGTGATCGGCGAACGGGGTGTCGAGCGGATCGTCGAGATCAGTCTTTCCGCCGCGGAAAAGAAGATGTTCCAGAAATCCGTCGATTCGGTGCGCGAACTGTCCCGCGCGACCGAAACCATCCTCAAGCCGGGCCGCAAGCCGCAGGCTCGCCGCAAGGCCACCCGAAAGAAATAACCTCGCCTAACGCCAGGGGGCAGGGTCCGCGGCCAGGCAGGGCGGCGGCCGTGAACAAGGGAAGCGACTGAATGAATATTCATGAATATCAGGCCAAGGAGCTTCTGGCCCGCTACGGGGTGGCCGTGCCCAGGGGCCATGTCGCCTATACGGCAGAGGAAGCCGGCCAGGCGGCGGCCGAGCTGGGGGGAGATGTCTGGGTTGTGAAGGCCCAGATCCACGCCGGCGGCCGCGGTAAGGGCGGCGGCGTCAAGGTGGTCAAGTCGAAGGACGAGGTCGAGAAGACCGCGAAAGACATGATCGGGATGAATCTGGTCACGCATCAGACGGGGCCCGAGGGCAAGGAAGTCAAGCGCGTCTATATCGAGGAAGGTTGTGATATCGCGCGCGAGCTTTACCTGGGTGTTCTGATCGATCGGGCGACCAGCCGCATCACCTTCATGGCCTCCACCGAGGGCGGCATGGATATCGAGGAGGTCGCCGCCAAGACGCCCGAGAGAATCGTTACGGTCGACATCGACCCGGCGACCGGCATGCAGGGGTTTTACGGTCGCCAGATCGCCTTCGCGCTGGGGCTGGAGGGGCGACAGATTTCGGCCGCGGTCAAATTTTTGCAGGGCATGTACGAGGCGTTCGTCGATCTGGACGCCAGCCTCGTCGAAATCAATCCCCTCGTCGTGACTGGCGCGGGCGACGTGCTGGCACTGGATGCAAAAATGAACTTTGACGATAATGCGCTCTACCGCCACAAGGATGTGGAGGAGCTGCGCGATACGGACGAGGAAGATCCGGCGGAGCTCGAGGCTTCGCGGCACGACCTCAACTATGTCAAGCTGGACGGCAATATCGGGTGCATGGTCAACGGCGCCGGGCTGGCCATGGCGACGATGGACATCATCAAGCTTTATGGCGGGGAGCCCGCGAACTTCCTCGATGTCGGCGGTGGCGCCACCAAGGAGCGGGTGACGACAGCCTTCAAGCTGATCCTTTCCGATGCCAACGTGGAGGCCATTCTGGTCAATATTTTCGGTGGCATCATGCGCTGCGATGTGATCGCCGAAGGGGTCGTCTCCGCGGCGCGCGAAGTCAGTCTTCATGTGCCGCTCGTCGTGCGCCTCGAAGGCACAAACGTGGAACTGGGCAAGGAAATCCTGGCGAAGTCGGGCTTGCCGATTGTGTCGGCCGACGATCTGGCGGACGCGGCGGAGAAAGTCGTGGAAGCGGCCCGGGAGGCAGCCTGATGTCAGTACTGGTCGAGAAGGATACCAAGGTCATTTGCCAGGGCTTCACGGGAACCCAGGGCACCTTCCATTCCGAACAGGCAATCGCTTACGGCACCAGCATGGTGGGCGGTGTGACGCCGGGCAAGGGCGGGACCTCGCATCTCGATCTGCCGGTTTTCGACACGGTGGCCGAAGCGGTGTCGGCGACGGGGGCCAATGCCTCGGTCATTTACGTGCCACCGCCCTTTGCCGCCGACGCGATCCTTGAGGCCGTCGACGCCGAAATCCCGCTCGTCGTCTGCATTACCGAGGGCATCCCCGTTATCGACATGGTGACGGTCAAGCGCGCCCTCGCCCATTCGAAAACGCGGCTCATCGGCCCCAACTGCCCGGGCATCATCACGCCCGACGCGTGCAAGATCGGCATCATGCCGGGGCATATCCACAAGCGCGGCCGGATCGGCATTGTCTCGCGCTCGGGCACGCTTACTTACGAAGCGGTGGCCCAGACCACGGCGACGGGCCTTGGCCAGTCCACCTGCATCGGGATCGGTGGCGATCCCGTGAACGGGACCAATTTCATCGACTGCCTCGAATTGTTCCTAGCCGATGACGAGACTGACGGGATCGTGATGATCGGCGAGATCGGCGGGTCGGCCGAGGAGGAAGCGGCCGATTTCCTCAAGTCGCATAAGGTGAAAAAGCCCGTCGTCGGCTTCATCGCCGGCCGGACGGCGCCGCCGGGCCGCCGGATGGGCCATGCGGGCGCCATCATCTCGGGCGGCAAGGGCGGGGCCGAGGACAAGATCGAGGCCATGCGCCAGGCGGGGATCCGGGTGGCCGAGTCACCCTCCGCCCTCGGCAGCACGATGACCGAGGCGCTTGGAGCTTAACCCGAACTTCACAGATTTGGGTTGAAATCCAAAACATGGTTAATAGCACTATGTTAACCATGTATATGATGTCGGGACGCCCCGGAAATCGCTGAAGGGGCCGCCCGGCCACCCAGAGCCCGAATCTCAGCCATGACACGCGAAAAACTACTCGAGACATCCTTCCTGACCGGCACCAACGCCGATTTCATCGCCGATCTCTACGGCCGCTACCTGAAAAATCCGCGCGCCGTGGATCCCAGCTGGGCCAAAGTCTTCGACGAGCTGAACGACGCCGAAAAGACCATCTTCGCCGATCTCGCAGGGCCGAGCTGGCAGGGCGAATTGCCGGTGCGGGCAGACGGTTTCGACGACAGCGTTCCCTACGAAAGCGCCACTGGCCGGTCAGCGGAGAAAACGCCTGAAGCCGCTGCCAGCGAGGAAGACGTTCGCGCCGCGACGATGGACAGCATCCGCGCGCTCATGATGATCCGCGCCTATCGGGTCCGCGGCCATCTCATGGCGAACTTCGATCCGCTTGGTCTCGAGGCGCGCGAGCCCCATCCCGAGCTGGATCCGGCGACTTACGGTTTCGGTGAGGAGGACATGGACCGTCCTATCTTCATCGACAACGTGCTGGGTCTCGAAGAGGCGAGCCTGCGCGAAATTCTCGAGGTTGTCCGCGAGACCTATTGCGGCAATATCGGCGTCGAGTTCATGCATATGGGCTCGCCCGAAGAGAAAGCCTGGATCCAGACCCGAATCGAATCGATCCGCAACCAGACCGAGTTCACCCTCGAGGGCAAGAAAGCAATCCTCGAGCGGCTGACGGCGGCCGAGGCCTTCGAGCAGTTTCTTGACCGCAAATACACGGGCACCAAACGTTTCGGCCTCGAGGGGGGCGAGGCGCTCATCCCGGCGCTCGAGCAAATCATCAAGCGCGGCGGCCAGCTCGGCCTGCGCGAGGTCGTGCTCGGCATGCCCCATCGCGGCCGATTGAACGTGCTGGCCAACTTCATGGGCAAGCCCTTTCAGGCCATCTTCTCCGAGTTTCAGGGCACCGCCGCCCATCCCGACGATGTCGAGGGCTCGGGCGATGTGAAATACCATCTCGGCACCTCATCGGACCGCGAGTTCGACGACATCAAGGTGCATCTCTCCCTGACCGCCAACCCCTCGCATCTCGAGGCGGTCGATCCCGTCGTCGTCGGCAAGGTGCGCGCCAAGCAGACCCTGCGCGGCGACCAGGACCGCAAGGAGGTCATGGGCCTTCTCATGCATGGCGATGCGGCCTTCGCGGGCCAGGGGATCGTGGCCGAGGTGTTCGAACTTTCGCACCTCCGCGGCTATCGCTCCGGCGGCACGATCCATGTCGTGGTCAACAACCAGATCGGCTTCACCACCGTGCCACGCTCGGCGCGCTCCAGCCCGTACCCGACCGATGTCGCCAAGATGGTGCAGGCGCCCATTTTTCATGTGAACGGTGACGATCCGGAGGCGGTTGTCCACGTTGCGCGGATCGCGACCGAATACCGCCAGCAATTCGGCAAGGATGTCGTCATCGACATGTTCTGCTACCGCCGGCACGGTCATAACGAAGGTGACGAACCCGCTTTCACTCAGCCGCTCATGTACCGGGCGATCCGGAGCCATCCGACCACACGCCAGGTTTACGCCGAGAAGCTGGTCCGCGACGGGATCATCTCGAAGGAGGACCCGGACGCGCTGGTCAGCGAATGGGACAAGCGCCTGGAAGAGGCCTTTGAGGCCGCCAACAGCTTCAGGCCGAACAAGGCCGACTGGCTGGAAGGGGCATGGTCCGGCCTCAGCCGCGCGTCCGAAGGCGACCGGCGGGGCGATACGGCGGTCGTGCTGGACCGGCTCAAGAAGGTCGGTGGCGCGCTCGTTCGGGTGCCCGAGGGATTTCACATTCACCGCGGGATCAAGCGGGTCCTCGATCGGCGCGCCAAGATGATCGAGTCGGGCGAGGGATTCGACTGGGCCATGGCCGAGGCGCTGGCCTTCGGGACATTGCTCGATGAAGGCGTGAACGTCCGCCTGAGCGGTCAGGACAGCCCGCGCGGCACCTTTTCGCAGCGCCATGCCACACTCGTCCACCAGGACAGTGAGGAAAAATACGCGCCCCTCGAAAATCTCAGCGAAACCCAGGGGCATTTCGAAGCGTTCGAAAGTCCGCTCTCCGAATTTGCCGTGCTCGGGTTCGATTACGGCTATTCACTGGCCGACCCCAACACGCTCGTGTTGTGGGAGGCGCAATTCGGCGATTTCGCCAATGGCGCCCAGGTCATGATCGATCAGTTCATCTCGAGCGGCGAGTCCAAGTGGCTTCGGATGTCCGGCCTGGTCATGCTTCTGCCTCATGGCTACGAAGGTCAGGGGCCCGAACATTCCACGGCCCGGCTCGAGCGCTACCTCCAGCTCTGCGCTGACGACAACATGCAGGTCGTCAACTGCACGACTCCGGCGAATTATTTCCACGTCCTGCGGCGCCAGATCCATCGCGACTTCCGCAAGCCGCTGATCATCATGACGCCGAAATCGCTGCTTCGGCACAAGCTGTGCGTTTCCAGCCTGTCCGACATGGCTGAAGGTTCCAGCTTTCATCGCGTGTTCGGCGAGACGGACGAACTGATCGCGGACAAGGAGGTTCGCCGGGTCGTTCTGTGCTCGGGCAAGGTCTATTACGATCTGCTGGAGGAGCGGCGGGCCCGCAAGATCGAGGATGTCGCCATCCTTCGCCTCGAGCAGTTCTACCCGTTCCCCGAGCAGACGCTCGCGGCGGAGCTCGGGCGCTATCCCAATGCCGAAATCGTCTGGTGCCAGGAGGAGCCCGAGAACATGGGCGGCTGGCATTTTGTCGACCGCCGCCTCGAAGCCGTCATGAACCAGATCGGCGCCAAGGCCCGTCGCCCGGTCTATGTTGGCCGGTGCCCATCGGCCTCGACCGCCTCCGGCATGCTCAAGCGTCACCAGGCGGAACAGGCCAAACTCGTTAACGAGGCGCTGACGGTCGCCTGACCTGAAGGCCCAATTGTCGCGCGGAAAGAAGGTCCGAGATGTCCACAGAAATCAAAGTGCCCGAACTGGGCGAATCGGTGACCGAGGCCACGGTCGGGCAATGGCTGAAGAAAGCCGGGGACCAGGTGGATCGCGATGAACCGCTTGTGGAACTGGAGACGGACAAGGTCACGCTTGAAGTCAACGCGCCCCATGCCGGGACGCTGAGCAGCATTTCGGCCGAGGAAGGGGCCGAGGTGGAAGTGGGGGCGGTGCTTGCGATGCTCGAGGAAGGCGCGGGCGCGGCTGCTCAACCGGCCGGGGAGAAGGCGGAACAGCCGGCCGGGGAGAAGGCGGAACAGCCGGCCGAGGCGCCAGCCGGGAAACCGGCTGAGAAACGCACTGAAAAGCCGGCGGCCGAGACGGCTGAATCCGACACATCGAAACTTTCCCCCGCCGTGCGCCGGCTGATTGACGAACACAATCTCGCGCCGCAACAGATTCCGGCGTCGGGCAAGGACGGTCGGCTGACCAAGGGCGACGTCCTCGCCTTCATCGAAGGCGGAAGCGAAAAGAAGGCTGCGCCCGAGGCAAAGGCGGAGGCGCCGGCCGAGCCGGGCGAGACAGGTCCGCGCGAGGAACGGGTCCGGATGACGAGGCTCCGCCGGCGTGTCGCCGAGCGGCTCAAGGAGGCCCAGAACACCGCGGCCATGCTCACCACCTTCAACGAGGCGGATATGAGCGAGCTTCTCGCCGTGCGTGAGGAATACAAGGAGAGTTTCGAGAAGAAGCACGGCGTCAAGCTCGGCTTCATGTCGTTCTTCGTGAAGGCGGCAGTGACGGCCCTGCAAGACGTGCCGGCGGTCAATGGCGAGATCGATGGCGACGACATCATCTACAAGAATTACTACGATATCGGCGTGGCCGTGAGCGCACCACAGGGCCTGGTGGTACCCGTGGTGCGCGACTGCGACCGCCTGTCCTTTGCCGACGTCGAGAAAACCATCGGCGCACTCGGCAAGAAGGCGCGCGATGGCAAGCTGTCGCTGGACGATCTGACCGGCGGCACCTTCACCATCTCAAACGGCGGCGTTTTCGGCTCGCTTCTCTCGACGCCGATCCTGAACCCGCCCCAGTCGGGCATCCTCGGCATGCACAAGATCCAGAAACGGCCGGTCGCCATCGGCGACGAGATCGCGATCCGGCCCATGATGTATCTGGCTCTCAGCTACGACCATCGCCTGATCGACGGGCGCGAAGCGGTCACGTTTCTGGTCCGCGTCAAGGAATGCATCGAAGATCCCCGCCGCCTCCTTCTCAATCTCTAGCCCGAGACCTCGCATATGGCCGATTCTCCCTACGATCTCATCGTCATCGGCGGCGGCCCGGGCGGCTATGTCGCCGCCATTCGCGCCGCGCAGCTCGGGTTCCGGACTGTCTGCGTGGAAAAGCGCGGGGCGCTCGGCGGCACATGCCTCAATGTCGGCTGCATTCCCTCGAAGGCACTGTTGCAGTCTTCCGAGAAATTTGCCGATGCGCGCGAGCACTTCGCGGCGCATGGCATTCGCGCGGGCGACCTCGCGCTCGATCTCAAGGCCATGATGGCGCGTAAGGACAAGGTGGTGGGCGATCTGACAAAGGGCGTCGAGCACCTCTTCAAGAAAAACAAGATAGACCACGTCGCGGGCACGGGGCGGATCGCACAGGTCGGGAAGGTCGAGGTCGCCCTCAATGACGGCGGCACGCAGGTTCTCGAGGGAAAACGTATCCTGATCGCGACAGGATCGGCACCGACGCCGCTGCCGGGAGTCGATTTTGACGAAAAGCGGATCGTCTCCTCCACCGGCGCGCTCGCGCTCGACGAGGTGCCCGCGGATCTCGTGGTCGTGGGCGGCGGGTATATCGGCCTCGAGATGGGGTCCGTCTGGGCGCGTCTCGGCGCCCGGGTCACGGTGGTGGAATTCCTCGATACAATCGTGCCCGCGATGGACGCGGAGGTCGCCAAGCAGTTCAAGCGCACGCTTGAGAAACAGGGGCTGGTGTTCAAGCTCGGCACCAAGGTCGAGGGAATCGCGTCCCGGAAATCGGGCGTTGAGGTCAAGCTCGCGCCGGCCAAGGGGGGCGAGGGTGAGACGCTCAAGGCCAACGTCGTGCTGGTTGCGATCGGGCGCCGGCCGTACACCGAGGGGCTTGGCCTGGACGAGCTTGGCGTCAAGCGTGACGAACGCGGCTTCGTTGCGGTGAACGAGGCGTTCGAGACCAGCGTGAAGGGCATTTACGCGATTGGCGATGCGATTCCGGGCCCCATGCTGGCGCACAAGGCCGAGGAGGACGGCGTCGCCGCCGTTGAAATCATGGCGGATCGGCCCGGCCACGTGGATTACAACCTCGTGCCCGGGATCGTCTACACCTGGCCGGAAGTCGCAAGCGTGGGCCAGACCGAGCAGCAGTTGAAGGATGCGGGCATTTCATATGCCAGCGGCAAATTCCCTTTCAGCGCCAACGCGCGGGCGCGCACGACGGGGGACGTGGACGGGTTCGTCAAGATCCTGGCGGACAGCAAGTCCGACGAGGTGCTTGGCGTGCATATCATTGGCCCCGACGCCTCGACGCTGATCCATGAAGCCGCCCTCGTCATGGCCTTCCGGGGCTCGGCCGAAGATATCGCGCGAAGCTGTCACGGCCACCCGACCTTCAGTGAGGCCGTGAAAGAGGCCGCACTCGCCGTTGACAAGCGGCCCATCCATATCTGATTTCGGGATGGGCCGGGGGCTGCGCAAATTCGCCACCCTCGCGCTGGGTTGGGGGTTCGTCCTTCTCGGCGTCGCCGGCATTTTCCTGCCAATCCTGCAGGGCATACTTTTCCTCCTGGTAGGGCTCTGGATCCTGTCCACCGAATCGCCGCGTGCGAAGCGCTGGCTCGACCAACTGCGCCGGCGCTACCCGCGCCTGTCAGGCAAGCTCGACGAAGCGCACGCCATCGCCGGCAAAAAGCTCGACCGGCTCGGCCGGCGCTTCCGCAACAACCGGGATCGGAAAGAGCTGTAAGTCCGGCTATTTTCGCGCGCGCGGATGGGCGCCGCGATAGATGGCGCGCAGATGCTCCCCCTCGACTTCGGTATAGCGCTGGGTGGTGGAAAGTGACGCGTGGCCGAGTAATTCCTGAATGACCCGGAGATCGGCGCCATCGGCCAGAAGGTGGGTGGCGAAACTGTGGCGCAACGCATGGGGCGTGGCGCTCTCGTCGAGGCCAAGCGTGCGGCGCAGGCGGCGCATCTGGCGCTGCACGACGCCGGGATTGAGGCGCCCGCCCCGTGACCCGATGAAGAGTGCCGCGTCGCCGCTCGCCGCCGGCCGGACCTGAGCATAGGCGCGCAGCGCCGTGCAGACCTGCGGCAGCAGGGGCACGACGCGCTGCTTGTTGCCCTTGCCCGTGATCGTCAGGCTGTCTTCCGCCCTGGCTGCCACCAGCGGCAGCGAGAGTGCCTCGTCTATGCGCAGTCCCGCGCCGTAGAGAAGCATCAAAAGCGCCACGTCGCGCAGGTTGAGCCAGGCCTCGCCATGCTGCCGCCCCGCCGCCTCGATCAGGCGCAGCGCATCCTCGGCCGCGAGCGGTCGGGGGACGGAGCGCGGCAGTTTCGGGGTTCTGAGGCGACCAAGCGCCGTGTTTGCGACTTTCCCCTCGCGCTCGGCCCAGTTGAAGAAGTTGCGGATCACCGACAGCGCGCGGGTGGTCGAGCTGCGCGCCAGTCCCCTGTCGGCACGATCGGCCAGATATGCGCGAAAATCGGCGGCCGTCAGTCCCGACAGCGCGGCCCCGTCGACCTGACCCCCGAGATGGGCCGAAAGAAAGACAAGAAATCCGGTGAGGTCGCGCCCATAGGCGGCCACCGTATGGGTGGCGGCACGGCGTTCGTCCCGGAGCCAGCCCTGCCAGTCGCGAACCAGGCGGCGCACGTCCGCGCCGGCCGGATCCGCCAGCCGATCGGCCGGCGCCCCGTCGCTGTCAATCGTCTCTAGCGCGGCAGGCCGAGCCATTGGCGCACGCTGATCTCGACCACCTTGCCCATGAACGCGAGAAGATCCGTCCCGTCACGGGGCGAGAAGTTACCGGGCGTGCGTGAGCCAAGCGCGAGGACGCCGGTCCGCCCCTTCCGGCCGAACTGCAGCGGCACCAGCGCATAGCTCTGCACCAGATCGGCGCCGGCGCCGAAAACGTCGGGCATGCCTTTCTCGCTCTCGCGCAGGACGATGCGCAACTCCGGACCCGTCAGTGCCGCAACCCGCCCTTCGGGCAGGGCGTAAATACCCGCGGTCTCCGATTTCGGGCAGTCCGTGCCGTTCATTTCGACGCAGAGCGAGACCACGTCGATATCGAGAAAAACCCCGAGATCGGTCGTCAGGATATGGACGAAGTCCTCGAAATCCTCGGCCGCCAGCAGGGCGAGCACGGCGTTGTGCACCTGCACCTGGCCGGAAAGGTTGCTCCGGCTGATTCGGACCAGCGCATCGCGCTCGCCCCGTATGGCGTCGTTTGCCGCCTGCACGCGCTCGATCATGTAGCGTTGCAGGTCCACGACTCCCTCGCCCATGTTATGGCTGGGCGGTGTGAGGATCGTGGCCAGCTCGCCGTGCCGGGCGAGGAAATCCGGGTGAAGGCGGAGGTAGTCCACGACGGCGCGTTCTGTCGGCTCGACCGCCGGGGCCGCCTGGCGCGCCCTGGTGCCGATCTTGCGGTCGCCGGTCCGCTCGCGACTGGATTTTCCGCCTTCCGGGCTTGCCTCGTCCGCACCGCCTGTCATGGGCCTTCCTCTCTACGCCCCCGCGGGGGCAGCGCTATGCCATCACCGTTTTAGAATTGAGTATGGATTGTCCCGTCTTCTCCCAGTCGGCCAGGAACGCCTCCAGCCCCTTGTCGGTCAGCGGATGGTTGAACATCTGGCGCAAGACCTTGGGTGGCAGCGTTGCGACATCGGCGCCCAACCGGGCCGCCTCGACAACGTGGACCGGATGGCGGACCGAGGCCACCAGCACTTCGGTGCGGAATTCAGGATAATTGTCGTAGATTTCGCAAATCTGCTGAATCAGGCCCATCCCGTTCTCGCCGATATCGTCGAGCCGGCCGACAAAGGGCGAGACGAAGCTGGCCCCCGCCTTGGCCGCCAGGATCGCCTGTGCTGGCGAGAAGCAAAGCGTCACATTGACCTTGTGACGCTCCATCGACAATGCGCGGCATGCCTTCAGCCCATCCACCGTCAGCGGCACCTTTACCGTCACGTTCTCGGCGATGGCGACAAGTTTTTCCGCTTCCTTCAGCATGGTGGGATAATCCGTCGCCGTGACCTCGGCACTGACCGGACCCGGCACGATGCGGCAGATTTCGCCCACCACCTCCAGAAAATCGCCGCCCGACTTGGCAATCAGGCTGGGGTTGGTGGTCACGCCGTCCAGCAACCCGGTCTGCGCCAATTCACGGATTTCATCGAGATCGGCCGTATCGACAAAAAATTTCATACTCTGTTCGTCCTCTGCCCCGTTTTCGGTGAGGCGCTTGCCGCCTCCGCCGCCCCGCCGACACCGTTTCCCAGGTGCCCGCAGGACCGGTAAAGTGTAGACCATGGATTCCCCGACTGAAAGATCACCTGTGGCGGGCCTGGCGCCGCACGGCCGGCACCCGGATTGAGCGGCGTGGGTCAACGACGGATCAGGGTCCTGTTGCCGCTGCCGCTGCCCGGCGCTTACGACTACCTCACGCCGGCGGGCGAAGCCTGCACGCCCGGGGATTTCGTTCTGGTGCCGCTTGGCCGGCGGCGCGAAATCGGCGTGGTCTGGGACGAGCCATCCGGCCGGGGGTCCGGGGCGGAAACAAAGCCCCTCAGCCGGGCACGCCTCAAGACGGTTCTCGCGCGGCTCGACGCGGCGCCGCTGACGGAGCTGCATCGGCGCTTCATCGACTGGGTGGCGGCCTATACGCTGGCGCCGCCCGGCAGCGTGCTCAAGATGGCGATGAGCGTCAAAGGCGCCTTCGACCCGCAGCGTCCTGTCACCGGCTACGACCTGCCCGACGGAGCCCCACCGCCCGCTGATCTGCGTCTGACGGCCGCGCGCCGCCGGGTTCTGGAGGCGGCCGGCTCGGGGCCTCCCCGTCCGGCGCGGGAACTCGCGCTTGAGGCCGGCGTGAGCCCGGGTGTTGTCCGCGGTCTCGCGGCGGCGGGCGTGTTGCGCGCAGTGGAACTCCTGGTCGAGCCGCGTTTCGATACGCCCGATCCGGGGTTCGGGCGCCTCACGCTCACGGCCGATCAGGCCCGCGCCGCGCGCGATCTGCTGGCGCTGGCCGCGGGCACAGACGGCTCGGGCAAGGTCATTCTGCTTGATGGCGTGACCGGCGCCGGCAAGACAGAGGTCTATTTCGAGGCAATCGCCGAAGCCATCCGGGCCGGCCGCCAGGTTCTGGTGCTGGTCCCGGAGATCGCGCTCACGGTGCAATGGCTCGATCGCTTCCAGAGCAGGTTCGGCGCGGCGCCCGCGCCCTGGCATTCCGAACTGGGTCCGGCGCGCCGGCGGGCCATCTGGCGCGCTGTCGGCCAGCACGAGGTGTCGGTGGTGGTTGGCGCGCGCTCCGCCCTGTTCCTGCCGTTCGCGGATCTCGGCCTGATCGTGGTGGACGAGGAGCACGACGCATCCTTCAAGCAGGAGGACGGCGTAATCTACCACGCCCGTGACATGGCGGTGGTGCGTGGCCATCTGGGCCGCATTCCGGTGATCCTCTCCACGGCGACGCCGTCGCTTGAGAGTGTGGTCAATGTCGAGAAGGGAAAATACGAGCACGTCGCGCTGGCACAACGGCCCGGCACGGCGATCATGCCCGGGATCGAGACCATCGATTTGCGCCGCGAACCGCCCGCCAGCCGGCGCGAATTTCTCTCGCCCGTGCTCGCCCGCGCCGTGGCCGAAACCCTCCGCGCGGGCGAGCAGGCAATGCTTTTCCTCAACCGGCGCGGCTATGCCCCGCTGACACTGTGCCGCCATTGCGGCCACAGGTTCGAGTGCGGCCAGTGCAGCGCGTGGCTGGTCGAGCACCGCCAACGCGGCCGGCTGCAATGCCATCACTGCGGGTTCGAGCAGCCGGTGCCCAGGGCCTGTCCGGAATGCGGCACCGAAGACTCGCTGGTCGCCTGCGGGCCGGGGGTGGAGCGGATCCTCGAAGAGGTCCGGCGGCTTTTTCCGGGCGCGAGGACGGCGGTTATGGCGAGCGACACCGTGCACGGCCCCCATTCGGCGGCCGAACTCGTCCGCCGGATGCAGGCGCGCGAAATCGACCTTCTGATCGGGACGCAGATCATGGCCAAGGGCCATCATTTCCCGCGCCTGACGCTGGTCGGGGTGGTCGACGCCGATCTCGGGCTCGAGGGCGGCGACCTGCGCGCGACCGAGCGCACTTTCCAGCTTCTCTCCCAGGTCGCGGGCCGCGCCGGCCGCGCCGACCGTCCCGGCCAGGTCATGCTTCAGACCTTCCAGCCCGAACACCCGGTGATGCAGGCCCTGGTCAAGGGCGACCGGGACGGCTTTCTCGCGCGCGAGGCCGAATCGCGCCGGCGCGCGGGCATGCCACCGTTCGGGCGGTTGGCGGCGATCATCCTTTCGGGCCCCGATCACGACCAGGTCAGGACCGTCGCCCGGGATCTGGCCCGCGCCGCCCCCGTTTCGCCCGACGACCAGAAATCCGGCCTCCGCGTGCTCGGCCCGGCGCCGGCCCCCTTTGCCCTGCTCCGGGGCCGGCATCGTTACCGCTTTCTGCTCAAGGCGCCCCGCGAGATTTCCCTGCAGGGCAAAATCCGCCACTGGCTCGACCAGGTGCCGCTGCCCAGAGGGGTCCGGGCGCAGGTCGATATCGACCCCCAAAGCTTTTTTTGACGAAGCCCTTCCTGACCGCAGCGCTTCGGGCCGGCGCCCGGAAGAGGAGTCGAAAGGCGCCGCGCGGGCCGGTTTTCGCGCCTTCCGGTGTCGAGCCGGGTTGCGCCGCCACAACCTCTATGGTATCACCCGTGCGCCGTCGCGGGGGCGCCAGCCGGACCCGCTGAGGCCCGGAAAATTTCTTTATTCTCAGCCCATTAGCGGTTCCCGCCGGGCGCGACCAGGGGTTCATCATTGGCTGCCGACACGACAGGTCTTTCGACGGTCGCCGGGCGATATGCGAGCGCGCTGCTCGACCTTGCCGACGAGGCGGGTGAGCCCGGCGCGCCGGGCGACGTTCTCGACCGGGTGGCGGGGGATCTTCGGGCATTGAAGGCGCTCATGGCCGAAAACAAGGATCTCAGCCGCGTCATCAAGAGCCCCGTCATGTCCCGGGCGGATCAGGAAAGGGCTCTCGAGGCCGTGCTGAAAGCGGCCGGCGCCCACGACCTGACCCGCCGGCTGGTCGCCATCGCCGCGCGCAACCGCCGTCTCTTCTTGTTATCGGCAATCATCGACGCCTTTCTCGACGCCTTGGCGCGCCGGCGCGGCGAGATCGCGGCCGAGGTCACGACCGCCCGCGCGCTGTCGGACCAGCAGATGGACCGGCTGACCGAAGCCCTGAAACGGGCGGTCGGCAAAAATGTCAAGATCGACCTCAGGATCGATCCCGGTGTGATCGGGGGACTCATCGTGCGCGTCGGCTCGCGCATGGTGGACAGCTCCCTCAAGACCAAACTTCAAAAACTCCAGTTCGCCATGAAAGGGATTGGCTGATGCAGATCCAGGCCGCTGAAATTTCCGCGATCCTGAAAAAGCAGATCGCGGATTTCGACATTGAGGCAGACACCGCCGAGGTGGGTCAGGTTCTCTCCGTCGGGGACGGCATCGCCCGCATCTATGGGCTCGACAATGTGCAGGCGGGGGAAATGGTGGAATTCCCCGGCGGCGTGAAAGGCATGGCGCTCAATCTCGAAACTGACAATGTCGGTGTCGTGATCTTCGGCGATGACCGGGGCATCAAGGAAGGGGATACCGTCAAGCGCACGGGCGCCATCGTCGAGGTGCCCTCGGGCAGGGGCCTTCTGGGCCGTGTGGTGGACGCGCTGGGCAATCCGATAGACGGCAAGGGCCCGCTGAGCGATGTCACCATGGGCCGGGTCGAGATCAAGGCGCCTGGCATCATCGGCCGCAAGTCGGTGCACGAGCCGATGCAGACCGGCCTCAAGGCAATCGACAGTCTGGTGCCTGTGGGACGCGGGCAGCGCGAGCTCATCATCGGCGACCGTCAGACCGGCAAGACCGCTGTGGCGGTGGACGCGATCCTTAACCAGAAGACGCTGCATGAGGGCGACGACGAGAGCAAGAAGCTCTACTGCGTCTATGTGGCGATCGGCCAGAAACGCTCGACCGTGGCGCAGATCGTCAAGACGCTCGAGGAAAACGGCGCTCTCGACTACTCGATCGTGGTGGCGGCGACCGCGTCTGACCCGGCGCCGCTGCAGTATCTCGCTCCCTATACCGGCTGCGCCATGGGCGAATATTTCCGCGACAATGGCATGCACGCCCTGCTGGTTTACGATGACCTTTCCAAGCAAGCCGTGGCCTATCGTCAGATGTCGCTGCTGCTGCGTCGCCCGCCGGGACGCGAGGCCTATCCGGGCGATGTCTTCTACCTTCATTCCCGCCTTCTCGAACGGGCCGCAAAGCTCAGCGACGAGCATGGCGCGGGGTCGCTCACCGCGCTGCCGGTGATCGAGACGCAAGCGGGCGACGTGTCAGCCTATATCCCGACCAACGTCATCTCCATCACCGATGGTCAGATCTTCCTTGAAACCGAGCTGTTCTATAAGGGCATCCGGCCAGCCATCAACGTGGGTCTGTCGGTCAGCCGCGTGGGCTCGTCGGCGCAGACCAAGGCAATGAAGCAGGTCGCGGGCTCGATCAAGCTCGAGCTCGCGCAATACCGCGAGATGCAGGCCTTCGCCCAGTTCGCATCCGATCTCGACGCCTCGACCCAGCGGCTCCTCGCGCGCGGTGCGCGGCTGACGGAGTTGCTCAAGCAGCCGCAATACTCGCCGCTGCCGATGGAAGAACAGGTGGTGGCGATCTTCGCGGGGGTAAGGGGATATCTTGACCGTATCGCGGTGGAGGATATCAACCGGTTCGAAGCGGGCCTCCTGCGTGAGATGCGCGAGAAGGGCGGCGAAATTCTCGAAGCCATCCGCACAGAGGGCAAGCTGTCGGACGACCTCGAAAAGCGGATCGGCAGTTTCATCGAAACCTACGCCAAGACTTTCGCCTAGACGCGGGGACGCCGGACCAGCCCATGCCCAGCCTCAAGGACCTCCGCGTCAGGATCGCCAGCGTCCGATCGACGCAGAAGATCACCTCGGCCATGAAGATGGTCGCGGCCGCCAAACTGCGCCGCGCCCAGGAACAGGCCGAGGCCGCGCGGCCTTATGCCGACCGCATGACCCGGATGCTCGTCTCGCTTGCCGGCAACCTCCCCGAGGAGGGTATCCGGCCGCCGCTGCTGGCCGGGACCGGGGGGAACGCGACCCACCTGGTCGTCCTTGGCACGGCCGATCGCGGGCTTTGTGGCGGGTTCAACGCCTCGCTGGCACGCGACGCGCGGTTGTTTGTCCGGGGCCTCCAGGCCGAAGGCAAGACGGTCAAGATCCTGTGCATCGGCCGCAAGGGACGCGACGCGCTCAAGCGTGAATTTGGCGGGCTGATCATCGAGACGATCGAGGATGTCGGACGTCGCCGTCTGGGCTTCGAGGAGGCGGAAGAAATCGCGCGCCGCATCATCGCGATGCTGGACGAGGGTGCCTTCGATGTCTGCACCTTCATCTATTCCCGGTTCAAGTCGGCGATGAGCCAGGAAGTTACGCGCCAGCAGCTCATTCCCTTGCCGATTCCCGACGTGCCGGACGCGGGCAGGGAAGACGGCGCGAATGGCGTGTACGAGTACGAGCCCGAGGAAGAGGAAATCCTCGCCCGACTTCTGCCGCAGAATCTTGCCATCCAGTTCTTCCGGGGGCTTCTCGAAAACGCCGCCAGCGAGCAGGGCGCGCGGATGACGGCGATGGATAGCGCGACCCGCAACGCCGGGGACATGATCGACCGGTTGACCCTCAACTACAACCGGACGCGCCAGGCGTATATCACCAAGGAACTAATTGAAATTATCTCCGGCGCGGAGGCCCTTTAGGGCGCGCCGGGTCAGCTAGACCGGACAGGAGCAGGCAATGGCCAATAACAGCATAGGTCGCGTTACCCGGGTCACCGGGCCCGTGGTGGATGTTCGCTTCGAGGGGGACCTGCCACAGATTCTGAACGCCCTTCACATGGATATGGGCGGCCGGCGCCTCGTGCTCGAAGTCGCCCAGCACCTGGGAGAATCGACGGTGCGGACCATCGCCATGGACTCGACGGACGGCCTCGTGCGCGGCCAGGAGGCCGTGGATACGGGCAGCCCGATCAGCGTGCCGGTCGGGCCCGAGACGCTCGGGCGGATTCTCAACGTCGTGGGCGAGCCCGTGGATGAGCGGGGTGAGGTGGGCGCGAAGCAGACCCTGCCGATCCATCGCGCGGCGCCGGAGTTCATCGACCAGTCGACCGAGCAGGAAATCCTCGTGACCGGTATCAAGGTCGTGGACCTGCTGGCCCCCTATGCCCGTGGCGGCAAGATCGGCCTCTTCGGTGGCGCCGGCGTCGGCAAGACAGTGCTCATCATGGAGCTCATCAACAACGTCGCCAAGGCGCATGGCGGTTATTCGGTGTTTGCCGGTGTGGGTGAGCGTACCCGCGAGGGCAACGACCTTTACCACGAGATGATCGAATCGGGTGTCATCCAGCCCGACGGCGAGTCCAAGGCAGCGCTGGTTTACGGCCAGATGAACGAGCCGCCCGGCGCGCGCGCGCGTGTCGGCCTGACGGGCCTGACACTGGCCGAGTATTTCCGCGACGAGGAAGGCCAGGACGTGTTGTTCTTCGTGGACAACATCTTCCGTTTCACCCAGGCGGGCTCCGAAGTATCCGCGCTTCTCGGCCGCATTCCCTCGGCCGTGGGCTACCAGCCCACGCTCTCGACCGATATGGGCGCACTGCAGGAGCGGATCACCACGACCAAGAAGGGCTCCATCACCTCTGTCCAGGCTATTTACGTGCCGGCGGACGATCTGACGGACCCGGCGCCAGCCACGTCCTTCGCCCATCTGGATGCGACAACGGTGTTGAGTCGTTCGCTGGCGGAGCTTGGCATCTACCCCGCCGTGGACCCGCTCGATTCCACCTCGCGCATGCTGGATCCGCGGATCGTGGGTGACGAGCATTACGCCGTTGCCCGCGAGGTGCAGGAAGTGTTGCAGACCTACAAGAGCCTGCAGGACATCATCGCCATCCTCGGCATGGACGAACTTTCGGAAGAAGACAAGCTGGTGGTCTCCCGCGCGCGGAAGATCCAGCGGTTTCTGTCGCAGCCCTTCCATGTGGCCGAAGTCTTCACCAACTCGCCGGGCAAGCTGGTCGGCCTTGAAGACACGATCAAGGGCTTCAAGGGGATCGTCGAGGGCGAATACGACGACCTGCCTGAGGCCGCGTTCTACATGGTCGGGCCAATCGAGGAAGCGGTCGAAAAAGCCAAGAAGATGGCGGCCGAGGTCGCCTAACGGCGCGCGAAACAGGGAAACGCATTCATGGCCGATACGGTTACCTTCGAACTCGTCTCTCCCGAGCGGCTGCTGGTCTCCGAACCCGTGGAGATGGTGGTTGTGCCGGGCACTGAGGGGTTGTTCGGCGTGTTGCCGGGCCATGCGCTCATGATTTCCGGCGTCGAACCGGGCCTCGTGGAAATTTACGAGTCCGGCCAGGTGACCCGGCGCATCTTCGTGGGTCCCGGTTTTGCCGAGGTCACGCCCGAACGCTGCACGGTGCTGGCCGATATGGCTATTCCTTTCGAGGAGCTCGAGCGGGGCGAGATCGAAGGGCGCATCAAGGGGCTTACGGACGACATGACCGATGCGCGGGACGAGGCGGAGAAAGACAAGGCGGCGGCCGCGCTGGTGGTGGCCGAAGCCATGCTCAAAGCCCTCGATTATCACGCCGGCTGAGCCGCGCGCTCGGCCGAGGCCCGGCCCCGGGCCCCGCGGACTGCCTCAAAACCGGCTCATTTCTTTGCCGAGACTCGCATGTCGGCGAAATCGACCGGCGTGCCCTCGCGGGCTTGAAAATCCGGTTCTTTTCCTTAGATGAAGAGTCTGTATTACAATTGTGACGCTTAGCGCCGGTCTCGGATTCTCCGAGGCTTAGGGTAGGGGACGCCATGGCACGCTGGACGCTCGAGGACATTCCGTGGGACCGGTTCGACCGCGCGAAGGTCGATCCCGACCTCCTGTGCCTCATCAAGGCGGCCGCGCTGGTGGAATATAACGGCGGCGACTACGCAGCCTATCTGAACCGCGTCTTTGCCGGCGACCGAGCCTTTCAGACGGCAGCCGATCTTTGGGCAACCGAAGAGGTGCAGCATGGCGAGGCTCTCGCCCGGTGGGCCGGGATGGCGGATCCCGATTTCGATTTCCAGGCGGCTTTCGACGAATTCAAGGCAGGGTTCCAACTGCCGCGCGAAGCAGAAGCCTCGGTGCGTGGCTCACGCGCGGGCGAGTTGATAGCGCGGTGCATTGTCGAGGTCGGCACGAACTCTTATTACACCGCGCTGAGCGAAGCGGCCGAGGAGCCTGTCATCAAGGAAATCTGCCGCCTTATCGCCGATGACGAGGCACATCATTACAAATTGTTTCTCGGTCACCTGAAACGCTATCAGGCGCACGAGAATCTGCCGGCCTGGACACGGTTTCGCGTCGCCGCCGGTCGCATCGCGGAAACCGACGATGACGAGCTGGCCTATGCCTATTACGCGTCCAACAAGCCCGGCCCAAGCTACGATCGCAGGCTCGCCTCGCGTGAGTATGCGCGACGGGCCTACCCCCTCTATAGCGCCCGTCATGTGGCCCGCGGCATGGACATGATCTTCCGCGCAATCGGGCTCACCCCGGGTCGCACAAGCCGTGTGTTGGGCCGTCTCGCGCATCGGTTCATGCAATGGCGCGCGGCCGGCTTCGCGCGCCAGGGTGAACCGGCGCACGCGGTGCCCCGCCTCTCCCTGAACGGCTAATCAGTCGATCAGATCAAAGGCGCGCAACACGTCGCGGTAAAGTCCGCGCTTGAAGCTCACGATCTCGGCCATCAGATCGACCGGCCGCGTCCAGCGCCACTCGGAAAACTCGGGATGGGCGGTGGCGATATCGATATCGCTGTCCTCGCCCAGAAAATCCATCAGAAACCATTTCTGGCGCTGCCCGTGAAACCGCCCGCCCCAGGCCTTGCGGGCGTAAGCCTCCGGCAGGTCGTAAAACAGCCAGCCCGGCATCTCGGCTGTCAGGCGTGCCTGGCGCGTGCCGATCTCTTCCTCGAGTTCCCGGAAGGCGGCATCGAGGGGCTCCTCGCCCGGATCGATGCCGCCCTGCGGCATTTGCCAGGGCCGGGTGGCGAAATCCTTGCGCGCGCCGGCAAAGATGTCGCCCCGGGGATTGCGCAGCACGATGCCGACGCCCGGACGATACAGAGCAGGATCGGGCGTGGTGTTCATGCCCTCAACGCGTCGGCTGCCGGTTGACCACCGCGGTGATCGGCGCGAGGGCAAACCCCTTTTTTTCCAGTGTCGGCACCCATGCGCGCAGCCGCTCCAGCGTCACCGGATAGGGGAAGCCCATGGCAACGGCGAAACCCTCCTTGCGCGCGATGGCCTCGATCTCGCCCAGCCGATCGTCGATGGCAGCCCGGCTCGCGCGGTTGTCGATGAACCTGTCGTTGATCGCGCGTGGCAGGCCAATTTCGGCCGCGAGGCGGGCCGCGAGGCTGCGGGCCGAGGAGCGGCTGTCGAGAAACATCAGCCCCCGGTCGCGCAGGGTGATCAGGATCGGGCGAAGCGTGTCGCTGTCGATCGTCAGCCGCGAGCCCATGTGGTTGGTTACACCCACATAGCCCGTGACGCGCGACAGCGCCCATTCCAGACGGGCCTGGTTCTGGTCGGGCGTCAGCCGGGTCAGAAGCGTGTGCGGACCGGGGTCGTTGGCCGGGTATTCCATCGGCTCCATCGGGACGGACAGCAGCACCTCGTGGCCGGCCGCGCGCGCGAGCCGCATCCATTCGCCGAGCCGGGCGGCATAGGGCGAGAAGGCCAGGGTGACCGGTCCCGGCAGGGTCTGGATCGCCGCCTCGGTCGCAGCACTGCTCAGCCCCATGTCGGCGATGACGACGGCGATGCGGGGCAGGGTCGCCGGTGCCTCGAAGGGAGCGGCGTAGGCCAGCCAGGGCTTGCGGCCGTCGGGGCCGATCCGGGGCAGGGGGCCGAGCGCGTTGCCGTTGTCCAGCAGGTCGGGATCGGCCACGGGCCGCCGCAGGGGGGCCGGCAGGGCCGCCTGTTCGACTTCCTCCTCGCCGATCCCGTCGGTCGTGGCTGCCGCTTCGGCGGGCTCGGATTGAGCCGGGGAAGGCGTTGCGTCTTCCGTGCCCTCGATGGCAGGGCGCGCCGTTGGCGGCGGCGCCGGCGTGAGGACCGCGGTCGCTGCCGGGGGCGCGGTCCCGGGCAGGGGTCCCGGTCCCGTGTCCGGGCCGTCGTCCGGCAGCGTAGCCGGGTCCGTCGCGGCCGCGGCAAGTTCCGGGGCTTCCGGCGGCGGGGCGGGGAGTTCCGGTTCCCCGGCCGTTTCCTCAGGATCCGGCGAGGGCGAAACCGTTGTTTCGGAGCCAGCCTCCTCTGCGCCGGGCGCGGGTTCGGATGGCGGCGGGGCGGGCAGGGCCAAGGCCAGGGTCGGGATAGGCGGTGCGGGGGGCGCGGGTGATGTCAGGGCGAGCCACGCCACGCCCGCCCCGAGCAATCCCAACGTGAGGCCCCAGGCGGTGAAGAGCGCGATCAGGCCGCGCCTGTTTTTCCCCCCTGGCGCTCCGGCCGGATCAAGTTGCGCCACGCTGCCCCGCTCTCCCGGCGTTTGGCCGGGAGGCCCCTAATTGGTTACCCGCGTCTTATAGAGAGTGATCCCCTTGAGAAGGTCAAGAGCGCGGCTGAGCTGGTAGTCACTTTCGCCTCTGTCAGCTTCGTCCGCCGCCTCCTCGCCGGCCACCGGCGCTCCATCATCGCCCGGCTGGGCCGCGGGGGTGCCGTTACCATTCTCGTTTTTGAGCGCACCCCGCAAATCGGCTTCGCGCCGCATCGGTCCATTGTCGAGCGCCTCGATCCGGGCCGCGGTCACGCGAATGTCGGGCGTGATTCCCATGGCCTGAATCGAATTGCCCGACGGCGTGTAGTATCGCGCCGTCGTCAGCCGCATCGCGCCATGCTGAGGCAGCGGCACGATGGTCTGCACCGAGCCCTTACCGAAGGTCTTGGTGCCCAACAGGATGGCGCGGCGGTGGTCCTGGAGCGCGCCCGCGACGATTTCGGAGGCGGAGGCGGACCCGCCGTTGATGAGCACGACCATGGGCAGACCCTGGGCCAGATCGCCCGGCCGCGCGTTGAAGCGCTGGGCGTCCTCGGGCTTGCGGCCGCGCGTAGAGACGATCTCGCCTTTTTCAAGGAAGGAGTCGCTGATCGAGACCGCCTGTTCGAGAAGCCCGCCCGGATTGTTCCGCAGGTCCAGCACGATGCCGCGCAGCTTGTTGCCCAACTCCGCCCGCAGGTCGTTCATCGCCTCGTCGATACCCGACTGGGCCTGTTCGTTGAACGTCGTGACCCGGATATAACCGATCCCGTCCTCGTTGCGGTGCCGGACGGACTGGATGCGGATAATGTCGCGGACGATCGTTACATCAAACGGATCGCGACCTTCCCGCCGCACGGTGATCGTCAGGCTGGTATTCGGCGCGCCGCGCATGCGTTCCACCGCCTCTTCCAGGGACAGTCCGACGACATTCTCGCCGTTCAGATGTGTGATGATGTCACCGGGCTGCATTCCGGCGCGGAAGGCGGGCGTATCGTCGATCGGCGAGACGACCTTCACGAACCCGTTTTCCAGCGTGACTTCGATGCCGAGCCCGCCGAATTCGCCCTTGGTCTGGACCTGCATGTCCTCGAACTTCTTGGCGTTCATGTAGCTGGAATGGGGGTCGAGCGAGGTCAGCATCCCGCCGATGGCGGCTTCGATCAGAACGCTGTCTTCGACCTTTTCCACGTAGTCGGCGCGAACGCGTTCGAAAACCTCGCCAAACAGATTAAGCTGACGATACGTATCGGAATTAGGATCGGCGGCAGTGACGAGTCCGGCGCCCAGGACCGTGGCGGTCAATATGGCGCCGGCCGCCGCCGAGAGGGCGTAGCCAAGGGTCCGGGTCGGGACCCGGCCATGCGGGCGTTCCCGCCGAGGGTCTGTCTCGGGAAGACGCATTATCCTCTTACCTTTCTTCCGCGATCTGCCAGCCAGGGCAGAGGGTTGATCGGCTCGCCGTGGTGGCGGAGCTCGACATAAAGCTCGGGTCCCGTTGCGCGAGCGGGGGCCATGGTCCCCACCGGCTCGCCAGCCAGGAGCCACTGGCCTTCCTCGCTGTCTATCCGGAATAATCCAACTAAAAGAGTATGATAGCCGCCCCCATGATCGATGATCAAGGTCGGGCCGTAACCGCGGAATTCACGCGCGAAAACGACCTCACCGTCGAAGGGCGCCACAACCTGGGCCTCGCTCCGGGTCTCGAACCTGAGCCCCTTGCTGGTGCCGCCAAACCCGTCCTTCTCCCCGTAGCGGCTCACCAGCCGCCCCTCGACCGGGAGGGGCAGCCG
>JAVJVX010000004.1 GCA_040220875.1 Alphaproteobacteria bacterium | reverse complement strand
CGCCCATGGCTGCGATCACCCGATCCTGTACCGCGACGAGGATTTCGTCGCCCGGGTGCGCGAGATCACCGACGGCAAGGGCGTGCCTGTCGTCTACGACAGTGTCGGCAAGGACACCTTCATGAAATCCCTCGACTGCCTGAGCCCGCGCGGAATCCTGGCGAGCTTTGGCCAGGCCTCGGGCAAGGTGCCGCCTGTGGATGTGGCGAGCCTCGGCCCGCGTGGGGCCCTCTGGCTCACCCGGCCCACCATCTTCGCCTATAACGGCACGCGCGCCGAGCTCGAGGCCAATGCGGCCGAAATCTTCGATGTGGTTCTCTCGGGCGCGGTCCGGATCGAGCCGGGCCATGTCTACGATCTGCGCGATGCCGCGCGGGCCCATCGCGATCTCGAGGGCCGCAGGACCACAGGCTCCATCATTCTCGTCCCCTGACCCGCACCCGCAGCACCTGATCACGGAGTTCCATGTCTGCTCTCTCATCTACCACCCTTGCAATCCGTTACCATGAGACCGGCGGCCCGGATGTGCTCCGCGGCGAGGAGATCCCTCTCGCGCCGCCGGGGCCGGAGGAGGCCCGGCTTCGGCATCTCGCCATCGGCGTGAACATGAAGGAAATTGGCGAACGCCAGGGCGCCTACCCGTCACCGCCCCTGCCCACCATTCCCGGGATCGAGGCGGCGGCGGAAGTGGTCGCGGTGGGCGAACTCGCGAGTGAGCGCTATGGCATCCGCGCGGGCGACAGGGTTGGCTACGCCACCATGCCCACGGGTAGCTATTGCCGGGAGCGCAACCTCGACGCCTCGCGCCTCGTGCCGATTCCCGATGATATCGACGACGAGACGGTCGCGGCCGGGTTTCACAAGGGCATGACCGTGCGATACCTCGTGCGCAAGACCTATCCCGTGCGCCCTGGCGACACGGTTCTCGTCCATGCGGCAGCCGGCGGCACGGGGCTCATCCTGTGCCAGTGGGCAAAGGATCTTGGCGCCATCGTGATCGGCACGGTCTCGAGCCCCGCGAAGGCGGAGATCGCCCGCGCCCACGGCTGCGATTATCCTGTTCTCTATACGCAGGAAGACTGGGTCGCCCGCGTGAAGGAGATCACCGGCGGGGCCGGCCTGCCGGTGGTTTACGACAGCGTGGGCAAGGACACGTTTTACAAATCGCTCGACTGTCTCGACCCGCTCGGCACCATGGTGCTCTACGGTATCGCCTCCGGTCACCCGGAGCCGCTGGAGCTGATGAAGTTCGATATCTGGAAAAGCTATTTCTATACCCGCCCGTCCTTCTTCGTTCACACGAAGAAACGTGAGGACCTGCTGGCAAGTGCCCATGATTTTTTCGATGTTGTCCGGCGCAAGGCGGTCCGGGTGGAAGTCGCTGCCCGCTTCGCGCTCGAGGAGGCGGCGGATGCGCATCGCGCGATTGAATCCAGAAGCACGACCGGCTCGGTCGTGCTGATACCATGAGTCCGGCGACCTGAATTGACGGGAGAAAACCGTGACGATTGAAGCCAAGGCAATCCTGATCCGGGAGACCGGCGGGACAGAAGTCATGTCCTTCGAGACCGTGACGGTCCCGGATCCGGGCCCCGGCGAGGTGCTTCTCGAGCAGAAGGCGATCGGCGTCAATTTCATCGACATCTATCGCCGCTCCGGCCTCTACCCGCTGGACGAGTTGCCGACCGTCATCGGAGTCGAGGCAGCCGGCGTCGTCATCGATACCGGCCCCGGCGTGACCGCTTTCCGGAAAGGTGATCGGGTCGGATATTGCGCCTCCCACGTCTGGGCATATGCAACCCACCGCGTGATCCACGAGGACATGCTGGCAAAAATCCCGGCCGGCATCAGCGACAGGGAGGCCGCCGCTTCGCTCGTCCGCGGGCTGACGGCGGAATATCTGGTCCGGCGGTGCTACCACCTCAAGCCCGGCCAGACAGTCCTGGTCCATGCCGCGGCCGGCGGTGTGGGTGTCCTGCTCTGCCAATGGGCGAAGCATCTGGGGGCGACGGTGATCGGCACGGTGGGCAGTCCCGAGAAGGCGGAGATCGCCCGCGCCCATGGCTGCGATCACCCGATCCTGTACCGCGACGAGGATTTCGTCGCCCGGGTGCGCGAGAT
>JAVJVX010000003.1:300000-472513 GCA_040220875.1 Alphaproteobacteria bacterium | reverse complement strand
GTAATCCGTGAACTCCCCGCCACCGCTCGCAGACAAAACCTTCGTGATCGCAGCCGTCAACGTCGTCTTCCCGTGGTCAACATGACCAATCGTCCCGACATTGCAGTGAGGCTTCGTACGCTCGAATTTACCCTTAGACATCGTCCAAACTTCCTTCTTTCAACCCGGGACAGCCCTGTCCCCTTTCCTCATTGTCTCAATGCCTTGTTCGGCTGTTGCCTTGTTTGGCTGTTTCCGGGCTCGGCCCGCGTCGCGGACAAGCCCCCCTGTTGATCCACCGTCCGTTGATCCGCCGTCCGTCGCCGTCCGACTGTCGCCATCCGCGGCGCCAGCCTGGCCCAGGAAAGCGAAAGGTGGAGCGGGTGATGGGAATCGAACCCACGTAACCAGCTTGGAAGGCTGGGGCTCTACCATTGAGCTACACCCGCCTTTCGACCGCCTTCGACCTCCTTTTTTCCGACCGTCCTTCCGCCCAATCCGGGACCTATCCCCGGGCGTGGTGGAGGGGGTAGGATTCGAACCTACGTAGACTTACGTCGGCAGATTTACAGTCTGCTGCCTTTGACCGCTCGGCCACCCCTCCGCGAGACGTCGGCACAGCCACGCGACGGGGAGCGAAATATGAGGATTCACAACCCCTTGTCAACTTCAAAACATCGCGTAAAGAGAAGCCGCGGCCGCTTTCCAAACTTGAAGCGCCCGTTCCATACCGTCGCTGATTTCGCTCCGGATACTAGAGGGACAAGCCATGGTCCGCAAGGCCCCACGCACGCCTGACCGCACCCACCGACGCCGGGACCGGCACAGCCGGGACCTCGCCCCCCCGGGGGGTGGTGGCGACCCCGGCCCGGGTGAGCCGAAATTGCGCAAAAACCGCCCCGACAGGCCGGCCGGGAGGCCGAAGGCGGCCCGTGCCGCCGGCGCGGGCGACTGGATCTGGGGCCGCCATGCGGTCGTGGCGGCGCTCGGCAATCCGGCACGCCTCTGCAAGCGCCTTGTGGCCACGCCAGAGGCGGCGGAGGCCCTCAGCCTCGAGACCCGCCCTGGGATGGAAGACGGCCAGGGACCGGCGCTCGAAATCATCGCGCGGCCGGAGATCGAGGCACTCCTCCCGCCGGGCGCCATCCACCAGGGCGTCGCGCTCCGGGCCCTGCCCCTGCCCCCTGTCAGTCTCGGTGAAATCCTGCCCCCGGAAGCGGTCGCGCCGCCCGGCAGCGCGCCGATCCGCATCGTCCTCCTCGATCAGGTGACCGACCCCCAGAATCTCGGCACCATCCTTCGCACCGCCGCGGCCTTCGGCGCCAGGGCCGTCGTGGTCCCCAAGCGCCATGCGCCCGAGCTGACCGGCGCGGTCATCAAGGCCGCCTCGGGTGCGGTGGAGAAACTCGCCCTTGTTCGCGTAGCGAACCTGGCCGCCGCCCTCGCGGAGCTCAAGGATCACGGCTTCTGGACCGTTGGCCTGGACGCGCGGGCGGAAGACCGGATCGACAGGTTCGACTTTCCCGCGCGCACCGCCCTCGTTCTCGGTTCGGAGGGCGGCGGTCTGCGACGCCTGACGCGGGAACATTGCGATTATCTCGCCCATATCCCGTTCACCGGGGAAATGGAGAGCCTGAACGTCGCCGCCGCCGCCGCCATTGCCCTTTATGCCGCGAGCACGCGGCCGGCTGCATGATCGGGCACCGTGCTAAACCCGGGAGGCCGCCATCC
The DNA here is from genome assembly GCA_040220875.1 of Alphaproteobacteria bacterium. NCBI lineage: Bacteria > Pseudomonadati > Pseudomonadota > Alphaproteobacteria > Alphaproteobacteria bacterium. The sequence continues at coordinate 470,803 of JAVJVX010000003.1, read as the reverse complement.
AGGCGATCCGACGCACCGCTTTCAACGCGGTTGCCAGTCCTGTTACGATGGCGCCCCTGACAATGCGGCGAAGGCGGTTGCCCGTGCGAAAATTCCGCACTAACTTGGCGCCGCCGCCAAGGACGAAGGCCCTTTTCGCGCTATCCGGTGCCGAGACAAGGGGCTGACCCGGCCGCGGAGGCAGGTCCCTGCACGGCATTAGCCGGTCGCCGGGATCCCCGCAGACTTTCAGGCAATCGCGGCGCTGGTGGCTACTCAAGACGTTACGGCCGGGCAGTACCGGCAGCCCCACAAGAGACAGAGATCACGAGACGACGGTCCAGGGCGCATGCCCTTAAGGAGTTTGACGCATGACCACAAATGAGCGAGTTCTCAATTTCATCGACGGCGAATACACCGAAGGCACCAGTGGGCGGACCTTCGAGAACCGCGCGCCGATCGACAACCGGGTCATCAGCCTGGTGCATGAGGCGGGACGCGACGACGTCGACCGGGCGGTCGCGGCGGCGCGGCGGTCGCTGTCGGGCGAGTGGGCCAGCATGCAGATGCCCGAGCGGACCGAGATCCTTTACGCCGTGGCCAAGGGTATCGAGGACCGGTTCGACGAATTCCTGGCGGCCGAGATGGCCGATACCGGCAAGCCCAAGAAGCTGGCCTCCCATATCGATATTCCGCGCGGCGCCGCCAATTTCCGGGTCTTCGCCGATATCGTGAAGAACGTGCCCGGCGAATATTTCGAGACCCCGACGCCGGACGGGCGCAACGCCATCAATTACTCGATCCGCCGGCCCAAGGGGGTGATCGGCGTGATCTGCCCGTGGAACCTGCCGCTCCTGTTGATGACCTGGAAGGTCGGCCCGGCTCTCGCCTGCGGCAACTCGGTCGTCGTCAAGCCGTCGGAAGAAACGCCGACCACCGCGACCCTTCTCGGCGAAGTCATGAACGACGCGGGCGTCCCCAAGGGGGTCTATAACGTGGTGCATGGCTTCGGCCCGGATTCGGCCGGTGAATTCCTGACCCAAAACCCCGAGGTGGACGCCATTACCTTTACCGGCGAAACCCGGACCGGCGAGGCGATCATGAAAAATGCCGCCGTCGGCGTGCGCGACGTCTCCTTCGAGCTGGGCGGAAAGAACGCGGGCGTGATCTTTGCCGACGCGGACATGGACGCGGCGGTCGAGGGCATCGGACGCGCCTGCTTCGCCAACTGTGGCCAGGTCTGCCTTGGCACCGAACGGCTTTACGTGGAACGTCCCATCTTCGATGAATTCGTCTCGCGTCTGAAGGACTATGCCGAGAACCTGAGCCTGGGCGACCCGGAGGCGCCCAGCACCGACATGGGCCCGCTCATCAGCCAGGAACACCGCAACAAGGTGCTCTCCTATTACAAGAAGGCGAAGGAGAATGGCGCCCAGATCGTCACCGGCGGTGGCGTGCCGGACCTCGGCGAAGCAATGAACGAGGGATCCTGGGTGCAGCCCACGATCTGGACCGGACTCAAGGAGGACGACCCGGTCGTGCGTGAAGAAGTCTTCGGGCCGTGCACTCATATCCAGCCCTTCGACAGCGAGGAAGAGGCCGTCAGCATGGCGAACGACACCAAATACGGCCTCGCCACGACTGTCTGGACCACGAACATCAGCAGGGCCAACCGCGTGGCCCAGCAGATCAACGTGGGCATCGCCTGGGTCAATAGCTGGTTCCTGCGCGACCTGCGCACGCCCTTTGGCGGGCGCGGCCATTCGGGCATCGGGCGCGAAGGCGGCGTGCACTCGCTCGAATTCTATACAGAAACACGGAACATCTGCGTCAAGCTGTAGTCAGGGCGAGCGAAGCGATTTACCCCCGGCGGCTCATCCCCGCCGGGGGTTTTTCGTGCCCGCGCCGGGTCAAACGGAACTCTGTCGCCCGGTCCAGCGCCTGAGCCCGGCCCATCCGAAGAGACTGGGCGCCGCCCCCCGCCCCCCGTAACCGGCCCCGGCAAACGGACGGTTTTCCAAGCGTCCCGGATCGGGCTAAAATGCTCCGAATTCCCGCGGGGCCATCTTGTCCCGCCGGGGAGACCGGAGGTCAACGAGGAGGTTCCATCATGGCCAAAGCACGCAATTCCGCCGCCGGCAAGAACGGGGAAATCCTCGCGGGGTTTCTCGCCCCGCACCCGCCCCATCTCGTTTATGGCGAGAACCCGCCGCAGAACGAGCCGAAATCCCAATGCGGCTGGGAAGAACTGCGCTGGGCCTATGATCATGTCCGCGCCAGCATCGAGGAAATGAAACCGGACGTGCTCCTTGTGCATTCACCGCACTGGATCACGCAGCAAGGTCATCACTTCCTGGGCGTGAAGCATCTGTCGGGCAAGTCTGTCGATCCGATCTTCCCCAACATCTTCCGCTACTCCTTTGATCTCGAAGTGGATGTGGAACTCGCAGAGGCCTGTTGCGCCGAGGCGGATAAGGCCGGGCTCTACGCCAAGATGATGCGGAACCCGAATTTCCGCGTCGATTACGGCACAATCACGACGCTCCATATGGTGCGCCCACAGTGGGACATTCCGGTTGTCGGCATTTCCGCCAACAACTCGCCCTACTATCTTTCCATGGAGGAAGGGCTGCAGGAAATGGATGTGCTGGGCAAAGCGACACGTCGGGCGATTGAAAAGACTGGCCGACGCGCGGTGCTGCTTGCTTCGAACACGTTCTGCCACTGGCACTTCCACGAAGAACCGGAAATCCCCGAGGATATGTCCCAGGAGCACCCGCAGAATTTCGAGGGCTACAAGTGGGATATGCGGATGATCAGGCTTTTACGTGAAGGCAAGACGAAGGAAGTCTTCCGCCTGTTGCCGCAATTTATCGAAGAAGCCTTCGCCGAAGTGAAATCCGGCGCGTTCACCTGGATGTTTTCGGCCATGAACTATCCGGAGATTCCCGGCGAATTCTATGGCTACGGCACGGTGATCGGTACCGGCAACGCCGTGATGGAATGGAACCTGATCAAACATGGGCTCGCCAGCGCGGCCAATGGCCGCAAGCCGGCCCGGCAGGCCGCCTAGGCGCAAACATACCGGACGAGCGGCCGGCGGGTGGGGGGCCACCCGGCCGGCCCTTCTTTAGGAGGAAAATGCATGTCAATCGTGTCGGCCTTTATCGTGCCGGGCTCACCCTTGCCTTACGTGAAACGGGATAATCCGCCATGGGGCAAGATCGCCGATGGACTGGAAGCGGCGGGGGAAGCGCTTCGCAAATCGAAACCGGATGTCATCCTCGTCTACTCGACCCAGTGGCTGGCAGTTCTGGATGAGCTCTGGCAGACACGCCGCGTCGTCGAAGGGCTGCACGTGGATGAGAACTGGCATGAATTCGGTGATCTTCCCTACAAGCTGAAGGTCGATACGAAACTCGCCAAGGCGTGCATCAAGAGCGCCAACGATATGGGGGTCAAATCCAAGGGCGTGGACTACGATGCCTTCCCGATCGACACGGGAACCATCGTGATGAACAATTTCATGAACCCGGGCGGCGCGATCCCGCTGGTGATCGCGGCCAACAATCTCTACCACGATTACGATCTGACGTGGAAACTGGGCCAGATGGCGGCTGCCGAGGCGCGCAAGCAGAAGAAACGGGTCGCCGTAGTGGGCATTGGCAACATGTCGGGCACGTTCTTCCGCGACGAGATCGATATCGAAAAGGACCACATCGTCGATCCCAAATATGACCGGGCCAATAAGAAAATTCTGCGGCTGATCGAGAAGGGCGACGCGGAGGGTCTCGTCAAGGCGATCCCTTCATATGCGAAGAACGCCAAGGCGGACATGGGCTTCAAGCACGCCGGCTGGGTGCTCGGCGCCCTTAACAACAAGTTCAAGCGCGGCAAGGTCCACGCCTACGGACCCGTCTACGGTACCGGCGCGGCGGTGATCGAAATCCACCAGCGCTAGACGCTAGCCCTCGACCGGCCGGTCAAACAAGCCGGCCGGCGCCGGGCGAAGAATGAGCGGCGTGCCATCCTCGATCCGGTCGCTTGGGTGGAGGACCACCTGCTCCCCATCCGACAGGCCGGACGTGACCTCGGCATAAAGATCGTTGCGGTGATCGATCCCGATCCGGCGCAACTCGGCACGCCCATCCGAATCGACAAAGACCGCCCAGTGCTGGCCATCCCGGAAAAGTGCGCCCACCGGGACCCTGAGAACATCCTCGCCATGCCAGACGGCGATACGCACATTGACCCGGTAGCCATGCCCAAGGGCCTTCCAGGCGTCGTCGCTTCGATCCAGATCGATCACCACATTGACGCGCTGCTCCTCGATCCCGAGGGCCGAGATCTTGGTGAACCCCCGCGGCTCGACCCGCCGGACGGTACCGCCGAGCGCCTTGCCTCCGCCCCAATCCTCGATCCGGACCAGCGATCCCGGCCGAACCTTGACAGCGTCGCCGGACAGAAGCTCGGCGACGATTTCGAGATCCGCCAGATCGCCAATCTCCATCAGGGCCTGTCCCGCACGAATAACCTGTTCGCTCTCCTGCACAGTTTTCAGAACCTGCCCCGAAATCGGCGCGAAGATCGGCACACAGCAAATCTGCCCCGCAGCGCCATCCGAGAATACCGTGTTCGGTTCGATGAGGGCCGCTTTCGCCCGTTCGAGCTCGTGACGGCGCACGTTAACCAGCGCCTCGGCCGTCGCCAGAGCCGCCCGGCTAGTCTTCTCGTCGCGCTCCACCCGTTCAAGCTGAACCGGCGAGATGGTTCCCTTTTCTGCGAGCGGCCTGGCCCGACCCACCTCCGAAATGGCGAAATCGAGCTCGGCGCGCGCCGCGTCGCGTTCGGCCATGGCAAGAGACAGCGCGGCTTCGCCGGCCCGGACCTGGGACTCAAGCTCGGTCCGCTGGCGAGCGTCGATGAAGGACGGGGCAAGCGGCTGTATCTGCGCCAACTGCGTCTCGCCCGCGATCACCTCGTCGCCCGGCTCAATTTCGATCCGCGCCACTCGGCCATCGAGAGGTGAAGAGACGATGTAGATATCGTGAACCCGTGTCCGCGCTTCCTCATCGACCGTCACCGTCATGTCTTCCCGGACAACCGAAGCGGTCTCGACCAGAACCGGCTCTGTCCTGAAAAGAAGAAACAGTGTAATCGCGAGCGCCGCCAGGATAAGCCCGCCGCCGATGACCGTACGTTTCGAGAGACTGCTCATCCACTATTCCCGTGTCTTCAGGGCTTCCACAAGATTGAGATGAAAGAGGCGTCGCGTCACAAGCAACCCTGAAACGAAGGATGCGCCGGTGACCAGAAGAATCGACACGCCGTAGGTTGCATTATCGACAACCAGCGGCACGCGAAAAAGGTCCGACGAAAATGACTCCGCCAGATACCAGGATAGCAGATAGCCCAGGCCGCTTCCGACCGGCAGCGACAGTAGCGTCAGCAGCCATAGCTCGCCCAGAAGAATGTAGGCCGTCTCACCCGTGGAGAAGCCCAGCACCTTCAAGGTGGCCAGCTCGCGCCGGCGCTCCGAGAGGGAAATTCGTGCGCTGTTATAGACAACGCCGACCGCGATGCTGGATGCGAGGAATGTGTAGATCCAGATCGAGATGGACATAGATTCGGCGATGGTATTTCTGAATTGCGCGATGGACATCCATTTCATCGAAAAAGCCGAGGTCTCGGGCGTCTCCTTAAGCGCACGAAAGAGCGCCGGCATCTGAGCCCGGTCCAGGCTCAGATACACGCCCGACAGACGCGCACCTTCATCCATCATGACGTTCAGCGCGCTGAGGTCCATAAAGGCGGACAGGCCGATATATTCCTGGACCACCGCCGCGACTGGGACCACGTGGGTGCCTCGCCGCCCCTCCAGAACCTCGACCTCAATGTTGTCTGCACGAGATACGCCAAGTTCCTCGGCAAGATGACTTGTCAGAACGAGTCCGGCCTCGGGCATCGCCACGGGATGGCGTTCGTCATCCACCAGTCGACTGATCCGCGCGTTTGACGCCTGACCCGTGATCGACGTGCGTTCCACCCGCCGGCCGTTGCGTAGCTTGACCGGCACCGTGCGAAATCCTTCCACGGCCAGGACGCCCGGCAAATGCCCGGCATCGAAAATAACCCCTGCCTCTTCGGGTTCGTGAAACGTGATGGTGGCATCCTGGCGCTGAGAATCGAAAAAGAACGTCTCGATCATCAGATCGATCGCATCCAGGGAAAAGAGCGAAGCAATCATGATCGCGACCGCCGCGGCAAGGCCGGCCATGGTCATCAGCGCCCGAACGGGCCAGCGCGTCAGGTGGCGCAGGATCATGCGGGTCGCTTCGCTGATCCGCTGCAAAAGGCCGAGGCGCTCGAGGAACGTGGCACCATAGACGGGCGGCGCGGGCGGCGACATCGCAACGGCAGGTGCCAGGCCCGCCACCCGGTAGACGACGCGCCATGTCCCCGCCAGGCCGGCGCCGAAGGCGATAAGGGCTGAAAGCACCAGGATCTTCGGATCGATATGGAAATAGAGAAACGGGAAGCGAAAAAAATTGGCATAGATTTCCGTAAGCCCGCGGCCGAGCCAGACGCCGAGCGCCAGCCCCACCAGAACTCCCAGAGCGATCAGCGCAGAAACCAGCTTGAGATAATGCGCGCCGATCTCGCTATTCCGGTATCCGAACGCCTTGAGCAGCCCGACCTGCCGCCGCTCCTGCTCCACCAGCCGGGTGATGGTGATATAGAGGAGAAAGGCTGCCACGCCGAGAAAAATCGGCGGCAGAATCCTTCCCATCAGCTGTAACTGGTCAAGCTCTCCTCTTAGAAAGGCGTGAGAGACCTGCTTGTCCCGTCCATATGCTGCCGTCCCACCATAGGGTTCCAGGATGAGATCAAGCCGGCGGATGATTTCATCTTCCGAGGCGAGATGCTGGATCCGGAGGCTGACATCATTGAAGGCGCCATCGAGATCGTACGCCGCCTCCAGCGCCGTCCGGTTCATCCAGGTGATGGCAAACCGCTGCGCATCTGGCACGAGCTGGCCGGGGGCGATGGCATACACGTATTCCGGCGACAGCGCCGTCCCCACGATCGTCAGCGCACGCTTGCGGCCATTCATGATGGCGTGGAACCTGTCTCCGGGCACGAAGCCGTTTGCCGTGGCGAAAGATTCGCTGACCACCACCTCGTCAGGCCGATCCGCCGCCGGGAGCCGGCCCTGGTGCAGGGCAATGTCGTTGAGCGCCGCCGCTATGTGGCCTTCGGGCAGAGAGATCAAGCGCCCCTGTGCCGGAGCGTCCATGCCTGGCACGTCAAGGATCACGTCAACGACGATTCGACTGTCCGCCCGAATCACGCCCGAGAGGTCACGGATCCGGTCCATCACCCGCTCAGGCGCCCGCTCGAGCTGGCCAAAGATATGGCCGAAGCGGTAGCGCTCATAATAAGCCTCGCGCGTCTCGTCGAGCGAGACCAGAGCCCCGAAAGCCATGACGAATGTCGCGACTCCGCAGCCGATCACGACGGCGATGGCCATTGCCTGTGCCCACATGCGCGCGATGTCACGAAACAGCTTGCGGTCGAGCGCGCGAATGACAGCCATTACCAGACAAGCTCCGCCGGATTCTTCCGCTCGGAGTTCTCCTCAATGCTGGCAATCCGGCCGTCGGAAAAGCGGACGACTCTGTCCGCGATCCCGGATATGCCGGCGTTGTGGGTGATCAGGGCGACCGTGGTGTCAAGCTCGGTATTGACCCGCAACAGCGCCTCCAGCACCACAATCCCGGTATGGCTGTCCAGCGCGCCGGTGGGCTCGTCGCACAGAAGCACCTCGGGCTGCTTGGCGATAGCCCGGGCAATGGCCACGCGCTGCTGCTCGCCACCCGAAAGCTGCGAGGGAAAATGTCCGGCACGATCCTTGAGCCGGACGAGGTCGAGCGCCTCGAGCGGGTCGAGCGGGTGTGAAGCAATTTCGGTGACCAGAGCCACGTTCTCGAGTGCGGTGAGACTGGGGATCAGGTTGTAGAATTGAAAGACAAAGCCGACATGGTCGCGACGAAATCGGGTGAGCTGGCAGTCCGTCATGGCGCTCAGCACGTGCTCGCGAAAGCGCACTGTCCCCGAAGTGGCGTGATCAAGCCCGCCCAGAATGTTCAGAAGCGTTGATTTTCCGCTCCCCGAGGGGCCGAGCAGGGCAAGTATTTCGCCTTCCAGAATTTCCAGTGACACGCCGCGCAGGGCATGGACGACGACTTCCCCGGTGACGTAGGTCTTGGTCAGGTCATTCGTTTTGAAAGCCGATTTGCGTGCCGTCACGCCCCTGCCCCGCTGCCCGACTTCTACCCTGGCTTGTCCTGGCCTGCACTGGTCTGCCCTGGCCCGGCCCGGCTTGCCTGCGTCCGGACGGGCGGTCGTTGACATAGATCATGCCCGGCAGCAGACTTCCACGATAGGGGTTAAGCTCAGCTAGAGAAAGTGCGGAAATGAATCTGACCTTGCAGGATTGCATCGAATTCTGCGAGCTCAACGAAGAGGTCATCGACGCCATTGCCGAGCACGAGGGCATTCCGGAAATGGCTGCGGCAGAGCTCGGGAATTACCTCATCCAGGACGAGAATGGCGCCCCCAAGATTCGCGCCATGATCATCGACGATATCCGGCGCGCACGTGACCATGGCAACTCCCATCATGAAATGGTGCTTCTGGGCGTGCTGGCCCGTTTCGTGGAGGCCTACGGCGCCCAGGATCCGGCGACACGAAAAACAGCCCGGAGCACAGGCTCCGGCTAGGTGCCCGGGCCATCCCGCCTCGCGAGACAGGCGCTTGTGGCTGGCGCGCCGGCCCGGTATCTTCCCCCGTCGCGGGTGGCCGGCTTAGCTCAGCTGGTAGAGCGCTGGTTTTGTAAACCAGATGTCGGGGGTTCGAGTCCCTCAGCCGGCACCGCTTTTTTCCTCAATTCTCTGGCCTTTGGTCTCTGGCTTTTGGTCTCTGGCTTTTGGTCTCTGACTTTTGGCCGAATGCATACGGCGCAAGGAACGCGAACGAATGCGGTTCCGCGCGGCACAAGAGTCGGCACAGCAGGACGGCCGGGACAGGTACGGGCGAGTCCTCGCGTCGTGTACGGCGGGAGAGAGGGACTTCGGGGAATCTCTCATGGGAGAGGGGCCGGCGGTGCCCTATCGGTATGATTTCGAGGCGCCGTGGCTATACCGCCAGAAGCGCCGTTCCGACCGCGGCGCGGAATATCGTGACCCCTTTTCTCGGCATCTCGAGGACGCGACAATCTGCAGGCCTCGCGCGAGTGGCAGACGGCATTCCTCCCGAAATCCGTCCGGCGATCCAAACCGGAATCTGTGGCGCGCGAAGTAGCTGAAATAGCGTGTTTTAGCGTCGTTCAGGACCGGGCCTTGATTTCCCGGGCTCCCTGGCATTTCATTGATACAACGTGTTCTCTCAGAGATCTGGCTTCCTGGTGCAGCAGGGACGGCAAGCCAACTACGCTCAATAACAACAATTACGAGGGTAAGCATGAGACAGCGCCGATCTCGCTCTTCCAGGCCTCGTTTTCGTTTTCGCTCAATCCTGGGGATTTTGCTCGCTATCGGTACCGCCGCGGCTGGCGCCTGGTGGCTCACGGCCTACCGCGGTGACCCGCATGCGCCAGTGCCGGGCAGAGACGCCTCCCTGCCGCTGGATTCTGTCAACGGTCCGGGGCATCTCAAGCCTGTGGTTGGCAGTGCTCAGGAAAATGCGAGCACAGCGAAGCTTCGCAGCGGCTTGGGATTTCCCGTGCACGCCACAGCCGACAGCACCTACCTCCTGACTGCGGCGCACGTCGTCCAAGGGTGCGGACTGGTAGCCATACAGTCGATTATGGGGGGTGACCGGACCAAAGCGACTGTTCAGGAACTCGATGTGGCCAACGATCTTGCCCTTCTGGCGGTTCCGGTAAGGTTTGAGTCGGTGAGCGAATTCAGCGAACGTGACCCGGCTTTGCCGGAGGGCACCATCTACTACGGCCGGCCGGACGGGCAGAAAAGTGCAAAAACCGGGCGTGTTGTCGCACTCCACGGGCCGGGCGAGGACGCTCGCCTCCAGACTTTCATTGGTGTTGGCGTCGACCTGGGTGATAGCGGGAGCGCTGTGCTGGATTCCACCGGGCGGGTCGTCGGACTTCTGGTGGGGGAAGCCACGCGGAAAAACGATGGCATTGTTTCGCGCCTGGGATTCGCCCTTAAGACCGAGATGCTCCAGCTCTTTCTGGAGGCTCAAAATATTCCTTACTCGAAGTCCCTATCCAGAGCGGAGGCCCGGCTGGATGACCCGGACGCTCTCTTGAAACAACAAACCGTTAAGGTGGTTTGTGCCGAATTGCCGGCCGAAAAAGTCTTTTCTGAGAGGCCGGAGTTGCTTGAGAGCACGCGCGATTACTGCGCTCGTATCATGTCCAACGATACTGCGCGGCTGCGGAAATGCATTAAATCCAACAGCGATGCCTATGACCGTCTGCAGAAACACATGAAGGATTCGAGAATCGGGACCCTGGAGCATGCTGCGCTTCGGCAATGCTATACACAGATGCGTTCCGTCCTTGAGGCAGATGACTATGTGGAGTGGCTGAAGTGCTTCGATAGGCAGATCGACAATTCGCTTCCAGTCAACTTGAAGCGCTAGCGAAAAGCGGGACAGAACCCCTGGGCGGCGCGCTCGGCCAGGCCCTCTTCCGGTCCAAGTCTTGCCGCATCGGGTTTGTAAACCGGATGTCGGGGGTTCGAGTCCCTCAGCCGGCACCATAGCGAGGATCAGTCGTCCGCCCCGTTTCCTGCCGCCGGCTGTACGATCATCCGCCACAATTCGGGCAGACGCGCGCGTGCCGATTCTCGATGGGTGTCGAACGTGACATGCGCATCGGGCCCGGCGTCGGGCGCGATGCCGATCGACCACAGCGGCGCGATTTCGTTCGGTATGAGAGAATAGCGCACATCGATGACACGGTCGGGTCGCGCCGGATCGCGCGCCACGTAGCCGTCGCTGTAATAGGTGAACCGCGCGACGTCCCGCGCCTGCTGCGCGGCCGCCGGCAGCCAGGGAAAATCCCGCGCCGGATCGAGTCGGGGAATGGACGTGCCCGGCATGACCGTAGGCGCGATGCCGGCGCGCACCGCGTCGACATGGAAGCGGTCAGAAGTTTCATAGACCACTTTCCACACCAGGATGTTGGCAAAGCTGGGTTTGACCTCGAGCCGCAGCGGCGCATGGCCCCGTTCCGCCGCCAGGGCATGGCCCATGGCCAGTGCGGCATGGTGCTGGATCGTCCCCAGCATCAGGTAGGTCACGGCCCATGCCAGGGCCGCGCGGCCCCAGATGCCGCTGCGCCGGATCATGCCGATGGCGGCGAGGGCCAGGACCGGCAGGGTGAACAGAGGGTCGACGATGGAGATGATGGCGAAGGAAAACCGTTCGTCGCTGAACGGCCACAGCAGCACGGTTCCATAGGAAGTCGCGGTATCGAGCAGGCCGTGAGTAGCGTAACCGAGGCCGCAGAACAGCCATGTCCCCGGGAACGTCAGGCCGTGCCAGCGCCGGAACGGCCGGTGCAGGAAAGCGGCGACGATCAGGCCGCCCAATGGAACGAAGATCAGGGAATGAGTAAACTGCCGGTGGTATTCCAGAAACAGCAACGTGTCCGTCTGTGAGCGGATCAGGACGTCCAGATCCGCCGTCATCCCGGCGACGAAGCCGAGCGTGCCGGCCACGGCGGCTTGGGCACGCCGGCGCGTGGCCATCGGAAGGGCGGCGCCAACGGCGCCCTGGCTCAGCGGGTCCATGACAAATTAGCCACCCTGTTCAGGCTGGTGCGCGTGCTGGCCTCCGGCGCCTTGCGGGCTTGGTCAAGATTGGCGTGCGCGCCGGGGTCAATGCCTGCCCTGAACGGCCCGTGACTTTCGCTCACCTTCTGGCACCCCCCACGAGTGTCACGTCGGCACCATCCAGGCAAGGCGATGATAGCTCATGGTCTTGCGTCCCCCGCTTGCCCGGCGTCGTTTGACGCGTCCCGCATCAGGCGCCGGCCTCTCGAACCTACCCCGAGAGCAGCATTGTTATTTAAGTTCGATTTGCCCCGGCCGTGAAGGCCCGATTGGGCCACGTCCCCGGCAGGCCGCGTCGCACTTCCGGCATCTCGTGGCACCGGGTGCCGCGCGCGATAAGATCCGCCCCGGCCTTTCAGGCACGCCGGCAACAGCACCTGTCCGGGCCCCTGGCCCGCTGACCGATCCCTCACTCGAGTGTGTCGCGACCGGAGCGCTCTTGATCCCGGGGCAAATTCTGCTATCCCCTCATTGGAGTTGCTGCACCGCGAGACTAGGCACGGGGCCTAACCGCAGAAAGGGAGACCCATGACCGCCCAGCGCTGGACCGTTTATCTGTCAGGCGAAATCCATACCGATTGGCGCCAACGCATCGAAACGGGCGTGCGGGACGCACAGCTCCCGGTGGAATTGCTCTCGCCCGTCACGGACCATGGCGTCAGCGACGATTGCGGCGTCCGCATTCTGGGGCCCGAAAAGGATGATTTCTGGAAGGACCACAAGGGAGCCCGCGTCAACACCATCCGGACCCGCACGCTGATCGAACGTGCCGATATTGTCGTCGTGCGGTTTGGCGACAAATACAAGCAGTGGAATGCTGCCTTCGACGCCGGCTTTGCGGCCGCGCTGGGCAAATGCCTTATCACCCTGCATGAACCGTCCCTGACCCATGCGCTCAAGGAGGTGGATGGCGCCGCGCTGGCCGTGGCCTCGACGCCAGAGCAGGTCGTCTCGCTGCTGCGTTATGTGAGCCTGGGAGAACTGTCCGACTAAGGCGCGTGGGCACGAAAAACCGCCGGCCACGATATCGCGACCGGCGGTTTCACGTTACCCGCGAGGCCGTCTAGCGGCCGGCGGCCTCAAGCTCGGCCAGGGTGAAATCGTCCTCCGACAGATTCGGATCGTTCATGCTGCACGCCGCGATATTGAAGAACGTCGCGTGACGCCGCTGAAAATCGATATTCACACCCCATTGGGTGAAGTTGTACTTCACCGACTGGCCTGTGTTCGGATTGACGTAACCCGAAAGCTCTTCCCACCAGCCGCTGGCAAAATGGATCCATTTCCAGAACTCGCCCTTGCGATCGTAACCGGCCGAATAATAGGGCCGCCACGACGTGGCATCGAACCAGTTGATCCGCTTTGAATACGAGTGATATTCGGGCGGGATGGATTCCACCACGTAAACCTCGCGGGCCTCGTAGACATCCTTCGGATTCCAGTACGGCGCGTTTTCGAGGTCCATGCGCGGGAACTGCTGCTCCACCGTGCTTTCATCCGGGAACCAGGACCAGCGGCGGGACGGATTGGACTCCCAGACCGGGAACTGGCTGCGCGAGACCACAAAGACCTTCTGCTTGCCCAGCAGCTTGTACGATTTGTACCAGGCCGGATGGGCATTGAACGTCTCGAGATCGTCGTTCAAATGGTCCGTGCCGCCGATCGGGTCCATCCAGGCGCCACCCGACAGCCGACGCACCCGCCGGACAGTCCGGACATAGGCCCAGATATCGTCGAACTTGGGGTCCCAGTAACGGATCGCGAAGGTGCCGAGCCCCTTCACATCCTGGGGATAGGTCGCGAAGAGAAGCCCCTTGTGATAGATCGAGCCATCGCCGATGACCTCCGGTCCTCCGGTAACACGCCCGTACATGTAGTAACGGGTGAAGACCCATTGCTGGATACGCTCGATCCCGGAGTCACCATCAACCAGATTGAAAGTGAAGGGACAGTAGAACTGATCCCCGTGCGGTTCCGCCACGGTGTAGTTCCAGATCACCTTCGCCGCCGCAAGAGGATCCTCCGGATCGATCTCGGGGAACGGCTCGCCCGACGTGTAGTTCTCGAGCTCGAAAGTCTCGGGGTTCAGTCTCGGCTGCCCCTTTTATTTCTCGGTCGCTTCATAGATCCGGGGGTCGAGCAGGAAAGGCCCCTGGTCTGCCATAACCTGAAGCTCCATCCCGTGATTGCGAATCTGCCATTCCATGCGTTCCGGAACGAGATCGCCCACGCGGTTGCCTTCGTAGGTCATGTCCTTGACCTGATCAAAGTTCCCTTTATTGATCATGGACATGGGTGCGAGTTCTTCAGCGCCCGCCCCCGGCGCCTTGGCCAGCCCGGCCAGCGAAAAGGCGAGTGACAAGGCGAGTGCGGACATACCGGTCCGCCCCACCGGCCTTTGCCGTGGTCCCCTCATGTGAGATCCTCCTGTTTGTTAACTCCCAACGCCGATTAGCTGACATGCTTAAATTTCTGTCAATTGGTGTTGGGGCAGCAGGCCCGTTCGAGGACCGCATGGAGGATCACGATTGAGTGATCGGACGGGGCATGCCCCGTCCGATCATCCCGGAAACAGCGAATACTCGGGCTATTCGGCCGCTTCTGCGTAAATTTTCTGGAAGGCCGGCCGCCCCACGCATGTCTCGAACCAGGCCTGGACCTTGGGGTAGTCCCTGTAATCCTCGTTCAAATACGTCAGCAAAGCCATCACGGAGGCGAGGTTGAGGTCAGCCACCGTGAAACTGCCGCCGACGAGGAACGGCTGCGCCGCCAGGTGGTCGTCCAGCACCTTGAGGGGCCGGTCCATGGACTTCCGGGCCTCGATTGCGGCGGCCTCGTTGCGCTGGTCTTCGGGCTTGAACAGCCTCTCCATCAGGAGGGTAATGAGCAGCGGCTCCATCTCCGTCATGGCCCAGAAGCTCCACTGTACGACCTGCGCCTGCGCCTGGAGCGAGTCGGGCCAGAGTTCGCCCTTGTATTTCATGGCGAGATAGAGGTTGATCGCCATCGATTCGAAGATCCGGAAGCCGTCATCATCGAGCACCGGAATCTTTCCGTTCGGATTAACCGCCAGAAATTCAGACGCCTGTGTATCCCCCGTCGCCTGGTTGGTCGGGATATGCTCGTAATCGGCCCCTAGCTCGTTCAGCATCCATTGGCAGCGGGGGGCGCGCGACTGGACGACACCGTAAAGCTTCAGCATTCAGTTACTCCCTGTCTGTTGAACGCCCGGCCACGAGGCCAGGCGCGTTGGAATTCCACAAGGCGGCAGCATAGCCGCGCGTGTCGGCCGATCACCACCGGAAACTGGCGGCGTGCGCCCGCGATGACTCTTTTGTGACACCGCGACATCCTGACAGACGGGGTGAGACCGTCATTCCGGGCGGTCCGGTTGGCGGAGTTGCTCAAGATAGGCCAGAACCTCGTCGAGCGATCGAAGATCCGCGTAGCGACGGCCCATGTCCAGGAGGTTTGCCTCATGCGGCCCCGCCTCGACGTCACTGATGCATTCCAGCGCGATGATCGTGTGCCAGCCATGGGAAAAACTGTCGATAACGCTTGCCCGGATACAACCGCTGGTGTTGCAGCCGGTCACAATCACCGTATCGACGTTATGCCGGGTGAAATAGGCGGCGACCGGGGTTTGGAAAAATATGGAAGGCGCCGTCTTTTCCACAACAAGGTCCGATTCGTCATGGATCCGCGGGTCGATCTCGGTCGCGGGATGACCGATAAAGAACTCGCCCTCATACATCAACGTGATCTTCCAGCGCGGCATCTGCCGGCGGTCCTGATAAGCCATGCGGCAGCTCGCAATGGGGATCCCCATCGCCCGCGCCGGCCCGAGAAGCCGCGCTGTCTGTTCAACCGCCGCGTCGATCATCGGGCTACCCCCCAGCGCGAATCCCTTTTCGGTAAAGCCGCGCTGAAAATCGACCACGACGATGCCGGGCCGGTCGCCGAACCCGACAGCCTGGCCGTCATACCCCATTTCCCGGTACCGATCCGACGACCCGTCATTTTTTCCTTCTGTCATGGTCTTCCTCTCGACTGCTTGACGTACTAAAAAACGGAATAAGAAAGGAACACTGCATGCCTCTTTCCATCAATTCGGAACGACTTTGGGACCGCCACATGGCGCTGGCGACAATCGGCGCGACCGACAAGGGCGGCGTCAACCGGCCCGCCCTGTCCGATCTCGACGGCGCCGCCCGCCGGCAGCTCGCCACCTGGGCACGGGAGGCCGGCCTCGACCTGCAGACGGATGCGATCGGCAACCTCTTCATGATCTTTCCCGGAACGGAGCCGGATCTCGCGCCGGTGCTCACAGGATCGCACGCGGACAGCCAGCCTACGGGCGGCAAATTCGACGGAGCCTACGGCGTGCTCGCGGGGCTGGAAACCCTGTGCGCCTTTCGAGATGCGGGCATCCGCACGCGACGCTCCGTCGCGACGGTCGCCTGGACCAACGAGGAAGGCTCGCGGTTCACGCCGGGACTGATGGGCTCCGGTGTCTATGTGGGCCGACTGACCATACCGGAATTCGAGGACCATACCGACGGCAAGGGCGTCACTGTCACCACCGCCCTGGTCGATTTCCTCGCAACCACGCCAGACATCCCCGAGGCACCCTTTCCGACGCCAAGCCATTATATCGAGGCTCATATCGAACAGGGGCCCGTGTTGGAGGCCGCCGGCAAGACCATCGGTGTCGTCACCGCCATTCAGGGCGCACGCTGGTTTCGCGTTTCGCTCGGCGGCGAGGAGGCTCACGCCGGCACGACGCCGCGGCGCAACCGGCGCGATCCCATGGTGTCCGCCAGCCGGATACTGGCGCGCCTGCTGGCCGAGGCCGACGATGGCGAGGCCGATATAACCCGGTTCACGGTAGGCCAGATCGAAGCCTTCCCGGGTTCGCCCAATACGGTGCCGGGCCGGGTCGTCTTCACGATCGATTTGCGCCACCCCGAGGTGGCCGCGCTCGACCGCTACGAAGCCCGGATACGGGCGGCCGCGGCCGAATTGGCGGTCCCTTGTGATGTCGAGGTCAGCCAGGTATTCGATGCGCCGCCCACGCGCTTCGAGCCCGAATTGGTGGACCGCATTCGCGACACAGTCGGTACGCTCGGCTACAGCCATATGGACCTGCCCTCGGGCGCGCTTCACGATGCCGCGAACATGGCTAAGATCTGCCCGAGCGCGATGATCTTCATTCCGTGCGAGAAGGGCATCAGCCATAACGAGGCGGAGGCCGCGACACCGGCGGATGTGGCGGCCGGCACCCATGTGCTGGCCAATGCGCTGCTCGATCTGGCGGAGCCCGTTTAGCGCGGAAAATGCCCCTTCGCGTGCTCGCGGGTCTGCACCCCGCGCGCGTGCTCGGAAGCAAATTTGCGCCACATGGTGAGTTCGACGTCCGGCCGGTACAGCCGCTCTCGGTTCCAGCCGTCCTCTTCGCCGTAGAATTTCTGCATTTCCTTGCGCGCGAAGGCGTCGTCGATGGTGAAACCGCGCACGACCGGCTCCTCCCAGAGGAGCGGCCCCTCTTCCGTCAGCCAGCGATCGGCCCATTCCTCGTCGTCGGTGTGAATGACACCGAACTGGAAATAGGTATGGGTTTTCTCGTCCTTGGGGACGTAGGCCTCGTAATGGGTGCAGTAAGGCTGCGGGAAGGTGGTGACCCGCAGCATGCAAGGCAGCCACAGCCCGACCGTTCCCTCGTAGATGATCTGCGTCACCTTGCGGAGCTCTTCCTCCGACTTGCCTCGCGCCAGCGGCAGGATGATCTCCTTCTTGGTACCGTCCTTCAGCGGAATTTCGGCCCGGTGATTGAAGGTCGTCTTTTGTACCTTGCGGGTAAAGCCCTGAGGCGCGCCGTGCTCCGTCCGGTAATCGATGGTTTCTTGGAGATCCGCCGGGGTCGACGTGTAGCCGAAAGACGTGTGCATTCCCATATCGAGGCTGAGCGGTGACCAGTTGTGAATGAACTGGTGGCCCGGATCGTAGCCATTCTCGCAGGCAAGGCGCCAATTGGACTCGATATCATAAGGCTCAGTGGCGTAGATGACGGCGTTGTCGTCAAGGAAATGAGGGGCAACATCGTTCTCCACCGGCCCCGGCTTTTCATCGCCGACAAAGATGAACAGGATCCCCTTGCGTTCCTCCACCGGGTAGCTTTTTACCCCGCACTTCCCGATGAGGGGCGAGTCCGGTTCGTTCAGGATGGTCCGCAACTGCCCGGTTTCGATATCGAAGGTCCAGGTATGATACCAGCAGCTCAGAGTCTCCTTGGTATAGAAGAGCGGACGCGCCGAAAACCTGACACCGCGATGCGGGCACCTGTCTTCGAGGGCGAAAACTCTTCCCTTCTGCCGCATCAGCAGAATCTCCTCGCCCAGAAGCTTGACCGCCTTGTGCTCGCCTTCCGCCAGGTGACGGCTCAGCGCCGCCGGATACCAGTAGTTCCGGAGCCCCAGTTCGGCGTCCAGCCAGACCTGCCAGGGCTTGGCGCCCTTGCGCGTTTTTTCCTTGAGCACTTCGACATGGCCGCTCGTTTCATCGATAAGCGTCCGGGTGAACTTTTCAGCCATATCCATCTCCTTGAAAAATTTATCCCCTGCGACGCGCCAGCGTCGCAAGCCAGGGCTGTTCCTCCCGCGGGCGACCTTCGGGCCGGAAGTAATGATCGATCAGTTCGAACCCGGCCTCCGTCAGGAAACCGGTCCAGGCGGCCAGATCGTGATAGCTGCCATAGCGCGGGCCATTCCAGCCCTCTTCGTTCTTTCCCCGTGGATTTGACGAAAACAGAACCCCACGCGGCTTGAGGGCGCGGCGTAGACGGGCCAGCGCATCGGGGAGCACGCGGGCCGGCACATGGAAGAGGACGGCATTGGCGAAGATACCGTCGAACGCCCCGCTTGGCAGATCAAGATCGAGGAAGTCCTGATGCCAGACCTCGGCACCCGAGCGCTCGTGCGCCATGCGCACGAAGGTCTCGCAGCCGTCGAGGCCTGTTACCTCGTGACCGAGTGACTTGAAATGGACCAGGTCGCGGCCGGGTCCACAGCCGAGATCGAGGATGCGAAAGGGTGGCGCTCCCCCTATCGCGCCGAGGAACGCCTCATAGTTCTGGCTGACGTCGTGATCCCGGGTATTTTCCCAGAAGGATTCAGCCGTGGCCGAATAATGCGCCAGGGTCCGGCGGCTGATGTCCGAAAGGCCCTCTGTCCCCGCCCTCGTCCTCGCCACCGCCGGATCTGACACGATGTATGCTCTCAGTCGTTCTTCTGGATGAATTTGGTCACGACCTCGTCATGCTCTTCCGGCAGTTCCCACTGAGGCCAATGGGCGGCGTTGCGCATGATATGGAGATCGGACCCCTTGATCAGCGACTTCAGATATTCCGCCACATCCTCGCCGTGGAACGGGTTCTTGTCCGTCCAGAGAACGAGGGTGGGCACGCTGATGGTCTGGATATGCTCTTCGTTGAAGAGGTAACCTTGGCAACTGGGATGGAACAGGCGGTCATAGTATTCCAGCAGCGCGTTCTTGGTCTGCGGGATGGTCCACAGCTTGTAACGCAGCTCCACCAGCTCGTCCGTCGCCCCACCCAGCGGCATCAGCCAGTCGAGGCGTGCCTTGATCGTCTCGCGGTTGGGGTTGTTGAGTGCATTCAGCGAAGTCGTCCGCAACGAGTCCAGGTCCGAGACCGTCTCCTCGACGGCGCCCGGCTTGAATTTCATGCCCCAGGCAGTGTTCAGGATGGCGCCCGCCACTCGGTCCGGGTGGTTGATCGCCATATCGTAGACGATCCAGCCGCCAAGGGATTCCCCTTCGATAAAGGCTTTCTCGATTCCCCGATGGTCCATGAAGTTGAGAATCTGGTCGGTGAACTGCTTCAGCCAGTTTCCTTCGTCATATTTCGGCGCCGAGGACATGCCGTGCCAGATGAAATCGATAGCGATGGGATGACAAACCTTCGACAGGCGATCCATATTGCGGGCATAGGTCTCCGCGTGGCCGCCACCGCCGTGCATCAGGATGAGTGGAGTTCCCTCACCCTTCTCGATGATCCGGCTCCGGTACTTGCCGGTATCAACGAATGTCTGCTCGCATCCCAGTAGATCGTTGTGAATTGTCGACATAGGCACTCCCTCGTTCCTCGGCGCCCCCAGGACGCGCTCGTCCGTTCGAACCAAGTTGACTTGTGGCGTCGGTTTTAGCGTTTCTTTTTCCGGCTGGCCAGTTTTTACGGCCAGCTTTTACGGCTTGTCCGGTTATCGCTTGAAGTGGCCGAGCGTATGCTCACGCTTCTGGATACCCCGGGCGACCTCGCCGGCGAAAACACGCCACATCAGAAGCTCCACGTCCGAGCGGGCGAGCTGTTCCTGATCCCAGCCCCCTTCCTCGTAGTAGAACTGGGCGATGCCCTCACGTGCCTCGGCGTCCTGGATGGTGAAATCCTCGACGACCGGCACTTTCCACCGAACCTGACCCAATTCGCCGTTGGCCCACTCATCGGCCTCCTCTTCGCTCTTGCACCGCTTCCAGCCGCACTGGAAGTAGTAGTGGGAATTGGCGTCCCGCGGCACGTAATACTCGTTATGGACAACGCCCGGGAACGGCCAGGGATCGACCTTGAGCCCGCACGGCATCCAGAGGCCGATCGTGGTTTCCTGCTGAAGCTCGGAAAAGCGCGCCATCTCCGGCTCGGTCATGCCCTCGGCAATCGGCAGGGTCACCGTGAAAGGCGCGCTGCCGTTCTTGCCCGGCACATCCACCGACAGACCCATGGTGGTTTCGGACGCATAGCGCGTGAAGCCGCGCGGCCCGTCCGTCGGGTTCTGGTAGATGGCCGTTTCGAGCAGCGCTTCCTTCTTCGACACCCAGCCGAACGACATTGGAATGCGCGCGTTGATGGCGAATTTGGACCAGTTGTGAATGTAGTGATGGCCCGGGTCGTAACCGCCTTCGCAGCCCAGGCGCCAATTGGCCTTCACCACGTAGGGGTCGGCGACGCATACCGCCACGTCCTCGTCGAAAAAGCCCGGCGGCACATCGTCCTCGAGCGGCGGCGGCGGGTTCATGTCACCGACGAAGGTGAAAATCACGCCCTTTTCCTCGCGGACCGGATAGGCCTTGATGCCGACATTGCCGCACAGCGACGATTCGGGATCGTTCAGGATGCAGCGGATGCGCCCGTCATTCAGATCGAACATGAAGGCATGGTGCCAGCACGTGATGGTATCGTCCGTATAGGTGATCGGACGCATGGAAAACTTGGTGCCGCGATGGCTGCACCGATCCTCGATGGCGTGAAGTTTGCCGCCTCGGCGAAGGTAGAGAATTTCTTCGCCCAGAAGCTTGATCGCCTTGTGCTCGCCCTCGCGGATGTTGCGGCTGGCTTCGGTCGGATACCAGTGATTACGAAAACCCAACTCCGCATCAAGCCAGCCCTGCCACGGCTTGTCCCGCGTGGCAGGATCCTCCGTCCCGTCCTTTTCGAAATCGGGCACGTAGGCCGCGGTACGCTTGATCAGGTCTGCTGCAATCGCGTTCTGTTTCATCGCTCTCTCCTCTTCATCGCTCTCTCCTCGACCGGACATGCCGGCCCTCGATCTCCCGGCGCTGCGACACCCTTGTCGTGCTGACTGAGCGCCTCTCGGGTCGACTCTAGCCAAGCGGCCGGACGGGGGGAAGCCTTTATCAAAAATTGCCTTAATTTTTTATTTTGCCTGATCTAGCCTATGATCCGGTCGGCCCAGCGAAAAAGACCCTGTTCCCCCGGCGAGCCGGTTAGGATCTGGGCGAGGCGGGCAATCGGTATTTTCAGGGGGAGACGGAGACATGGCGGCACGGGCAGGCAGTTCAAAAGGCTCAGCGGGGCGGCGCGAGGCGCCGCAACATGTCAGGACGCGGCAATTGCCCCTCGCCGCGCGGCAGGAAAAATGGTTCGAGAAGGCCGCCGGCCTCATCAGCGAGGAGCGCCTGCAGCAACTCGACCTGGCGCTCACGGATATTCACAGCCCGACCGGCGAGGAGCGCGAGATCAGCGAGTTCATCGCCCGTTATCTCGACGAGGCCGGCTTCGAGGCGGAATACCAGCCCATGACGGAAGATTCGGGCAACGCGGTCGCCTATCTGCGCGGCTCGGGCGACGGTCCTTCCGTCATGCTGTATGCGCCGGTAGATACCCATATCGAGGCGGATCCCGCTTTCGATGTCCCGTGGTGCGGGCCGGAGCTGCGGGCCGATATGGTGCCCGAGGGGCAGTTGCGCGACGGGCTTGTGGTCGGCCTGGGCGCGGCCAATCCGAAGGCGATGGTGACGACGCTGATCGAGGCGGCGCGCTGTGTGAAGGAATCGGGTGCGCAATTGAAAGGCGATATCGTCCTGGCCTTCGCCGGCGGAGGCATGCCGGTCTCGAGCGCGCTGCGCGATAAACGCGGCCTCAGCGACGGCGTCATGCATATGCTGAACCGCGGCGTCACCGCCGATTTCGGCCTCATCATGAAGCCCTGGAACTTCGTCTATTACGAGGAAGCCGGCCTGTGCTGGTTCCGTGTCAATGTGCGGGGCTCGATGGGATATTCCGGCGTCCCGCGCGGCATTCCCACCTTCCGCAGCTCCATCGTACCGGCCGCCACCGTCATCCAGGAAATCGAGGCCTGGCTGCCCGAATACACCAAGAAGAACGCTTCGGGCCAGATCTCGCCCGAGGGCTGGATTGCCGCCGTCCATTCGGGCTGGCCGGACCGCCCGGCCTTCCCCTCGGCCACGACCGAGATCCTTGTCGATATCCGCATCACGCCGCGCACCCCGCCTTCGGACGTCAAGGCGCAGTTTGGCGATCAGATGAACCGGATTTGCCGGAAACACCCCGAGATCGATCTCGACTGGGAGATGATCGCATCCTGCCCCACGGGCTCGACCGATCCCGACAACTGGATCATCCATTCGGCCCAGCGCGGCTGGGAACGGGTGGAAGGCAAGAAGCATCCCAAATCCCCGCGCCACGGCGGGCAGACGGACGGCGCGGCGATCCGCAACTACGGGATTCCGATGGCGCGGCTGGGCTGGCCGTGGC
Organism: Alphaproteobacteria bacterium; assembly: GCA_040220875.1. Taxonomy (NCBI): domain Bacteria; kingdom Pseudomonadati; phylum Pseudomonadota; class Alphaproteobacteria; species Alphaproteobacteria bacterium. The sequence goes on along the minus strand of JAVJVX010000003.1, from coordinate 447,874 downwards.
CCTATGACGGCATGCCGGAGGAACTCGCCGATGGACTGGGCGGCATGGGCGTGACCCATATCCCGGATCTGGTTCCGTGCTGCAAGAAGCTGATCTACGCGATCATCGACACATGCAGCCGGTCGCGAAAGGAGGTGGGGCTCTAACGGCCCTGCGGGCTAGCGCAGCGGGCTGAGGTCAAGGGCCCGCCAGACACCTTCGAGATTGGCAAGAAATGCCGCATCCTTGCCGGCGGCCCCGACAAGCTGGATGCCGAGCGGCAGGCCGTTCGGCCCCCGGCCACGGGGCAGGCTCGCGCAGGGGAGGCCGAGATAGCTCCAAAGCCGGTTGAAGCGCGCATCACCCGTACTGCCGAGCCCGTGCGGCGCCTCGCCCGGCGCGGCCGGCGCCAGCAACAGGTCGAGCCCGTATTTCGCCCAGAGTGTTGCGGTAAAATCGCGGCAGCGGCGCAGCAGATCGAGTGCCTCCGCGTATTCGCCCTTGGGGATGACATCCCCTTCCGCCAGCAGCGCGCCCAGGAGAGGCGAAATTCGATCACCGTCCTTCGTCCGGATATAACCAAGATCACGTGCCGCCTCGAACGCCATGACGGTCTGATGTGCGGCGTGGAGACCGGAGAAATCCTCGCCGAACTCGATTTCATCCACCTCGACCCCTGCCGCCTGCAGGTCACGCGCGGTCTGCAGGACGAGCGCCTGCATGGCGGGCTCGGCCTTCGGCCAGTCGGGTGTCCGGCAAAAGGCGACCCGGGGCCGCTCGGCAACGACCGGCGTCATGGCGCGGACGCGGGATTTCCCGCTGAGGCTTGCCCAGAGCAGCCAGATGTCACTGACATCGCGCGCCATGAGCCCGACCGTATCGAAGGAAACGGACAGCGGGTTCACGCCCTTGAGCGATACCCAGCCATGGCTCGGCTTGAAGCCGACGATGCCGCAGAAGGAGGCCGGCCGGACGACCGAGCCGACCGTCTGCGTGCCGAGCGCCAGGGGCACGTGAAAATCCGCGACCGCCGCGGCCGACCCGCTCGACGAGCCGCCCGGCGTATGCGCGGGGTTATGGGGGTTGGCGGTATCGGCCGGATGAAAGGTCGCCAATTCGGTGGTCACGGTCTTGCCGGGCAGGATGGCGCCCGCCCTGAGCGCACGCGCCACGACCGGAGCGTCCTTCGGGGGCCGCCGGCCGGCAAAGACGGGCGAGCCGAACTGGGTCGGGAAATCCGCTGTATCGATGATGTCCTTGATGCCGAGCGGCAGGCCGAACAGGCCCCCCCGCCGGGCCGGCGCCATCCCGTCCAGCTCCCGTGCCCGTTCCGCCGCCTGGGTCGGGTCCAGCGTCGCCCAGGCCCGGACCGTGGGCTCGCGCGCCGCGATCCGGCGCAGGCACGCGTCGAGCAACTCGCCTGGTGACAGCTCGTCGCTCTGGAGAGCCTGCGCGGCCTCTCGCGCCGTCAGTCGGCACGGATCGTGGAAAATCTTCGTCATCCGATTACGGGCTCGTCAGCCGCCACCGTTGAGCTCGAGGCCGTGGCCGTTCACATAGCTGGACTGCGCAGAACTCAGCCACAGGACCGCATCAGCCACTTCTTCAGGCAAGCAAAGCCGCCCCATGGCCGTGGATTGGCCGAACTGGTCCTGGGCGGTCTCATCGCCGCCCGTCATCCGGTCGAGTAGCGGCGCCTTGACCGCGCCCGGGCAGACCGCATTGATGCGGATTCCCTCGCGCGCATATTCCAGGCTTGCAGCCCTGGTCAGCCCCATGATCCCGTGAGCGGCCGCGCAATAGGACGCGTAATTGGGAAAGCCCACGAGCCCCCAGGACCCCGCCATGTTGACGATCGTCCCAGATTTCTGCGCCAGCATCTGCCGCAACTGGAATTTCATGCCGGCCCAGACACCGTTAAGCTTGATGGAGATCATCCGGTCCCAGTTCTCGGGCGAGATGTCGGCGGTTTTCTCCATCGTGCCTTCCCAGCCCGCGTTGTTGAAGGCGTGGTCGAGCCGGCCGAAGGAGCCCACCACCGCAGCGCAGGCGCCTTCGACCTCGTCGATTCGGGTCACGTCTGTGCGCACGAAGCGGCCCTCGCTCCCCGCCGCCTTTATGGCAGCGACGGTTTCTGCCCCGCCCGCCTCGTTGCGCCCGGCGACAACCACCCGGGCACCCTTGGCCGCGAAGGCGACCGCCGTCGCGCGTCCGATTCCCCCCGTGCCACCGACGACGAGCACGCCGTGGCCGTCGAAGTCCTGCTCGCTCATATTTTCCGCCTAAGCTTTCAACTGGCCGCGCGCGCGCTTGCCGGACGATTTTTTCGGACCACCGCCCGTAAGACCGGCCTCCGGACTGTGGCCCCAATACGCCGCCGCCGTGTAATTTTTTTCTTCCCAGGTCTCGTCATCGACCTCAAGTCCGCCGTAGCCGACCTCGATGGCAAAGCCCGATGGCGAAATCAGATAGAAGGAAATCATCTCGTCATTCGTGTGCCGGCCTATGGAAAGCGCCAGCGGAACGTCATGCTCCTTGCAGAGATCGTAGGCCCGGCCCACATCGTCGATCGAGTTCATCTGAAGGCTGAAATGGTTGAGCGTGCCTGGCTTGGAGCCGAGCCCTTCATTGAACAGGGCGAGCGAATGGTGCCGAGGATTGCAGTGGAGGAACGCGACTTCCGTTTCCGGAAACTGGATATAGTCGCTCAGCCGGAAGCCCATATACTTGGTGTAGAACTCATAGGATGGCTTGTAATCGCCGTAGCACAGCACGACATGGCCGGCTCCCAGCAGGTCGGCGTGGAATCCGCTGATCGCGCGGCCGGGACGGAACGGGTCCTCGTCATGCAGCGGTCCGTAGCAGATTTCCATCGGGAACCCGCCTGGGTCGGTGAACTTGGCGAGTTCAAGCACTTTGCGGAGATCCTTTTCCTTTTTTGTGCCTGGCGTGACCTTCAATCCCGCCCTCTTCACGCTTTCGACCGTCTCGTCGAAATCCGCGCGGGTCGATGTTTCCCATCCCATATAGGCGACGCCGTCCGTCTTGCCGGGATGAAGCGCGAAACGATGATGATGGTCGTCCACCCGGTAATAGAGCGGACCGCCACCCTTTCGCTTGCGTTCCTCCATCCCCAGGATATCCGTGGCCAGGTGACGCCACGCGGCGACATCCGTTATGTTGATACCGACATAGGCGAGCTGGCTAACACCCATCAAAACCTCCTGCGCATGAATTCACACCAAGACTTTAACGCACTTGGAAAAATTTTTAAGGCAATTTTTTATTACCAGGGCCACCGGCCGCGCCCTCTCCTGGCGGTCACGGCGATAATGGCATGGCTTCTCTCCCGGATTCACCCCCTTTAGCGCCCGAATCTGTCCGGGATTATCCGCGTCCGCCCCGGATCGAGCCGGTTCCGCAGGCGATCCGGGTGGAGTTCGCCGGCCGGGTGCTCGCCGAAACGCGCCGCGCGCGCCGGATCATCGAGACCAACTCGCCGCCCAGCTACTATGTTCCCGCCCTGGACGTGCGACGCGAGTGCCTCGTCCCGGCCCGGCATCACACGCTTTGCGAATGGAAGGGGCGGGCCGATTACTGGGATGTGGCGTCGGGGGACCGGCGGGCGACGCTGGCGGCCTGGTCCTACCCCCGGCCCCGGCCCGCATTCGAGGAGATCGCGGGATATTTCGCCTTCTATGCCCAGGCGGTCGACCATTGCTTTGTCGGGGAGGAAGAGGTGATCCCGCAACCGGGCCGGTATTATGGCGGCTGGATCACGGCCAATCTCACGGGACCCTTCAAGGGCGTCCCGGGCAGCGAGGCCTGGTAGGTGGCCGGCGGTTGCGCCGCCCCCGTCTTGGGGTAATAAAGACCCTGCTCCGAAATCAAACAGAACGGCTCCATCCGGCCATGCCCAATTTTCCCACCCTCGACGATATCCCCATATCCGGCCGCCGCGTTCTGGTCCGGGCCGATCTCAATGTGCCCATGTCCGACGGCGAAATAAGCGATGACACCCGCATTCGCGGCGCGGCCGAGACCATTGGCGAGCTTGCGAAGAAGGGTGCGCGGGTGATCGTGCTCTCTCACTTCGGAAGGCCCAGGGGCAAGCTCGATCCAGACTTGTCGCTCGAACCCGTCGCGCCAGTCCTGGCGCGGGCGCTGAACGGGCGGCCGGTGAAGTTCTGCCCCGCCTGGAGGGGATCGGTGGCCGCCACCGCGGTGGCGGCTCTGGACGACGGCGAGGTGCTGCTGCTCGAGAACCTGCGTTTCGATCCGGGTGAAGAGAAGAACGACCCGGACTTCGTCACGGCACTGGCCGAACTGGGCGATCTTTACGTCAATGATGCATTTTCGGCCGCACATCGGGCGCACGCCTCGACCGAGGGGCTGGCTCATGTGTTGCCGGCAGTTGCGGGTCGGCTCATGGAGCGTGAGATTGCCGCGCTCGAAAGCGCGCTGGGAAATCCACGGCATCCGGTGGCCGCCATCGTCGGCGGGGCCAAGGTCTCGACCAAGATCGCCGTGCTCCTGCACCTGATCGGCAAGGTGGATGTTCTGATCATCGGCGGCGCCATGGCCAACACATTCCTTGCTGCCGACGGACGTCCTGTCGGACGGTCCCTCGTCGAAAAGGACATGACCGAAACGGCACGCGAGATCGAGACGCGCGCCCGCGAGCGGGGCTGCAGGCTGATCCTGCCCCTGGATTCAGTGGTCGCGGGAAAGCTCGCTCCCGGTGTCGCAACCCGCACCGTGGCCATCAACGGCGTCGGCGCGGAAGACATGATTCTGGATATAGGGCCCAGGAGTGTGCAGGCGATCCGCACCGAGCTGGAGCGCTGCCACACGCTGCTGTGGAACGGGCCGCTTGGCGCCTTCGAGGTACCGCCCTTTGATGCCGCGACGAATGCGATAGCGACTGCGGTGGCCGCGCTCACGACGACATCGGGTCTCGTCAGCGTGGCCGGCGGTGGCGATACGGTGGCCGCGCTCGGCCACGCCGAGGTGCTGGATCGGATGACCTATGTCTCGAGCGCGGGCGGCGCTTTCCTCGAATGGATCGAAGGGCGGGACCTGCCCGGCATCGCTGCCCTGCGGCGATCTGGCTAGGCCCGGCTAGGCGGCCCGGTTCAAATCCTTGAGCTTCATCTGTGCGGCCACCGCATCGACCAGCCACGGGAAAAAATCGGGCGGATTGTCGAAACCGTTGGCGATGATGCGGGCGAGTTCCGGCATCTCCTGAGCCGCACCCAGGATGCTCGGGATTGGCTCCTGCGGCTCCACCAGGAAGGCGCTGGTCCATTTCACCACCCATCGCGCGTAATCCCAGTAGCGGTCGAAAGTGGCCTGCATCCATTCTTCATCGAAGGCACGCGCGCCCCGCTGGAGAATGGACTCGGTTACGATCCGGGCGCATTTGCTGGCATTGTTCGAGCCCTGCCCGGTCAGCGGGTCGTTCAGCACCACCGTATCAGCAACGCCCATGACCGTCCGGCCGGATGGCAGCCGTGCCACGGGCTTGCGAATCGTGGGGGGAAAGCGGCCGGCCAGGATGCCGTTGGGATCGGTCAACTCGATCTTGCGGCAGCGCTCCGCTTCCCACGGAATGTATGTCTCGAGGATCCATTTGCTCGCCGCCAGATGGTCGGCCGGCGTTTTGACGTCCTGCCAGACCGTGTCCATGGGGCCGCCCACGATGCCCTCCATCACCATGATCTCGCACGGCCCCGTTGTCGTCAGCGCCGGAAACACGAAATACTCGCCAACGCCGGGAATGACATTGAAGCAGACGGTCGAGTGGTCTGGACGGGGCGTCATGTTGTTGACATAGCTCAGAGCCAGCGCCCGCATCGGCTTGTCGAAATCGGATTTTTCGTCATCGCGCTCGAACAGGCGGCCGATTTCGCCCTTGCCGCTCGCGACGAGAACCAGATCGGACTCGTGCGCCATGTTATCCAACTCGTCAATTCCGGCGTCGGCGATCACCAGCTTGCCGCCCTCCCGCTCGAACCGGCGCATCCAACCCGGGATCTTGACGCGCTGATCGACGGATTGTGCGTAGTGATCGAGCCGATGCGCCCAGTGCAGCGCCCGGTCACCATTTTCGCCGACGATGTTGAACTCGATCCCCTCGACCGGCGGACAGGCGTCTTCCCAGTCGTTGATCCCGATATTCCGCTCATTCTGAAGGGCGGTGTGAAACATGCACTGGCTGGACAGAACACGGCCATCACGGACTTCCTCGGCCGTGCGGTTCGTCATGACCGTCACGTCATAGCCCTCGCGCAAGAGGCCAAAGCCGATCTGAAGGCCGCTTTGCCCACCGCCCAGAATGCTGATTTTACGCATCTCTCTCCTCCTGGCCTCCTGGCCGAACCAGCGTCCGGCGGTCGGCCTATTCCATCAGCTTGGGAATGGCCGGCTCGCGCCCTTCCGGCCCCAGCGCGCCATAACCGCCATCCACATCGTAATTGGCACCGGTCACGAAGGACGCGTGGTCGGAGCAGAGAAAAAGCACGACATCCGCCACCTCGCCCGCCTCGCCGACGCGTCCAAGCATATGGAAGGGAGCGGCGACGCTGTTCGTCTTTGCCTTGTCGTCATTCGTCACCTCGGACATCAGCCGGCACCAGATCCAGCCCGGCGATACCGAGTTCACGCGAATGTTGTACTGGGCCAGGTCCATGGCCTGGTTACGTGTCAGCTGGGTGATCGCCGCCTTGCTGACCGGGTAGAGCCAGCGGCCCGGCTGCGCGACGCGGGCGCTGATGGAGCTGAAATTCACGATCGCCCCGCCGCCGCGTTTCTTCATGTGAGGCAGAGCCTCCTGCATCAGGACAACATGGCCGACAAAATTTATGTCGAGCGACGTCAGCCAGTCCGCCCGGGGCGAGTTGGGCCCGTCATCCAGATATGAGCAGGCGACATTGATGAGAAAATCGATGCCGCCAAACTTGTCGACCGCGGTCGAGACACATGCCCTGATATCATCGTCGCTTCGCAGATCCGTGTGTTTGAAGACCACTGTCTCGCCCAGCCGGTCGGCCAGCGCCGCGCCCTGTTCTTCGGCAATGTCGGCAATCACGACATTCACTCCGGCCTCTTTGAGGGCGGCGACGACACCGGCGCCAAGACTTTGCGCGCCCCCGGTGACGATCGCCGTTTTCCCATCCAAACCCTTCATGTCCTCTCCCCTTGACCATGAGCGGCCGCAGCAGCGCGGCCTCCACGCCAGTCTCGCATGGCGCACGACCCCGGAACATCTGCCGGATCGCCCATGGCCGACCCTCGCCCGCCCAGCCCAGGCCATCCAGCCCAGGCCATCCAGCCCAGGCCGCCAGCTTAGGCCGCCCGGCGCCGCGCTCTATCCTGGGGCTGCAGGACGGGGCCGGCGGCTGCAAGAACAAGGGGCCGGCCTGCGCCCGGCGGTCATGGTGGATCGCTTGACCCAGCCCCGCCAGCCCCTAGGATCGAGGCAGCGAAGGCTCTCAGTCAGGAGGCGGAACAGCCGTGCGCGAGTCGTCGTCGATACCCCTTTCCCATAAGCCGCTCTTCCGGTCGACCGATCTGGACGAGGCGCGTGACGTGGTCGGCAACGTGTTCAAGCCGCACCGGCTCGAATTTCTGGCGGGCGAGCGCCGGCTGCACGCTGTCCAGAACCGGGTCGAGCTGGGCGAAGTTTCACTCAACTATCTGACCTATGGTGGCGATGTGTTCGTGGGACCAGGGCCGCTCGAGGATTTCTATCTGATCCAGATGCCTCTTACGGGCAGCATGCGTGTGTCCCTCGGCAGTCAGACGGCCGAGACGGGACAAGGCGCCGCGACAGTGTGTTCTCCACACCTGCCGTTATCGATCGAGTGGATGGGGGATTGCGCCTCGCTGACAGTCCAGGTGCCGCGCATGACGCTGGAACGTTTCGTCGGCAACTGCCTCGGCATCCGGATCCGGCGCCCTGTCGAATTCGATCTCGCGATGGACGTATCACGGGGCGAGGCGCAGAGTTGGCGAAGGATTCTGACCATGATCTGCGACGAGCTGGCCCGACCCGCCTCGGCCGCCCGCAAGGGAATGTTGTCACGCCAGTTCGAGGACCTGCTGCTGGCCACGCTGGTCGGCAGCCAGCGGCACAATTATTCGGCGATGATGGAGCGGGAAGCGGCTGGCCCCAGCCCCTATTACGTCAAGCGGGCCGAGGATTACATCCATGCCCATGCCGGGCGCGAGATCACGATCGAGGACCTTGTCACCGTTTCCGGCGTCAGCGCCCGCTCTCTTTTCGCAGGCTTTCGGGCCTATCGCGGACAGGGACCGATGGCCTTCCTCAAGCAGGTGCGTCTCGAGCGCGCCCGGGCCGAGTTGGCCGCGGCCGATCCGGGCCGGGCCAGAGTGATCGATATCGCCCTGAAATGGCATTTCTCTCACATGGGCCGTTTTGCGGCCGATTACGGGCGCAGGTTCGGCGAGGCCCCATCCGTCACGTTGCGGCGCATCAATCGCTGAAGGTCCGGCACCGGCCCCGGTTCAAACTATCCACACCCTGTGAATAAAGAAGATTCATGTGGATAACCCGCCTGACCGCCCTTCCCGTCATAGGAATGCCGTCCGAACAGTCCTAGCATGATCCTCTCGGGGCCGTTGGGCCCGAACACCCGTTTGCGATGACAACCTTGTTCCCCCGACGGGGTGAAAGGATCGACGGGTATGAAGCTCCTGGACAATTTGTGGCGACGAAAACCGGCGCGTCCATCGCCATCCCCCGAGCACCCACCGGGCCTGCCGGCCGGGCTGCGCAAGGCCGACAGCCGCTTCGAGATTGGCGGATCGGAGCCCGGCCTCGCGGAGCTCATTGACGAGCCGCTGACGTCGCTCGTGCTCCGGCGCAACGGGACCAGCCGCGACGAGTTGTGGACGCTGCTGCGCCTGGCGCAGGCTCGCTACCGACAGCCGCCGGACGTCCGGCCTCAGCAATAAGCCTTGTCGATGGCATCGAGCGCGGCGTCGAAGGCGGCCATGCCGGTATCGATCTCCGCCTCGGTAATCGTGAAGGGCGGCGCCACCTTGATCGTGTTGGGCACAAAGCCACCGAGGAACACGCCGCGCGCCGCACATTCGGCCGAGACGATGGAATTGGGCTGTTTCGAGAGGTCGCCCGTGAAGGCCGTGAACCTGTCTTCGCTGACGATGGGCGCGCCATCGCCGTCCACCAAGTCTACGGCGTAGTAGAGGCCGTCGCCCGTCACCAGCCCGACGCAGGGATGCTTCTCCTCGAGCCGGATGAGATGATCGGCCGCATAGGCGCCGAGCGTCTTGACGCGGGAAATCATGTCCTCTTCGATCATGGTCTCGAGGGCCCCCACGATCGAGGCACAGACCAGCGGGTGGGCGTCATGCGTGCTGCCGCTCCACCATCGCGCGCGATCGAAGAATTCGCCCACCTCCTTGTTAGCCACGACGCCGCCCACCGGCAGGGCGGAGCCGTTGATCCCCTTGCCCACCGCCATCAGGTCGGGCGCGATCCCGCCAGGCCTCTGATCGCGGTAAAGATCATAGGCGAACCATTCGCCGAGCCGGCCGAAGCCGCACATGACTTCGTCATCGATCCAGAGCAGATCGTATTTCGTGCACAGATCACGGATCTGGGGCATGTATTCCGGGTGAGGCATGTAGCCGCCGGCACCGAACATCGGTTCGGTGATGATGGCCGCGATATTGCCCGGCCCCGTGGCGCGGATGATCTGCTCCGTGAATTCGATGGACGGCAGGCGGCCGGTGCTTTTCCAGTCCGGGAATTCCGGCGCCGGGATCGGCATATAGCCCCCGCCCGGAAAGCCCGGCACGTCACGAACCACGTTCAGGTCGTCGGACGGCGTAAGATTGCTGCGATAGCCGCGCAACTGCGTCGCACCCGGTATCATCCCGTGATACGAATGCACTTGCGTCAGGACTATCGGCCGGCCGGTGTAAAGGCGTGCCATGGTCATGGCGCATTCAACCGCTTCCGTGCCTGAGGACAGTATCCGCAGGCGGCCGGCCCAGCCGTCCTCGCCGCCCAGAATATCCTCGATGATGAGCTTTGCCGCGCGGGCGCGATAATCGGTCGCCATGCCGAAAAACACGTGGCCATAGCGGCCCATCGCCTTTTGGATTTCGGCGTGAATCCGGGGATGGCGGTGGCCAAGACTGTCCGAGATCAACTGGCTCTGAAAATCAAGGAGCTTGCCGCCATTGGCCAGGTGCAGGTAATTGCCCTCGACGTATTCCACGCCCGTGAAAACGTAGCTGTCCTGGGCCTGAACATTGTGGAGATAGTAAGCGCGGTCCCAGCGCTCGATTTCTTCCCAGTCGATTGCCACCTCCCCGGGCTCGTTCCGGCCATGGCGGGATACATTATCGTCCGGCATCCATTCCTCCCTAACGTCCTTCCGCCTCGAGCACGGCCAGAGACACATCGTCCGGCGCGAGGCCGACATTGTAGCGCCAATCAGGCGAGGCGCGAAAAACCGTCGCATGCATGCGCTGAAAATCGATCGTGTTTCCCCATTCCGGCCAGACGGCGACCCCGTCGGGGTGATCCTCGGTCGTCCATGAGCGGAACGCGCGGATCATCCATTTGTGGAACTCGCCGGCATGGTCATAGGCTTCCGCCATGTAGGGAAACCAGCTCTCCGCATCCACGTAGAGAACACGCTTGCTATAAGGGTGTTCGGAAGGCGGCGTCGCGTCGATGACGTAGACCGGCCGGACTTCCCAGTTATCGAGCGTGTTCCAGTGCGGCCACGCATCGAGTTCCAGATTGGGAAAGCGGCGAGCCGGATCGTCCTCGCCTTCGGGTGGCGTGATGGCCTGGGCATGGGCCACGACGAGCAGGTCACGTCGGCCAAGGAGCTTGTAGCCGTCATACCACGTGGGATACGCGTTGAAATTGCCGAAATCATCCTGCAGTTCGTCAGTACTGCCAATAGGGTTCATCCATGCCCCGCCGGACAGCCGCCGCGTACGGCGCACCTCGCGGACATAGGCCCAGCTATCGTCCAGGCGGCCGGTGTCGTAGCGGATGGAGAACGAGCCCAAACCCTTGATATCCTGGGGTGTCTGCGCGTAGAGCAGAGTCTTTTCGAGCGTGTCGCCGTCGCCGATCACCGGCGGGCCGGCGATCCGGCCCTTCATGAAGAGGCGACGCAGCGCCCAGGTCTGAAACCTTTCCAGTCCGCTCTCCGCATCCACCAGCAGGAACGAGATGCCGGGATGGTCGTGATCGTAACCGCGCGAGCGGCCATAGGTCAGGTTCCAGATGATCTTGTAGCCGGCATCCGGATCGCCCGGATCAATGTCGGGAAACGGGTCCCCCGCCACCCAGCCCTCGACGCGCTTGGTCGCGTCATCGAGCCTCGCCCGCCCCGCATAGTTTTCCGTCGCGGCAACATGACGCGGGTCGAGCGCGATAGGTGTCTTGTGAACAAGGCGCAGCGAGGTCGCGAATTTTTCAATCTGCCAGCGGACCCGCTCGGTCAGGACGTCGCCTATGCGATGACCTTCGAGTCGCGCATCCTCCAGCCTGTCCAGATTGGCAGCGGACAGGACGATGCCCGGACAGACTTCCTTTTCCCCGCATGTCTGGGCTGTCGCATTCGGCGAAGCGAGCCCGAGGCCGAGGGCGGCGGCCAGGAGACCGGCCGCCAGTCGTTTCAGGCAGCGATAATTGAAACCCTCATCAAACACCATGGCCCCTCTCTGCGCCCTGTCCCTGTGGCCGCGGGCCTGCGCGGGAATGCCTCCCGTCCCCGCGCCGGCCTTTTCCCCGTCTCCGGCACATATTCGCACGGAAAGGCGGCGGCGGCCACCGGCGCAAGGCTTGCCCTGGCCTCCTCCTCTCCCCACAATTCCCGCGCCAGCGACCGGGACCGGCGAAAACCCGCGAAAAGCCAGTGGAGAGCAGGAATGAAGATTACGGGATATACGGAGCCCATGACCGCACGGCCCGGCGATACCGTGGCGCTCAAGGTGAGCACGAAGGCCCCCGCCTTCGACATGGCCCTGGTCCGGCTGCGCCACGGCGACCCCAATCCGGCGGGGCCCGGTTTTCGCGAGACGGTGATCGCGCATCCCGATAACGGACGCTATCCGGGGCGCTTTCAACCCATCGTCACGGGCTCCTATGGCCGTGTGCCCGACGCGCCCGATTTATCACCGGCCGCCGGTCTCACGCTGGGCGCGTGGATCTGTCCGACGACACCGGACAAGGGGCTGCAGGCGATCATCTCGAAATGGACCGGCCCGGGCGCGGCCGGCTGGGGGCTCTTCCTGGAGAATGGTGGCGATGTCGCGCTGCGGATCGCGGACGGGCGCGGCGGCATCGGGCGCGTGCGGACCGGCCGCCCGCTTGCCCCCGGGCGATGGTATTTCGTCGCCGCCAGCTATGATCCCCGGACGGGACGGGCCAGCGTCATCCAGCGACCGGCCCGCCGCCTGCCCGACGATCCGGCCGAAGCAGCGATGACCGAAGATCTCCCGGGCGGACTCCTCGTCCCCGTCGAGGCTGAACTGCTGTTCGCCGCCGTGCATTGGAGCGATCCGACGGACCCGGCCTATCCGAGCCCGCTCGCCGGCCATTTCAATGGCAAGATCGACGCGCCCTGCCTGGTGCCCGCCGCCCTGACCCTCGACCGCGAGGCCGCGGACCCGGCCCTGCCCTTGCGCGAGCGCACGGGTGCCATCTGGTGGGATTTTGGACGCGATTTCGATTCCCGCCGACTGACCGACGGGTCCGGCCGGGGCCACACCGGCGAGACCGTGAACCTGCCGGCCCGCGGCGTGACCGGCCATTGCTGGACGGGGCGGTTCGATCATTTCCTGGACGCCCCGGCGGAATATGCCGCGATCCATTTCCATGACGACGATCTCGATGACGCGAAATGGGATACCGACGTTGCGCTGCGTCTGCCCGACGACCTGCCCAGCGGCATCTACGCCTTCCGCCTGCGCCCGGCGCAAGCCGAAGGCGACGCCGAAGGCAGTGCGGCGGAGGAAGATCACGTGCCGCTGTTCGTGTGTGCCCGGCCGGCCACTCCCGGCGCCGATGTGGCCTTTCTGGCGCCCACCTGCAGCTACCTCGCCTACGGTAACGAGCAACTGACCGAAGTCCCGATGGCGCTTTGCCCGAACCAGAACCCTGACGCCTCGAAAGAGGCCTATGCCTACGCGGCCGACAACCATCTCCTCAGCCTGTACGAGCGCCATAGCGATGGCAGCGGCGTGTTCTTTTCCTCGCGACGGCGCCCGATCGTCAGCATGCGCCCCAAATTCTACATGATGGCGACCGATGGCCCGCACCAGCTTTCGGGCGACCTGCATCTGGTGGACTGGTTGATGGAAAAGGAAATCGCCCATGACGTCCTGACAGACGAGGCGCTGCATTTAGAGGGAATCGAGGCTTTGAACCCCTATCGGGTCATCGTTACCGGCACGCATCCCGAATACTGGAGCGAGCGGATGCTCGAGGCGCTCGAGACATATATGGAGAATGGCGGTCGCGTCATGTATCTCGGGGGCAACGGGTTCTACTGGGTCACCTCCTTTCATCCCGACGCGCCGCATGTCATCGAGATCCGCCGCGCCGATGGCATCCGGACCTGGGAATCGGCGCCGGGCGAGCGCTATCACGCTTCGACCGGGGAGCGGGGCGGATTGTGGCGCTGGAGGGGCCGGCCGCCGCAGGCGCTTGTCGGCGTCGGCTTCACCGCCCAGGGGTTCGACCGCAATTCGCCCTACAAGCGTCGCGAGGACAGCCATCGGCCGGGCGCCGCGTTCGTTTTCGACGGGCTCGGTCCCGACGCGCTGATTGGCGATCACCCATCACTGGTATTGAAGGAAGGAGCCGCCGGTTACGAGCTGGACCGCATGGATCCCGGCCTCGGCACGCCGGACACGGCCTACTGGCTCGCCGCCAGCTTCGATCATTCGGACGCGTACCAGCATTCGGTCGAGGAGGTACTGATGAGCGACTCGCGCCAGGGCGGCTCGGTCAACCCGCTCGTCCGCGCGGACATGGTCTATTTCAAGCACCCGAATGACGGCGCCGTATTTTCCGTGGGCTCGATTTCCTGGTGCGGCTCGCTGTCCTACAACGACTACGAGAATTCCGTTTCGCGGGTAACGGAAAATGTATTGCGCCGGTTCCTCGACCCGCTCCCCCTGCCGTCGGACTGAGCCGCGCGCGCCATCACCGTCCGGACCGGGGTCGGGGCAGCACCCGATTCACCCTGAAGACGTTGCCTTCCGGGTCCTCAAGGACGGCCTGATAAAAATTGTAATAGGTGATGTAGGGTTCCTTGAGGAGACGCGCGCCGTACTTCAGTGCTTTCTCGACCCTTTGCTCAAGCTCCTTCTTCGAGCGCGCCTCGATGTTGATGAACACCTTCACGTCCGGGCGCGCCTGGCGGCGAGGCTGACGCACATTTATGAGTTCGTAGGCATCGAAGGCATTGAAGCCGAGCGCCGCCTGGCCTGCATCGAGGCAGCGGAAGATGGGCGAGCGGTATTCCCTGATTTCCGGGAAATCGAAAACCTTCTGGTAGAATCCGGCCAGGCCCTTGAAATCCCTGGCGAATACATTGACGAGGTTAAGCTTTGCCACTTCCACATTCCTTTCTGGCCTTTCCGGCGCGCGGGCATTCGTCAGTACCCGGCCTCTCCCGTCACCTCGAAGCGGGTCTGACTGGTAAACCGGCGATGCAGGTATTCACCAAAGGACACTGGCGGATATTTCACCGGCCGATCGGCCGATTGGCACGTGGGCAGGCACTTGATGACCGCGTCGTAATTTGGCTGCTGAAAGTAGACCAGCGATATTCGCTTGGTTGATGCAGCGTCTTCCGGCGGGTTGACGACACGGTGACGGGTGGAGACCCACTGATCGTTGGTCCATTGCATCAGGCAATCACCGATATTGACCACATAGGCGTTCTTCACCTCCGGCACATCGATCCATTCACCGGCCTTGTTGAGGACTTGCAGCCCGGCCGCGTATCCACCCCGCCAGAGGAGGGTGAAACTGTCGTAATCCGTATGCTCGCCTGCTCTCAACTGGCCTGGCATGGGCGCCGTTTTTTGTTCCGGGTAGTGTATGACGCGAAACGCGCTGGTATGCCTGTCCACGACAGGCTGGAAATACCTCTCGTCAAGGCCGAGGGCGAGCGCAAACACGCGCATCACGTCATCCGACAGATGCTCCATGGCCCGGTAATATTTCACCATGGCTTCGCGAAATTCAGGTGGCGTGGGCGGCCAGATGTTGCGGGCGAAAAGCTGGAGCGAGCCGGCCGCATCGTAATAGGGATCGTCCTCGGGGATTTCGGGCGGCCCCATCGTGAAGGATTCCTTGAGGTCGCCCGGCGTCTCCTTGCCCGAAAGGTAAGCGAGGCTCTCTGCTTCGATCCGGCTGAAGCCTCGCGGAACGTCATCGCTCCATTGGCTGACCTTGAGCTTTTCCTCAAGCGGCAAGGAAAAGAACGCATCGGCGGCCTTTTCCGCGTCCCCGCAAAGCGTCGGGTCAACACCGTGGCCCTTGATCACGAGGAATCCGATATCGGTGCAGGCACGCGCAAACTCGTCGACGACTTCCCGGCGCTTGCCGGCGTCTCCGGTGCGAAAGTCCGAAAGATCGATGATCGGGACATAATCAAGCGTCATATTGGCCTCTAGGCTGATTTTGCTGCGGACAAGGCTGTGCGATTTCCCGCAGCCGCGTTTTGCAGGATTTTCCGACCGGCATTGCTGAGCGAGTCACTGTCGAAATTGCAAAGGTCATAATCGAACAGCGCCCGCCCCTTCATGGAGCGCTTCTGCGCCTCGATCACGATCTTGTCCTCCTTGAAGGCACGGAGCGCCGTTTCATGCCAGAAATGCATGAGATCGTCGTTTTTCTGGATGAAGCGATAGGCGTTCCGAAAAAAATAATTTGTGGTGTCGCCTGTTTCCGGGCTGAGCGCATGAATATTGATCAACCCGATACCCTCTTCGTAAGGCGCCCCGGGCGCCTTGGTGACCGAGGAGAACACGAAGCAGCCCGGCGGGACCCAGCTTACGTCCATGTGCCAGTCAAGGAGCCCGTCGTAGTACTCGAGCCCCTGCTTCATGGCGTAGGCCTTGATGAAACAAGGGCCAGGCCGGGTCTTGTTGAGCAGCACCTTGTAGGTGATGCCGTCATCCGCGACGTCGGCGTGGAAATCGTGTTCTGTCTGGGCGACGGCCGCGTTCTCCTCGTGCTTGCGTGTCACCTGGAGCCCCTCCGAACCGAAGCTCGTCTTGTGCACAAATTCTGCGTGACCGGCATCAAGCAGGTTGTCGACGATCAATTCGTAATTGGCGCCAAAGGACAGGATCTGCCCGTTCCTTGCGTCATAGGGCTCGACACCGTACTGAAAGACGTCGGGGATCGAACGCTCGTCGTGTGAAAGCGCGGGATCTCCGGGCCAGAGCCAGATGAAACCGTAGCGCTCCTGCACGGGATAGGTCCGGGCGCGGGCCTTTGCCGGAACGCGTGTCTGGCCCGGCACACTCACGCATTTACCCTGCGCCTCAAAACAGGCGCCGTGATAGCTGCACTGCAGCACATTCCCGACGACCGCCCCCATGGACAGGGGCAAAAGCCTGTGCGGACAGCGATCCTCGAAGGCCCCGAGCGCGCCATCCTCGAGCCTGAAAAGGGCAAATTCCTGTCCCAGAAGACGACGCCCGAGGACGGTTCCCGGCTTCAGGTCACTCGCATGGGCGACCACGTACCAGGCGTTCGAAACCGAAAGGGGCTCGTTCGGAACTTGTTCCATGCGTGTTTCCATCCTTGGCGTGTTTCCATCCTTGAATCGCGCCTGTTCCGGGCCCGTCACCAGGCGATCACGAGGGGCGGCCATGCCCGCTTTGATGGCTGCCCGGGGTCCTGTCAGCGCGGGCGCCTAGGCGACGGCAGCGATGCCGCCCGTTTCTTTCGCCTCCATGGCCTCGAGGACATCACGTCCTTTCAAGCTCATGGAATCGCCTTCCAGGTCGAAGAGCTTGTGGCTCATCAGGTCGCCCGGCCCGGCCACCGCCTGCTGGGCCTCGATGACGAGCTTATCTTCCATGAAGGCCTTTCGACAGGTCTGGATCCAGAAATCGGCGATGTCCGATTTATGGTCGTTCGCCAATGCCGAGCAGCGATAAATGTAATGAGCGGTATCGTCGGTTTCGGGCGTCAGCAGATGCAGGTTGATAACCCAGACCTCCTCCTCCGACGGCGCGCCCCGGGGCCGCATCCTGGTTGCATAAGAGAACAGACCCGGCGGCTGCCAGTTGACATGCATCTCGAGATCGAGCTTTTCCCGGAATTCCTTCTGCCCGTATTTCAATGCATAGATGGCGCCAAAGCAGGGGCCGCCAACGATGCCCGGCAGATAGTAGGAGAAATCGATCCCGTCATCCCGCATGTCGAGCGTGAATTCCTCCGTCGCGCCGTCCGCACTGTCGGCCGAGCGCGATGCCTGCCAGTCGCTCGACCCGAAACTTGAGCGGTGGACGAACTCGGCATGGGTCGGATCGAGCAGGTTATCGACAATCAGCCGGTAATCGCATTTCAGCGACAGCATCTGGCCGTTGTGAAACGCGTAGGGCGCTTCTCCGTATTTCAGGAAATCCGGGATCGAGCTTTCGTCCCCGCTGAGCGCCGGATCGCCGGGCCAGACCCAGATCAGGCCGTACCGCTCCTGGACCGGGTATTTCCGGACGCCCATGCCTTCGGGTGGCCGGGACTGTCCTGGGACGCTGACGCATTTGCCGGCGGGATTGAAGGTTGCCCCATGATAGCCGCAGCGGAGATTTTCCCCGATCACCTCGCCGAGCGAAAGGCGGGCGAGCCTGTGCGGACACCGGTCCTCGACGCCGTGCACCTCGCCCGATTCGGCGCGGTAAAAAACGATGGGATGGTTGGCGACGGTCCGCCCCAGCACGCCCGACGGCCTGAGTTCGTCCGCGTGCGCCGCGATATACCACGTGTTCTGGATCATGGGGCCTCCCTCCAGCCATTGTCCGAGACAGCGTGCGGGTCCGGCGAAGCCTTTTTTTCTTTTCCCGCCGGGCTCAAGCCAAGCGAAATCTCCCCTGTCAGACACCTATCGAATTTGATAGGGTTTCGGACACAGGCCCTCGCCTTACACATAAAAAACTTAGGGGTTTATGAGAGCCCCGGCGATTATCCCGCTCCGCTACGCCGCCGGGTTCTCATGGGAGGAACATGGCCCGGGAGACTGGCATTTTCGGCCAGGATTTGCTCGCGACCAAGCTGAACACCCCGGAGACGGGCGGCAGCGCGATACCGCGCAACCGTCTGCTGCAGATCTTCGAGGCGCACAGGAGCGCGCGTGTTGCCCTGATCACCGCGCCCGCCGGCTATGGCAAGACAATCGCCCTCACCCAATGGTGGGCACAGCTTCAGGCCGAAGGCCGACGATGCTGCTGGGTCAGCCTCGACCCGTCCGACAACGAACCCGGGGCATTTTTCTCTTACGTCTGGGCTGCGGTTTCCCGTGCCGGCATCTCCATTTCCGGCGATGACATCACTGATGCCTCCAGCGAATCGATGGCCGCCTCACTGCGCCGCAGCCTCGCGCAAATGGATGAACCGCTGCATCTGTTCCTGGATGATTTTCACAACATCACCGATCCCTACATCTTGCAGAATCTCGCGCAGACATTGCCTGCCACAGGGCCGGAGTTTCACCTGATCATCGCCGGGCGCAACCGCCCGTCCATGCCGCTGGGACGATTGAAGGCCACGGGTCAACTGTTTGAAATTGACGAGGAGGACCTGAAATTCCGGCCTTCCGAGACGGAAACGCTTTTTCGGGTCCCGGGCCAGCCGGAAATTTCCGAACGGGAATTGCTGGATTTGACCCAGTTCACCGAAGGCTGGGCGGTCGCCCTTCGCTTGACGGCTCTTTCCATACGCAAGAGCGAGCCGGATGACCTTATCCAGCGGCTTGCCGCGGGAAACCGCGACCTCTCCGAATACATGGCGGAGGAAATCGTCCAGACCCTGCCTGAAAACCTCCGTTCCTTCCTGCTTAGAACCTCGGTTCTGGAGCGAATCTGCCCAGAACTCTGCGACGCCATTCTCGGGATCGATGACAGCCAGAAAATGATTGCGCATCTCGAGGAAGCAAACCTGTTTCTCTACAGGCTCGACGCCGACGGAAAATGGTGGCGCTATCATCATCTTTTTCAGGACTGGCTGCAGAAACAGCTTCGACGCAACACCCCCGGTGCGGAGGCGGAAATCTGCGAACGCGCCAGCCGCTGGTTTCTGGAACAGCGCTTGTACAAGGAAGCCGTCGAGGCAGCTATCGCCTTTGGCAAGCCGCAGTTTCTGGGGGACGTGCTGAACGCCTGCTGTCATTACCTTTTCCACACCGGACAGCACAAGGTCTTCAAGCGCGCTATCGAGCTTTTGCCGGATTCAGTGATCCAGAATTATCCTCATCTGACGATTTTCCAGATCTGGGAAGACGAGATCACCTGGAATTTCGAAAAAGCGCGCCGGTCCCTCCGCCGTCTTCGGGAAAAGCATGAAACAGGCGCCTTCCCTTCAGAAACCGAAGCCTCGCTACAATCGGAATCATTTGAAAAACATATTCTCCACCGGGAAATGATGCTCGCGCTCATGTCGGACGACGTCGTATCGGCAAACCGCATGTGTCGTGAATGGCTGGACAGGTTCCACAAGGATAACGACTACGACACGACAACCGTGGAAAATTCCCTCCTCTATACGCAACGGGAAATGTTTCATTGCAAGGGTGCCCTGGCGGAAGCCGCGCGCCTGCGTAACGCATGCAAGCAGCAGGGCGTGATCCACGGCTCCGTCTGGCTGGACTCGATCGCGGCGCCCGCTCTTGTCATGCGCGGAGAGATCCGGGATGCGGTAAAATACCTGCGCGGTGCCGTGGAGGTCGCCACCGAACTCGCCGGCCGCGAGGCGCCTCTGACCGCCATGCCGGCCCTGCTTCTGGCCCAGACCGAGTATCATCTGAACAACCTGGAAACAGCGGCGAGTTTGCTTGACCGCTATGGCCCCGTCGCGGCCGAGATCGGCTTCGTAGAACAGCTCATCGCGTATTATGGCACAGCCATCAGGCTGTCCGGGCTGCGCGGTGATGACGAGTCTCGACGGGAGCTTAACAACGAGTGCCAGGCGCTGGCGGCGGCCCGAGGTTTTGTCCGGCTTCTGGTTCATGCGACCCATGAGAATGTTCGGATCGAACTTGACCAGGGGCGGATCGAGAACGCGGTCGCCCTGACGCGCGACGTTGAAACCATGTTTTCGGTAAAGCCTGCGCTGCTCCATAGCACGGCAACGACAAAAGACGCGTTAATCACCCAGGTTTGGGCCAGATTGCAGTGCGCTTTGGGGCGCTCGCATGAGACAAGTTCGACGTTGTTATCCTGGGTCAATTTCCTTGAAAGGCGGGGCTGCAATCTTCCCGCACTTGAATTCCTGCTGCTTGTGACGAAGGTTTCCTGCTTGCAGGGAGAAAACAGAATCGCCATTCGTCATCTGCGCCGCGCCCTGGCCATTGGTGCCCAGACAGGCGAGGTTCGCGCCTTTCTCGACGAGGGCGAACCGGTCGTCTCACTGCTCGCCGAGATTTCGGAACAGACGGAGGAAGCCGGGACGCAGGGGGCGGATGCCAACCGTTATGCTGGCCGGCTTCGAGCAATGATCGAGCATGGATATGACGCGGTCGCCGAAGCCGGTGACGCGACGGCCCTCGAGGCAGCCGAACTTCCGCAACATGAGAGGCTGAGCACCCGGGAAATTGAAATTCTGCGTCTGGTCAGCCGGGGCATTACCGGAAGATACATTGGAAAACAGCTTGGAATCACGGAAGGTACCGTGCGCTGGCACCTGCAGCAGGTGTTCGACAAGCTGGGTGTCCGCCGTCGCCAGGCGGCGGTGGAACGTGCCCGGCATCTCGGTCTTCTGAAAAGCCCCTCCTGACGGCCCGGCGCAGATTTCCGTCTCGCTCGTGGCCAAAACGTGCTACCTCGGCCTGGCCCCGACCGCGGCCGCCTACCGGCAAGGACGCGGATCCGGAGACCAGGCAACGGCTCGACAGGTCGCTACAGGAACCCGCGTGCAGAAATCCCGCTTTCAGTCCATCCGGCGCCTGTCCCTTCCCATCGTCGGCGGCCAGATTTCGCAAAACGTCCTGAACCTCGTGGACCTCGCCATGGTGGGAACGCTGGGCTCGGTGGCGCTCGCCGCCGTCGGCATTGCCAGCTTCGCGCATTTCGTGGCTGGCGCCGCGGTGATGGGACTGTCCTCGGGCGTGCAGGCCATGGCGGCGCGCCGGCTTGGCGAGGGGCGGAGCAGCGAAGCCGCCGTTCCGCTCAATGGCGGGCTGTTCCTGTCCTGCGTCATCGCCCTGCCTCTGTCGCTTGTCCTCATCGTTACGGCAGACCGGTATTTTCCGCTGCTCAACGACGATCCCGCCGTCGTGGTGGAGGCCATTCCCTATCTGCAGGCCCGGCTGGCCGCCGTCTTTGCCTTGGGGATGAACTTTTCCTTCCGCGGTTACTGGAACGGCGTGAACCGCTCCCACGTCTATTTGCGCACGCTGATCGTCATGCACACGATCAATATCGTGCTCAATTATCTTCTGATTTACGGAAACTTCGGATTTCCCGAGCTCGGCGTCTTCGGCGCCGGCCTTGCTTCCGCGATCGCCACGGTGCTTGGCACGGTCTATTACGCGGCCCAGGCCAACAACTACGCCCGCGAAAATGGTTTTCTTGCCCGACTGCCGCGCGGGGAGACCATGGTCACCATGCTCCGGCTTTCCCTGCCGGCCTCGATCCAGCTTTTCTTCTTCTCGGTCGGGTTCAGCCTGTTTCTCTGGATTGTGGGGCTGGTTGGCACACGCGAGCTTGCCGCCGCCTCCGTCCTGCTCAACGTAACCCTCGTCATGATTTTGCCAGGCAACGGGCTTGGCCTCACCGCAGCAAGCCTGGTCGGCCAGGCGCTGGGCCGCGGCGACCCGGCGGATGCGCGCCAGTGGGGCTGGGATGTCGTCAAGATCGCCGTCGGCGTCATGGGCAGCATCGGTCTCCTGCTCGCTCTTTTCCCCGAATTCGTGCTCTCCGGCTTCATTCACGAACGCGCAACGCTCGAGCTTGCGGTGGCACCTCTCCGGCTCACCGGCCTGACAATTGTTGGAGACGCCATCGGAATCGTGCTGCTGAACGCCCTTCTGGGCGCGGGAGCCGCACGGCAGGTCATGGTTGTCTCGATTTTCTGCCAATGGCTGATCGGACTGCCAGCCGCCTGGCTTCTGGGGCCGTATCTTGGGCTGGGGCTGACCTGGCTCTGGGCGAGCTTTATCGGCTACCGGCTGATCCAGGCGGTCATCTTCACGATCCTCTGGCAGGGGCACCGCTGGACGACCATCAAAGTCTGACTTCGGATCAACCCGATGAGGCCGAGCGCCGGGCCTGAAGGGCCGGTCGTATCGCCGTCAGCCACACGCCCGTCCCGATGACGCTCGCCCCCAGAAGATGGAACCATTCGAGCGGTTCGCCCAGCACGATCCAGCCGATAATGATCGCAAAGACCGGCAGCAGATAATAAAACATTCCGGCGGTGGTCGGCGCGACAGCGGCGGTCGCGGCGGCCCAGAAGAAATAGGCCAGAATCGACGGGAAAATCGCGACAAAGAAGATCGCGGCGACGCTTTCGCC
The DNA here is from genome assembly GCA_040220875.1 of Alphaproteobacteria bacterium. Taxonomy (NCBI): domain Bacteria; kingdom Pseudomonadati; phylum Pseudomonadota; class Alphaproteobacteria; species Alphaproteobacteria bacterium. The sequence goes on along the minus strand of JAVJVX010000003.1, from coordinate 425,122 downwards.
CGTGACCACCATTCTATAGCCCAACGACAACTCGATCAGGTAGACGGGCACGAGAAAGAGCGTGCCGAGGGGCAGGATCACCATCAGGAACGCCGGCAGCGTCAGGCCCGGCGGATGACGGCGCAGCAGCACCGTGTAGAGCGCCCAGGAAAACCCCGCGAAGAAGATGATGACGTCGCCGATATTGAGCTGGATGGCCAAGAGGGTGGCCAGACTCCCCTGGACGGAAATCGTGACGACACCCGCCACGGCCAGCGCCACGCCCAGCCATTGAACGAGCTTGAGCCGTTCACGCAGAAGGAAGGCAGACAGCAGAACGATCAGGACCGATTGTGAGGTGTTGACCAGGGCCGCGTTGGCCACGGTCGTGAACTGGAGACCGATATAGGCGCTCACGTTGAATACGCTGACGCCGAGGAAGGCAAAGGCCAGCATCCAGCGCCAGTTGCGCAGCACGACGTAACGCTGCGACCAGAGCGGCAGAAGGCCGAACGGCAGCATGAGGAAACTCGCCATCGTCCAGCGCCAGAAGGCCAGCGCCACTGGCGGCACGTCGCCCACCAACATGCGGGCAAGGACGAAATTGCAGGCCCAGAACAGCGGTGGCAACACCAGCACGGCCGCAATCCAGACGGGTGGCCGCTCGCCACTCTCGGTGGGCCAGAAAGATCGTTCGGTCGTTTTCTCCTCGGCCACGTTCGCTACCTCGTTGACCGGGCCTTTGCTGCCCGCCCGCGCCTGATCGCATATAAATTTCACCGGCACAAGCTTGCAGGGTTTCGCGGCCCGATCCGAGGCGCTAAGGTCAACCCGGTCCAAAAGCTCATCGGGGGAGGATGACCATATGGAGACAGGCACGCCGGCTGCTTCGCTTCTGGACGTGGCGCTGCAACAGCCGACCTGGATGACGATCTGGCTGTTCTGGCTGGCGGGGCTGAACGCCGCCTCGATCCTGTTCGTCCGTCAGGTGGAGCCGCGCTGGGTGCTCGCGGCCTTTCTCGCCAATGTCGTGTTCATGAGCTGGTTCTACCCGCTCGTCAACGATGGGCGCCTCATGGGGCTTGGCCACATCCTGTTCTGGACTCCGCTCCTGATCTATCTCTATCGGCGCCGTCCGCGGCTGGAAAGCGCGAGACTGTCGACCAAATATCTCTATGCGCTTTTCATCACCGATTCGCTCGCCCTGGCGACGGATTACATCAACCTCGCCCGCTATCTGATCGACCGCTGGACCTGAGCCGGCGCGCGCGGCGCCAGACCATCAGGACGGACGTAATTCGTCCGCCAGGCGGCGCAGAAGATCGGCCCCCGCCCCTTTCCAGGCACTGCCATGCATGCACGCCATGACCCGCGGTTGCAGCACGGCAAGCTTTTCCAGCAGGTCCGGCCCGTCCAGCGTCCGGGCCATGTAGTCCACCTGGTGGCGCGCCGCTTCGGCGGCGGCGAATATATCGGTCTCCACCAGCGGCGGGACATCGGCGCCGAACTGGGTGAAAAGGTCGCCACAAAACAGCGTGCCCGTGGTCTCCTCGAAAAGCTGTCCGCATTCCCAGGCATGCGGCAAGTGGGGTGTGTCGATCCATCTGACGCGGTGCACCCCGAGGTCCAGGCCCTCGCCATCCTCCAGCACGCGGGGCGGACGGAGCGCCATTTCGCCGATCGACGTCATGGCTGCGATCCGCCCGCACAGCGGCACGGCTTCGGGCGCGACCTTGAGAAAATCGTTCAGCGCGCCGCACTCGTCGGACTCGTAATGAGAGAAGCTGATATAACGCAGCCGGTCCACGGGCAGCACATGTGCGACAGCCTCCGATACAACGGAGAAAAGCCGCGGCGCCCCGGTATGGAACAGGAGCGGCGCCTCGTCGCGAATGAGGAACTGGTTGTAGGTGAAGCCGGATGGAAAATCCTCGGGCGGCACCGGGGTGGAGATACGGAAAATTCCGTCCGCGATTTCGTCGATCCGCGTGCCCGAGTTACTGTTGGTGACGGTCATGTATCCGACTCCTCGCCGCCCGCGCGGCGTCCGGCGCGGATATCCTCGCCCCACCGGCGCACCACGCTCGATTCAAACTCGAAGAGGTCAAGCATCCGGCCCAGTGACTGGTCGATGACTTCCTGCAGTTGCGTGGGCCGGGTATAGAAAGCGGGCGACGGCGGGTAGACCACCGCCCCCATCTCCGTGACCTGGACCATGTTGCGCAGATGACCGAGGTGAAGCGGCGTCTCGCGTGCCATGAGAACGAGGCGACGGCGTTCCTTGAGCGCCACGTCGGCCGCCCGCGACAGCAGGTTGCCGGTCACGCCTGTGGCGATTTCGGCGAGGCTTCGCATGGAGCACGGGGCGATTACCATTCCCATCGTGTGGAAGGACCCGCTGGAAACGGCGGCCGCGATATCGGCGTTGTCGTAATGATGGGTTGCCATCTTCAGAACATCGCCCACCTTGTATTCGGTCTCGAGCGCAAGGGTGACCTGGGCCGATTTGGTCATGATCAGATGGGTCTCCACATCGACCTCGCGCAGCAGCTCGAGGAGACGCACCCCGTAGATCACGCCCGAGGCCCCGCTGATCCCTACAATCAAACGCGCCGGCCTGGTCCTGACACTCATTCCCTCTGCTCCCCTTGCGATTTGCCCGGCCCCGGTGACGACGGACATCCCAAAGAGAAGCGGGCCTCCGCCCGTCCCGTCAACCGGTTTGTCGCGAAAAGGCCGGTCAGTGGCACGCAAACGCCCGAAACAGGCACTTCAGGCCATTTGCGACGGATTCACGCGGACGCTTTTCTCGCCCGGCTGCGGCAGGATCAGCGAGGCCTCCCAGCTTGGCCTCTCGGCCACCCGAGCCATCCAGCCGGCGATGCGCGGATAGCGATCGTCGAAATCCTCCACGCCGATCAGCGGGTACATGGCGTGTCGTGGCGCCAGGGCAATGTCGGCGAGGGAGAACACGTCCCCCAGCAGCCAGCGCCGCCCGTCGGCAAGCCGGTCCTCCATCCAGGCGAGACGCTCGAACAGGACGAGCCGGCGGTCGGCCAGTAGCTCTTCATCGCGCGGCGTGGTCATAAGCTGACGTGCGAATTTGGCGTAGAAGGGATTTTTCGTGCGCTCTCGGATCTCGCGCACCGCCTCTTCCCACGTAAGGCCGCTCTTTGCCAGCCGGTCCTTGGCGATCGTCTCGTAAATCGAATCGCGAAAGGGTTTCGCGCATTCCAGTTCGAACGCGAACCACATCCGCATTTCCGCGCGGCCCGGGGCATCCGCCGGCACCAGGCGGGGTTCGGCGCGGGTCTCGTCAAGATATTCGATAATGGCGATGGAATCGAACACCACCCGCTCGCCATCCATCAGGGTTGGCACCATCCCGGCCGGATTCAGCCGGAGATACCAGTCCTGCTTCTGATCCATCAGGCCCAGATTGAGCCAGCGAATCTCGAACCCCATCCCCTTTTCCAACAGTGTCATACGCACCCGGCGGCCGGCCGGGCTGTTGGCCGCGTCGTAAACCACAATCTCTGTCATGCCGCGCTTTGCTTGCTTTTTCGAAAAGGTCCCCAAGGGACCCGGAGAATAGACGATCGCTCTTGTCGCAGGTCAAGGCGACGGCGCTGTTCGGGAGGCAGTCTGATTTGCTATCATCAAAAAATTAGGACAAAAAACCGGACAAGGGAACGGGCATGAACATCAGACGATCCTGGATTCTCGTCGCCGATGCCACGCGCGCCAGGCTTTTCCGCCCCCGCGCACGGGAGGACCGGCTTGAGGATGCGCTGGTCTTCGATATCGAGATCGATATCCCCAGGTCACGGGATATCGGGAGCGACCGGCCCGGGCGCAGCTTCGACCGGGCCGGACAGGGCCGGCACGCGGAGGAGCCGCCGACCGACCCCAAGCGTCATGCCAAGGCCGAGTTCGCCCGCTCCCTTGCCCACCGGCTCGAGGACCTGCGCAACAAGGACGGCCTGTCGGAACTCATCGTCATTGCGCCGCCCACGTTCCTCGGCGATCTCCGCTCCCTGTTTTCGACGCCCCTTCGCGCGATCGTGGTGGAAGAGCATGCCAAGGATATCGCGCACCTGACATTGCCCCGGCTCGACGACAGGCTAGGCACCCTTCTCACGAAATAACGACAGGAAAGCGCTTACGGTATGTTCGGCAAGGCCGTTACCCTCTTCGAATTATTCGGCTTCAAGGTGAAGATCGATTTCACCTGGCTGTTTCTGGCCCTCCTGATCACCTGGTCGCTGGCTGTCGCCTATTTTCCCATCACGCTGGAGGGGTATGCGACGGAAACCTACTGGTGGATGGGGATCGCGGGGATGATCGGGCTGTTCATCTCTCTCGTATTCCACGAGATGTCCCATTCGCTGGTGGCGCGGGTGTACGGGCTCGAGATTTCCGGCATCACCCTGTTCGTTTTCGGCGGTGTCGCGGAAATGACGGAAGAGCCCTCCTCGCCTTCGGCCGAATTCTTCATGGCGATTGCGGGACCACTGGCCAGCCTGCTCCTGTCGGGGATTTTCCTGCTTCTGGCGACGCTCATCTCAACCCTGACGCTGGCCGCGCCGGCAGAGGCGGTTCTGCGCTATCTCGCGCTCCTCAACCTCGTTCTGGCCGTATTCAACATGCTGCCGGGTTTCCCGCTCGATGGCGGACGGGTTCTGCGCGCCTTCCTCTGGTGGCGGTGGAACGATCTGCGTCGGGCAACCCGCATGGCGGCACAAATCGGCGGCGGCGCCGGCTGGGTTCTGATCGGACTCGGGATCCTGAGCGCCTTTACCGGCAATCTGATCATGGGGATCTGGTGGTTCCTCCTGGGTCTGTTCCTGCGCGGCGCCGCGGCCAATGCCTATTTCCAGGTCCAGACCCGCCAGACTCTCGCCGGCGAGCCCGTGCGCCGCTTCATGGTTCACGACCTCATCACTGTCCCCGGCAATTTGAGCGTGGCCGAATTCGTCGAGGATTATGTCTATGTCCATCTCCATGACATGTTCCCTGTCGTCCAGGATTCCCGCCTGATCGGCAGCGTCTCGCTGCGCCAGGTGCAGGGCGTGCCGCGCGAGAACTGGGCCGGCACGCGGCTGCGCGATATCGCCGAGCCGGCCGGACACAACAACACCGTGGATGCCGAGACCGATGCCATGGATGCGCTCAAGAAGATGCGCCAGAATGGAGCAAGCCGGCTGCTCGTAACATCTGACGGCGCCCTCGTCGGGATTCTGACACTGAAGGACCTAATGCGATTTCTCTCGATCAAGCTGGACTTCGAGGAACGTTTCTAGGGCCCTGGGGCCGCCCCGAAGATGTGACAAGACCCTGCCGGCCGGATGGGCTATGCTGGCCAGACGCCGATCCGCGGATGCCCCCTTCCCGCCGGAGAGGGCACGGATCGGCCGCAGATCTGACATCCGCCGCCGGATTGTCCGGCGACGGCGACGCGAAACCGAGCGCCCTGAGCTGGACACGGGTCCGGGCCCAACCGTCGCGGACCATCGGACTCCCAGGGTGCGGGGAGGCCAGACCATGCCCATCATCCGCAATCCCGCCGAATGGATCGCCGAACAGTTCGGCATCGCGGCAAACCAGTTCGGACATTCCGCCTATGCCGATAACATGCGTCGTGCGCGACGCTGGGCGAAACCGCCCGTAATCTACCGGATCGGCATGGCCGATCTGTGGATTGCGCTGCGCAAGGGGGTGCAGGATTTCGGCGCCCTGCGCACCGATGTTATCTTCCTCTGCCTCGGCTTTCCCGTTCTCGGCCTCGTACTCGCACGCTTTGCCGTGGGCGCCGGGCTTATCCAGCTGGTCTTCCCCCTCGCCTCGGGCTTCGCGCTGATCGGACCCGTCGCCGCGCTCGGCCTCTACGAGATGAGCCGGCGTCGCGAACAGACGGGCGAGGCGAAATGGAGCGACGCCTTCCGCGTGCTGCGCGCGCCCTCGCTCGGCGCGATGACGATCCTCATTCTTGTGCTGCTGGCGCTTTTCGCGCTCTGGATCGCGGCGGCGCAGCTGATCTACACCCTCACCCTCGGCCCCGAGCTGCCCGCCTCCAACGCGGCCTTCTTCCGCGACGTCTTCACCACCGGCGCGGGCTGGGCAATGATCGCCATCGGCATCGGTGTCGGCGCGGTCTTCGCAATGGTGTCGCTGACAATCGGGGTGCTTTCCTTTCCGCTGATGCTGGAGCGCAATGTCCGGCTCACGACGGCGGTCCAGACATCGCTGCGCGCCGTGGCCAAAAATCCGGGACCGATGGCGCTCTGGGGGCTGATCGTGGCGGGCGGGCTCGTGATCGGCTCTCTGCCGGCGCTGCTCGGCCTCGTCATCGTCTTTCCGGTGCTGGGACACGCGACCTGGCATCTTTACCGCCAGGTGGTGCTGCCCCATCCGGAATCCGGCGATAGCAGCGGAGTCTGAGAGCGGGAAAATTCGCAGTTGGCGAAAATTGGTAGCGGAGGAGGGACTTGAACCCCCGACACGCGGATTATGAAGCCTCTCGGGAACTAAGAAAATCAATAAGTTAGGTCGCGAATGTCAAACCCATGTCAAAACCAGCGAATTGGCGCTCGGTGGCGGTAAATGGACCGGCTTACCAACAGCGTTTTTTTAAATGCGCTCAAGGACCAAATCGGGGGCACGCAACCGTCGATGTCAGCAGGGGCTTTTTCAGGCTGCGGCGTGACACGCCAACTTGATCTAAGGCGGCCCATCGGTGGCACTACTTTACCTTAAATCATGCGAAAGATCGTTACGTGTTAGGTGGGAACACCTCGGCTGAGTCTATGAAGCCTCGACCTCTCGGCGGCCTTGAGTGATCTGAGTCCGGTCTGCCGAACCTGCCGGTGGAGGCAGGCGCACCATTCGCAACTACTAGAAAGTTCGACCGGCCCGAAATGAGCTAAATCGTAATCCACTCAACAAAGTCCGGCCGTTTCCCGTGGACTTCCTTTAAGGCATCTTTGATCATCGATGATGGATGCGCGACATTGATCACCAGCGTGTCCATAGCACGCGTAAAAGGTATCATGGTCCACTGCGCCGCAAACGCCGAGGCAAGCTCTTCCTCGGTGTCAAACAGGTCACCCCGGTCTTGCGGAGCCGCCATCCACTGTTTGAATTTATATTCATAGAAATCATCGAACGCGTAGTTGATGACGGTCCAACCTTCCAGCCCGCGGCATGAATCGTACTGAACGATGCGCAGCGCGTTCCGGTCCGTCGGGTAGTACTCCCTGACATCGGCGGAAGATGCATCCCAGACAATACCGCCACGCTCGCGAATGGTGCGTCCGGGAATGGAATAGGCGCCGTCCCGATCGCGATGAACAAGGGATGGCGGGACGCAGGCAAGGAGATCAATCGGATAATTGCCAAGCGCCTGAGCGTCCGCACAGACCTGATCGAGAATTCCCGTTTGTCCGGCGAGATTGCCTTCGACAATGAGCACACGCCCGCCATTAGCCTCCGGGTTTGGTTCCAGGTCCCAGTTTTGAAGGCCGAGCGTGTCCGCGCAATCTGCCACGAAGTGCGCAAGATTGGCCTTCATGCGCAGGCACCGCCTCAATCGACGAGGCTGCACTTGATCTCTTGCGATGCCCGATGACCAGTCCGCAACGGAGGAGCGGACGTACTGGTCCACGCCGTCCGCAACAACGATGCGTTCGGGCTGATAGACGGTTCGCAAAATCTCGATCTCATTGGACGGCCAGTCCTGGCCCTCATCGACAAGCACCGCATCCCAAAGGAAATCATCGGGATTGTTGTCGATCAATTCGTCGAGATCGGCCTGAGAGACTGTCTTACTGCGAAGATAGTCCAGTAGCGTCTCCTTGTGTTTCTCGTAGTTATCCAGGAAATGATCGTAGTTCTGAATTATGCCGAGTTCATGCATCAGGCGGCCGACAAAAGCATGCACTGTATCGATGCCGATGCCGCCCCTTTCGATCTCACGGGGCACGCCGAGAAGCGCCATCGTCCGCCGCATGTCGGCGACAAGCGCCTTGTTGTAAGTCAGTATCAGTGATCGCATTTGGCTACGGTCAAAGGCACGGTAGGCCATCTGCAGAAGGATGACGGTCTTCCCGACCCCGCCCCGGCCACGGATCACAATCTGCTTTTTCGTAAGGTCATCAAGCCACGTATCGGGCAAAGCCGCCTTGACAATGCGATCCATTCGGCGCCGGTCAAGCGGCGTTGGTTCCAATGTCTGCAGCAACGGCGACTCCGGCGACAATATGCCTTCAAAAACCTCGTCGGGCCCGAAGGAAATGGCCACACGGCGGTTGTTGTTTATAGGCCCGGAAACCTGGCCGAGGATGTTAAGAACACGTTCGAAACTGGCATCCACGCCAAAGCAGTTGTGCGGGCGTTTGGGCAGGTCGGCCTCACGTAGACCGGAAAAATAGATCAGGTCCTGAACATACAGCCGTGTGATATTGGCCCGCGCCAGGTACGTTTTGAGTTCAAACATCTGCTGGCGGTTTTTTTCCGTGACGCACTCCCAAGCCTGGTGACCGCTGCGCCTGTACCTGACCGAGGCCACCTTATCGTCAAAACGGACACCGGTGGCATCATGAGATTTCGTCTCGATAACGAGCGCAAAGTTGCGCACCGATGCTTGGCGGGGAATGAAGGGATCGCCTTCCCGCGGATAGAATTTGTACTCAATGTCAAACGGCCTTGACTCGCAGAAATGGCCGATAACGAGAATGTCGATATCCTCAATTGGTTGCCCGTACAGCTTCAGGCCGACAAATATCTTTATGTGATCGTCCCGATGCTGGCTCAGGTCGGGCCACACTGCGAGAATGCGGTCGCGGATGTGAACAGCCGCCTCGTACTCTTTTCCTTCATTGACGCCAACGATCTCAATCATCGAAACCCGCGTGCGCCGGGACGCGTTTTTCGAGAACGTGGGTGTTCATAAGCAATCTTGGCTTTGAGCAAGTCCATCGGCGTTCACCCGCCCAACTGCTGGTACACATTGCGCGTCGCATTAGGAAGATTGCTACGCACAACGAGTTCATTCTCGACGATCACCGTACACTCACTACCGCTATCGCGAAGTTCACCTATCAAGGAATCGGCCGGGTGGCCGCTCGTCAGCGGCCCGGAGAGCGCGATAACAAATTTCTTGCCTTTGTGTTCGGCCAGGATGGGCGCTTTCACGGTCTTTCCGCCACCGAATGAAATCTCCGCGCCCGCTTGGAATTTGATATGACCTTCGTTTCGCCGTAACAGGTCGTTGTAGAGCAGCGCGGAAGAGGCAGTCAGGCGTTGCTTGTTGAAACCGGACTGTTGCCCTGTAAGCAGATACTCAAGCAGTTCGACGCCGACATGCCGGTCAAGAAGGCCGTGTTCGAATTTGTTCTTGAAGCTTCGCAGGCAGCGATAGCAGGAAGCGTCGCAGTCTTCCGGGCAGGTCCTCATAAGGTGCAGCGCCCTTTGGAAGAGTTCGAGGCTGCGGTCGGGAAATTGGCTCGCAAAACCCGCGCCGCCGGGCAGCGTGTCGTAGAGAAAAATTTCGGCCTCGAGTCCGCTCATCCCAGCCGGTGTCAGCGCCGGCCGGTATTCGGCCATCAACTCACCCGGTTCAATTTCCAGCAGTTGGCAGGCTGCCTTGGCAAGAGCTTCACTGACTGTTCTGAGCGCTACGGCCGTCGAGTCGTGGCGGGGATTCAGTTTGAGCGGCGCGGCGACGCGCATGGAAAACAGCGCAATATCGGTGATGAAGTCCGTACCGAGAACCAGATGGCGGGTGGGACCGGTCCCGTCACAGATTCTCCTGTCGTCATCGTCGGGAAACGGCTTGCGGTGGGGAGCCGCAAGCGTAGGGCTAGAAGTGCTGCTGGCTTCGATGCGGCCGCATTTTGTGCAGTAGGTATAGCCTTCCTTCTGTGGCCCTGTATTGGAGACAAGCAAATGCTGCCGGGAGCGCAGGCCGCGTATGCGTTCATTGGTCTGTACCCAGCCAGCGTCTTCGTTGGGTGTTCCCATTGTAAGTTTGGCGCGTGTTGCATAGCTGGTTTCCGGTACGTCATCCGGTGACGTTTCCTCTTCAATGTCGACCGGATGGGCGAACCCGGGCGGTCGCATCCAATAGCGCGCCGGCCCAAAAGTCTCTTCGCCGCCGCACGCGGCGCAGTCCCTCGTCTCCCCACGGCTTGCTTCGTGGATTTCGAAGGTGCGGGAAAATCCGCACTCGCTGCATTCCATGTAAAGGCGCTTTGATTCCCACGCGTGATAGCGGTCGTCACCCATGACGGAATAAATCGCGCCGGATGTGTAGCACTTGCCGGATATCCAGACCTGCTTTCCGGGCGCATATTGCGTCAGTGCGATGGGAAGGCCCTGTGAAGGAGCAAAGCGCATGATATGCCGAAACCTGGAGGAGCGGTCCTGGTCGAAGACATGGAACGTCGCTACGTCTGTCGGGAAGGCGTAGCGCGGAAGTTTGCCGCAGTAGAGAAGCCGGTCGAGCATCTTGTCAGAGTTGGAAGCCTGTTGCGGGCGCTCTTCCCCTTCTTCGGCAGCCACCTCGACTTCGGTGGTCTCGTCATCCTTATCGTCCGCATCGGCTTCGGGTTCTCCTTGGTCTTCATCCGGTCTCGGCGCTATGGCGTCATCCACCGCCTTCAGACAATCAGCAATCATGGTTTCGAGCAGCGCGGAGCGGTCCTCGGGGGACAACTCGGCGGGAATCCATGTCGTAACCCGCTTGATCAGTGTGTCTTCATTTTCGGCGAGCCATGACGCGAAATCGTCGCGGTTGAGCGGCGAGTCAGGCCGGCGAAATGCTGCCACGCTTCCGAGCACCGAAAACAGGTCGTGAGGTTGCGAGGGGTCAATATCGGGAAGCCGGTTTTGGTGATAGTTTTGCAGCAGGAAGGCGCGAATATGCCGGCGCACGATCTCCGGGTTGTCCAGTGTAAGCTTGGGATCGACGACGTCGCCCCTTATCATGTCGTCAGGCTGGGAAAAATAATGTTCATCGTGACTGTCGGCGCTTCCGAAGGCCACGACGGTGGCGACGGCATTGCCGCGGCGGCCGGCGCGGCCGGCGCGCTGCTGATAGTTCGCCCTGCCCGGCGGCATGTTGCGCAAGGCGACGCCGGACAAGGCGCCGAGATCGATGCCGACCTCCATAGTGGTTGTGCTAGACAAAATGTCGATGGCGGTCGAACGGCTGCTGAGGCGGGCGCTGACCAACTCGATATCCTGAAATAGCAGTTCGTTTTCCTCGGCTTTGGAGAAAACATCTTCGTTCTGCGGCGCATTAAGCTGAGCCGTATGCTCGGCGGCGATAAGCGCCATGGGCTGCCGCGGCGGGTCGCCGAGCGCTTCGGTTACAGGCTTGCGGTAAAAGCCTTTCCTCGCGAGAAACACCGGATCGTTGTCAGGATCGAGCGGCTTTACCTCGTCGCTTCCGCAATTCAGGCAATAGCTCACGCAGGGAATGGGGCGGTGTACCGATTTGCACCTTGAGCAGTGGACCCAGTGTCCGCCAAACTGAAGCGAAAGCTCGGAGCCGTTCAGGCATCTATGTCCGCTTTCCACCGGCTGTGTGAACCACTTGAGGAGTTCCGGCGACCAGCTATCCCAGAAGAGTTTTCTGTGCGCCTTATCCAGAATGACGGTGTTTATGGCATCGAATTTGGTCTTCGGATTGCGGGGTCGAACGCGAAAGCCTTCGGATTTAGGACGGTTCACCCAGTTTCCCGGCATCTGGGCCAGTCGAAAACCGTTGTTGTTCCAGCAACCCAGCCAAAACCGGGCAAACGCGAGCTTGTCCTGGTCGGATTCCGCGACACCCGGAATCGGCGGAAGGCCAAGGAGCTTGTTGGTGTGGCGGTCGGCCTCCATCAAGGTGGCCAGCGCCAGCGCCTCCATGCCCCAGAACCTGTCCGTCAGGGTGCTCAGCATACTGTTTAGTAGTGACTCGGGCGGATGATGCGCCCGGATTTCAAGCAAGAGACCCATTAGCGTCGCCGGATCGCCAAGATCGGAGTTGGCAAGCGCGTCCGTAACGATTTCCTCGGCTTCGAAATTTTCGTGAGCGCGCATTTCCGGCCGCAGGCGGACATTCAGTCTTTTGGACGCAAGCAAAACGCCAAAATACAAATCGTCCAGGTTCAGGAACTGCCGAACGGCATCCTGCTCCTTGAGCCACTTGAACCCGCTGATGATAAGTGGACGCAGGGAATCTCTTTCGGAATACATTTGCAGGTTCGGGGCAAGACGCGCCGCGACCTGCCGCGAATCGGAGAAAGCCAACACCTTGCGCCCGCGCAAGGGCGCGAAACGGGATGCTTCCTGCGGTCCGGGCGGCTGTATCTGGATTTGCCGCGCTATGAGGGCCTGGAACGGCTGGTCGCCCTTGGTTTGGTGATCCTGCACGTAGGTACGGCCGAACCGGGCGGTCTTGCCGCATACGGCGCAAGGCTTGAATTCCCCGCGCGTCTCAAAGCTTGTGTCGGCCTCGTCTTCGTCATCAGCCGCGTCTTTAAGACGTTCATGCCGGATGTATACGGTTCTCATGCGTGGCCCGACCTCTATCGGGTCGAGTTGCCCGGTTTCCAGATCGTAGTCAGCGGGCTCCGCGGCGTCTTCGTGAGCGGGTTTTTCGAGTAGAAGGTCGAGCGGCAATAGCGGGATCGTCTCTCCCGTCGCCATCCGCAGCCGCCTTCCGGGCTCCGCCCACAGGGCGTGCGGCGTATCAACATCGTCCGTGTAGGCGCGCGCATAGGCGGTGCCACAATTGCGGCAGGTGTAAAGCTCAAGCACCCGCGCACCGCAAGCGCACTCATCCATCGGCTGGGAGTACATCTTGCCGCAAATACCGTCGCGCTGATCCTCCGGGATTTCGCTGCAATGCGGGTCCATGCAAACCCAAAGGCCAGGCAGGCCGCGGAAAAAGTTGTGAATGCGGCACGGCAGCAGGCCCGGCATTTTGGGATCGGGACGCGCGACGCTGCCAAGCGCCATCAGGGCCGTGACGGCCGCATCCGCTTTCTGTTCGGCCGTATTAGGAAAAAGAAACGAGCCCAGCTCCGCAATGGGCCGCGCTTCTTCCATTGTTGTATTGACGAGCGCGCCCATGGGGTCAAATGTATCGAGCGCCGCATGGAGAGCAACTTCCGGGTTGGTTACACCACCGACTTTTCTGTAGTCCAGGAGCGGCTGAATGGCCGCGAGCCTTTCGGCGGCAGTTTCCGCCTCGTAGAATTGCGGCAGGTCTATATCGGCAAGGACTTCCGCGTCCGCGGCTGAACCGGGCGCAGCGTTGTCCTTAAGGTCGAGCGTGCCCTGAATAGGCACAAAGGTTTCAGCGGGAATGCCTGAGAGCTGAGCGCCGAACGCAGGGGCATACTTATGATCCTTGAAGCTCGCCGTCGCGCAGATGACCCGGAATCGTTCCGGCGGAATATCGAGCCGGTCCCGCAGGCGCCGCAGCAGCAGACCGACTTCAGCGCCCGCAGCGCCGCGGTAAAGGTGCGCTTCGTCGAGCACGACAAGGAAAGTCTCGTGTTCGTTTTGGGCCAGCCACTCTTTCGTTCTGTCGAAGATCGGCCGCTCGATGGGCCGCATTAGCATGTATTCGAGCATGGAATAGTTCGTGACCAGAAGATCGGGCGGCGCTGTCTGGACCTCATGCCGCGTCAGCAGTTCGGAGTCGTCGGGCAGGGTGACGGCCCTTATGAACTCGCCTGTCTTACGGTCCTGCCAGCCGCTGCCTTTCACGCCAAACCAGGCTTCCAGATCAGGCTTGGCTGGCCATTTGCCTTTTTCTTTAAGGGCCTCCAGCAATTGCCCGGCTTCCGCCTGTTCGTCAGGGTCGTCGCTTCGCGCGCGCCGCAATACGTCGATGTAGAAACTGTCAAAGGACTGCAGGCGGTTGGAATCCTTCTTGGTTGTGCGAATGCCCGCGTAAGGCGTGCGGCTCGTGTAGCGGGCAAAGCGCGGCGGACGGCCCGACCACTTCTTGAACATTTCGACAAGGCGCGGATCGCCCAGCAAGGCTCGCAGCCGTCCCAACTGGTCGTTCACCAGCGCATTCATGGGATACATAATCAGTGCGCGCATGGCCGGCTGCTCCGCAAAAGCGGTCGGCTTTGTCTGGGCCTCGCAGGCGAACTTGCCGAGAATCGGCAGAAGGAAAGATTCGGTTTTGCCGGAACCGGTCCCGGTCATGATCACTAGGTTCCGGCCGTTTATGAGGTTGTGGCGGATCGACTCGGCCTGATGGCTGTAGGGAGGATCGTATATGAGACGCGGCAGTTTTCCTTCCGGCTTGCTGAGGCGGATAAAGAGATCGAGTGCGGCTTCGGGCAGGCCGTCCATCGTCGCAAAGCTGTCGCCGGCGACATATTTGGGTGTCGATTCCAGGTAGGGAATGCGGAATATCACGCCGTCGCGAGCAAGCAGCGCTTTTCTTTGCGCGATAAGCGACGGGGCGCTTATATGGTAGGTCGCCTCGATATAGTCCTGCAGCGAGCCGTGGAGCCGCTTAATCGTTTCCTGAATTGTCTGCATGAATACTATTCTCCCGGCTGATGCTCGTCCGACTTGACCATCCAAAGGTTGTTTTGCAAAAAGCGCTCTTCGCTATCCGCTTCGCGGCGCGGAATCTCATAAGCCAATAGGCTGTGATCACGCGGACATTGCGTTCCCAGGATCATCAAACGTCTTTGGGACCACTCGGGCAACGGCGAAAAAAAGTCAAAGCGGACCGTCGGTTCGCTGTCGCGCCTTCGGTAACGCTGCGGCTGACCCCGGCAGAAATCAATTGCCATTTGAAGATGCCATGCGGCATCACAGCCCCGCCAGCGGAAGCCGGACCGCGGCAGGTCCATCAGGCGCCGCGCTACGCCGTCTGCGAGTTCGACGAAACACCAGAGCGGCGCCCCGAATTCCTGCGGGCGCCGCGCCACAAATGTACCGGTTTGCCCTGAGGGGACTACCCAGCGCCCGCGATAGTAAGTCACGGGTTTTGAGGAATCGAGGATTTCGAGACCGTTGACCGTTCCGCAGGGAGGCCGTGCGGCGAGTTGTCTTTCAAAGGAAGATAGATGTTCTTCTGCGGTATCGGCCCTCGGTGATTTCAGCCATACGCTTTCGGGTAGATGCTGTAGGCCCTGCGTCAGAAGGATCGCTGCGAGATCTTCGTCGGCTTCGGGTGTAATATACCGCGCGCAGCCATCGTAAGCCACGCGCGCAGACAGGTCAGAGGAAAGAAACGTATCCTGGTCGGGTACGATGCCCGCCAGGAATATCGCTCCGCTTGGCCTCATGACGAAGCTAGGCGGCGCGGCGAAGACCCATGTGCCTTTCACCTTGGCGTCGTCAATCGCCACGTCCGCAAGTTCGAGCAGATCGCCGCCTACAATTAGACTGTCTACGAGATCATCCAGGCGGTCCGCGAGCGCATCAGGATCGTCGTCAAGGTGGCTCAGGCTTTCCAATAGCGCCGAACGCAGCGCCGTCCGCGAACACGGACAGAGTATGCCGGCGCAGCGTCTGAGAAGGCCGGCAAGCAGAATATCGTCGAGGCTATCGTTCTCGCCCGGAATTCCCAGCGTTGCGCGGCAATTTTCAATCACGTCGGAAGCCTCGATCACGTCAATCATGTCTTCCACTCCGGAAGCAAGGCGTGCGTATTGCCATCGTGAGTTGCGGATAGCAGGGCCAGGAACCGTGCCCCGCGCAACAAGACAGGACTGCTCTTTAGGCGAACAAGAAGCCCTTCGAGTTCGTCGCCAAACAGGCGCGGCAAACGGTGCGGTTGACTGGCAAGCCGTATCGCGAAAGCGCATAGCCCGGGATCGCGGCAAACGCCGTAGCGCTTGGCAAGGTCTGCGTACCAAGTGGTTATAGAAGCAAATCTGTGGTCAATGCCGGCGGCATCACGGCGCAGGACGGCGGAATAGCCGCCGTGCTTTCCAATCGCGGCCTGCAGATTGTCCGCTGCGCGCGGCGCGTTCGGGTTGTCGAGAAATCGTCTTTCGGCTCTGATCCATTGCGGCCCGCAAAGAATGCCGTAGATGGCGAGCAGCAGGCCGTCCATAACCTGTTGGCGTCTTGCGCCTGCGACAAAGCCGGCAAGGCGCGCTTTTCGCCAATATCGCAGTATGCGGAGCGCCCTAATGACAGCCGCAGGATCATCGCGCACATCATCATATCGGGGGGTAACGCCGAGGCCCTCCAGCCCGGCGCCAGTCAGCCCTGCACTGACCAGTATTGTGTCGCGATAATCGCCCGATTGCGCTGTAAAGAGACCGCCGGGCGGCTCCAATTGTGTCCCGGCCAGAGCGCTGGCGGCATCAAGACGCGCGATCCTGGCTGGCTCTTCCATGCTGAAATAACGGCATTTCAGGTGCCCGTCTTCCTGTCCCGTGTCATCAACAAGACGGACAATCAGTCGTCCGTTCTCGTGGCGGAGCACCCATCTCAGCGGCTGCGCTTCGTGTTCAAACCGGAGCGTAAATTCGCCGAGCTCCTGGCCATTGATTTTGAGAATGCCGGCAGACGCTTCCAGGTAGCGCCATTCACACTGCTCGCGTTTGAGAAAGTCGCCAAAACGCCTGTGCCAGGCATCCGGCGTAATCGGCAATTCCAATGACGCGTTTACCTGACCGCCGAATACCTCCTCACCTTTGGCGTCTTCAAGGATCACGGTGGCCGTGACGCTTCGGTGTTCGGGTCCGACTACTGATAGGTTGAAGCGGTTTTCCCAAAATGTATCGAGCCCTGCATCGTGCGGATCGCCAGTTACAATCAGACCCGCATGGGATGCGGTTCCCGGAATCCACGGTTCGGGCTCCCGTACGCGCAGTTCGACAAAGCCCTCGTGCGCGGATGTTTTCGTAATGTCGTCAAGAGCGGCGCTGCGCTGCGCTTGCACAGTCAGCAGATGCGTGCCGGCATCGAGTTGCGGCAATCGTATGAATGTCGGTTGCCCTGTCGGTCCGGCGCGGGCAACCGTGCTGGCCTTTCCGTCGAGACTGATCACATATGAGTCAACCGGATGATCCGGCACAATGCCGAGGCAGGGCATCTCGGTCGTCAGCCATTCGCTGCGGCCTTCACCGTCCCAGTTGCGGCCCGGCAAGCCTGCGGGCCAGACGCGAATAGTCCGTGCCAGTTCTAAGCCGTGCTTTGAAAGCCAGTGAATATAATCGGCCGAAACGTCAGGGGGGACAGTGACCCGGACCGCTTCTATCCCATGGCAGTCTATCGTGCAGGGGTGCATGCCGTCCTGCAGATCACGCGGCGCGTTTTCGCTGGCGATAACGTATTCCTGTCCGGGCCGCATGATCCGGCCTGCAATTTCGCGCGCTAGGCCGTCGCGCCCGACGCGAAACAGCCAGACGGGACCCGTGGTCATGCGGCATTCGGTTTCAAGCAGGTGATCGACGGCAGCCTGGCTTTGGTCAAACCGGACAAGCGGCTTTTCAGGATCGGGCCATTTCTTGAGGACGGCGCGGCGGTTGCCGGAAAGAACCCAGCCAACAGATTTCTTTCCTTCCGCGCCGTTGATGCTGCACCGTGTCCGCCGAAGGAACTGGCGAATGTCGGCATTCAGTGCAGCGATGCTTTTAAAGCTGGGCAAATCAAGTAAAAGGGTCCAGGTGTCATTGCCTGCATAGCGAAGCTGCAAATCCGGCCTGATGTCGGGCAACGGCTCCCGATCCCTTGGCAAGCCGCCCGGTTCCAGCCCGGCCGCAAACCCCCGCGGGCCGACGCCGCGGCCAATGCCCTTAAAGCGGTCCGTAACAACGCGGCTAGCTTCCTTGAGCCAGTCTCGCGCGCTTCTGACCCGCTCCAGGTCGCTCGTGATGCGCTCAAGTGTAGAAGGCAGCAATGGCTCTTCGCCTTCACGGGGGTCCTGGTGCAGGAGAGCAAGGACGATCCGGCCAACAAGTTCTTCCTGCTGTAGAAATTCTTCAAAGCGCGTCGATCCGTGGTAGTTGGCGGCGATCATGCGGCCGATCGCGGCCGGGTCGATCGAAGTAAGACTGGCGAGCCGAAAGCGAAGTTCGTAAAGCGCTTTGGCAAAATGCCGTTGCAGATAGCGTGGCAGCACGGCTTGGGTGATGGGCCAGGCAATGATCCGAAAATGTCCGGCCCATGGGCCGGAAGGGACAACGCCGTTATAGGTTTTCTGGAATTTGGCGAACCAGCCCGGAAGTTTGTAGCGGTCCTTGTACTCCCAGCCAGGCGTGCTTTCCTCAAATGACGGCCAGTATTCGCCACCTGTATAGCTATAGCCGCGTTCTGCGGCATATATCGCCCACAGCAGCCAATGCGGTGCAAATCTCTTTCGAGCCGCGACGCGCGCACGTAACTGGTCCGCAATGTCGTCAAACTCTTCCTCTGTAAGCCCGTGCTCCAAGGCAAAAATCGGGAAACCGGATGCCGTACGGGATACCGCCAGGGCGGCAAAATGCCCTTCCAGATGCTCCTGCCATTTATCCAGCGGCATCGGCATATTCGGCTAGACTCCCGCGGTTTTTCTCTTTTCCCGTGCCGCCTTTTCGACCAAGGAGCGTAACATACGGCTTTGATTACCAAACAATTCTATTAGAGCGCCCGAATCCCAATCTTTGAATTCTGGTCGCCTGACAGCACGAGGCACCATCCATCTATTGACTGCCAACTCAGCAACTTCGTTGGCGGAGAGCAGCGATGACAGGTTGGGCCGCCCTTTGCCGGTCTGGAGAATTCTTGCGGCGTTGCTGGCAAGCTGGCAGATAAACACCTCGCGCTTTATGCCGTGACGCAGCATGTCTTCCTTTAAGCCGAGCGCGGACAGAGCGGCGCGCGTGGTTCGCAAACGCCAGTTCGGCCCCTCACCGAACCTGTGCAGGTCGGCGTAAGGATGATCAATAGCGCGCAAATATTCTCGCAACTCGGCGAACAGCTTGTCCGGAATGTGGAAATGTCCCCATCCGCCGGTATATCCGATCGGCTGCAAATACTGCGTTCCGTCCAGTTTGAGTCGGTTGTATACTGACGAACGGCCCATTGAGGATGAGGTCGTTATCGCAAGCAGGCGCGCTTTTTTCTCTTCCTGGGATATGATGCCGGTCGTGCCGCCATATACGTTGGCGAAGTCGTCATATAGATCGCGGGTGCGCAAGAGACAGGCAATCAGCTTGCCGCCGAGCAGGGCATTGTAGGGCGGCAGTGCCCCCAACACGTAAGCATCCATGACATTGACAAGCCTTGCACTTCGATCGTTCGAATCCCAATCAATAAGCTTGTCGCGCACCGATAGATTAAATACGGGATCGCCAATAGCAATCAGCCCGATGAGCTTGCCGTTGTACTGATCCCACACAAGGTATCGGAGCCGCCTGCCGAAGCCGTTCGACACGGGCACAGACCATGTAAGCGATGCCAGCCTGAACAGGTTCCCTTGAAAAGTATCAGCGTAAACCCGTTCCAAAACCGGGGAGATTTTCTCTGCTACGACCTCGTGACCCGAGGCAAAGTACGGTAGGAGATTTTCTGCATGCTCAGAGATAAAGGCGCGGCTAGCTTTTAGCCGCTCATCCCTTTGGGACCGGTGCAGCGTCCTTACAATCTTTTTCCCCGATCCGTTTACCTGGAGACTCCCGTCTTCGGCCTTTTCAAATCCCAACGAGCGCAGGTGCCTGCGTAATTTTCTTTTTAAATTCGCTTCGCGTGAAGAAATGTTGATGACTTTTTTCTTACTCTTTGCCATGCCCCAATTTGCCCCTCATCTTTGCTACAATCCTTAACCTTCTAACTGGTAATGCGTGCGCACATTTTGACATTTCCAGGCGAGCATCGGCATGGTCACGATCCGGGCGCGGATATCAAACGGGACGTCAAGCAAATCAGCGTTGACTTCGCCGCGGTCAAGCACGCTATCAAGAAATGCCTGCTCGTCCGCGGAAAGATCGAACAGGAAAGCAAATCGCTCCCGGCAGAGCACGACCGTCTCCTCGATCCACGCATCGATCGCGTCCTTGCCACCGAAATAGCCGCGCGGCAGGCAGATCAGGAGCTTTTGACGAAGCTCCCGTGGGTCGCCCTTGATTGCGTCGATCGAAACCGATCGCCAATCACGGCGCGCGCAGGCGCCGAACGCCAGAAACGCGGCTTTGATGTTCTTCCAGTCGAGTCCCTCAATCGACAGGATACGCCGTGCATCGAAGAGATCGCGCGCGGCATGGCGATCAAAGAGCGCAACCAGCTTGCCGGCAATGATCTCCTGAAGGTCGAGCACCAGCACTTCGCTCGCGCGCATGTCCCCAAGCGCGGCCGATGACACGCGAGCAGCGCCAAACAGGGGCTGACGCGCCATGTAATTCACGTCGAGCTCCAACGTCGCGTTTCCGCCGAGCGCCGACGCGAAGCGCATGATCCACTTGCCGCCGGCATGTTCATCCGGCTGACGGCGGATCGTGTATCCCTGGGATGCCAAGAGCCGGTTCAGGGCTGCCTCGACCTCAGGCCGCTCAGTCTCCATCGCCCCACGGTCGAGCGCGCCGACATAGTTGAGATCGATATCGACCGACAGACGGTCGAGGCCGAGATGAAAGACGTTGAGCGCCGTGCCGCCCTTGAGAGCAAGCCGCTCGCTTAAGACCCGATCGCGAGCGACCTCTTGCAGGATGTCGAGGAGCCGGATCACCTTTTCGAGCGTGCCGACCTGATAGCCGGTCTCGCTGGCGATGCGCTGCAGGGTCTGGGTTGAAGGCGCCGCCATTTATACGCCCTCGAACTGAGGCTCTATGACCTCGACGGGCAGGATCACATTCCAACCCGTAGCCGTCCGGCCTTCGCCCGGTTTGGCGGCTAAGGCGTATCGCGCTTGTCGCGGGGCGAGCGCGTGCAGCTTTTTTAACGCCGCGCTTTCTACACCGAGCCGGTGCTGTTCGCGCTCCAGCCAATATCCCAAGGCGCCGGCCGCCGTCGCATTGCCGAGCGCGCGCGCATGCCGGACCAAGGCGGCGGCATCGACGCGCGCGACGAGATCGAGCGAATTGAAAAGTTCCTCCGCACCGCCCGCGAGATCATAGCGGTCGAAGAGGTCCGCGATTGTCCGCTCGATCGTGGTCACACGGACCTCAAGCCCCATGCGATCGACGACCGTAACGCCGTCGGCCAAGTTGCCATTTTCCTGAGCGAAGCCACGCGGCGGTTTCACGAACCGGCAGGAGAAATCGGCGGTCTCGACGACGCCCGGCTCACCGGGCGCGATAACCTGCACCTCATGGCCCTCCGTGTAGGCGCAACCGTGAAGCTCAAGGGCCGAGTGATAGGCGATGACACCGCCGCGCCGTAGACGGGAGGCCGCCAGGAATCGATCGACGGACCATTTGTCGGGATCGGCGTGCTTGGGGACGGAGGCAAAGACGCCCCGTGCGACGCGCTTGATATTGCCTGCCCGAAGGTGCTGGGCGAGCATGGCCGTAACGACCTTGTCGTTGGGCCGGCGGCCCACAGCCGCAGCGTATTCGGCTCGGTCGAAGACCGGCCGGGCGCTGAAGAACGGGGCTGAAACGAGCCGGGACATGAGCACGTTAACTTTCATGTGATCGGAGAAAGCAATATACCATATATGGCTTTACCATCAATGACGAAAGTATGCCCGCATGAGCGGCACTTTGTCAAATCCGTATGAAACCATATCTGAAGTATCGTCTTCCCCGGCACAGGGGGAGTCAGAAGATACTCGATTTCCAAGCCGGCAGGCCAAGTTCGGGCCGTCCGGAGCCGGCGCCGCTGAAAATGCGTGTAACAAAACCTCGGATCTTGCGGCTAACTTCCGAGGTTTTGTTACATCTCCGAACGCCCCGGACCGGACCCCGTCTACCCGTCTCGGCGGTTCCAGACCAGGAACGCCGCGCCGTCCTCCTCGAAAAGGGCCGCGCGGATAGGCTCGGGGAAGCTCGGGTCGTCGAGTTGGACGCTGAGGTAGTCGCGGGGCTCCTCGCCATTGGTCCTGGCCTTCCAGGCGGCGCCGAGCTCGGCGCGGCCGGCATAGACGCGGAAGTCGGGCGCGCCCTCGCTCTTTTTCTGGTCATTGGCGACGATCCTGGCCTTGACGTTGACCGTCAGGGTCCGGATCGTTCCGACATAGCCGTCCTTGCCGGCGGTGAAGCTGCCAATCGTAGCCATCTCTCAGGTCTCCTTTGCTTGGGTTGACGATGGACGCACGTCGGCCAAAGCTTTGCGCGCCCGTTTGAAGCCGGGATCGGCGTTCATGAACGCCTCCAGCATGAAGGGAATGAGGTCGGCGACGCCCTCTTTGTTGCCGTAAGTACGCCGGTAGATTTCGGCGTAATCGGTCAAGGCGGTCTTGAGCTCCGGGCTCGCGGTGAAAGTGATCTTCGCCGGGTCGCGGTCTGGGAGCTTGTCGAGTTTGAGAGTCATAAGTTTCTCCTCATCCGCGATAGGGCCTGAGCACCATGTCCGAATGCACAATGATGCGAAGCGGCCAGCCGGGGCGGATCGTGATGGTGGGCTGGATGTTGAGATTGCGCTCGGTGATGCGCTGGCCGACCCGGTTGGCGCTGTCCTGGGTCGACTCTCGGATCGCCTTGACGAGATCGCCTTCGTTATCGCCAAAGCTGAGCTCCGTACCGACGCCGAGCAGCGTCGAAAGCACGATGCCCTTCAACAGCCGCCAGGTGTGGAAGTTCACCTCATCTTCGAGGCCGGCATAGCCGGCCGTGTCGGTAGCCGGCAGGTTCTCGATTACGACCGAGGAGCCGTCCGGCATGATGATCCGTTGCCAGACGACAAGCGCGCGGCTCTGGCCGAAGGCGATGACGCTGTCATAGGTCCCGATGACGCGCGCGCCTTGCGGGATCAAAAGAAAACGTCCCGAGACCGTGTCGTAGACATTCTCGGTCACCTGCGCGATGACGCGACCCGGCAGGTCGGAGTTAACGCCGGTCACAAGACTCGCCGGGATGATGGTCCCCGCCATCACCTGATAGGGCGAGGCCGGGTCCTGAAGCGCGTGGGGGTTATAGATGTCCGCATCGACGCTCTGCTTAAGGAAATCGAGCTTGCGTCCCTGGAGGTTCTGGTCGTTTTGGAGATCGAGCCCGAGTCCCTGATCGGCCTCCGCCGTGCGGAGGCCGTCGAAGGGATTGCGTTCCGCCGGGCTTGGCGCAGGAGTCGCGCTGCCGACTGTGGCCGGCGTGTTCGACGCGTCGGCCGTTCGCGTCGAAAGCTGGAAGAAGACGCCGGATTCGCGGCCTTGGCTCGCGAGGCGCGCCTGGCGGATGCGCTCGGCGCGCGCTGCGTCATCCTCGGGATTCGGACGGAACGGCAAATCGGGCGACGGCCCTACGCCAAGCTCGCGTTCCTTATCCAGTATGGCGCCGCCGAGATCGCCCGGCAGCGGCGGTCCGAGTTCGACCGGTTTCGGCAGATCGCCGTAATTGCGCGGCAGACCTTCCAACCCTTCTGGCGTCGGCGTGTTTTCGGTTCGGATGAGCTCACGGCCGGCCTCGTCGCGGCCGAACAGGCGCGGCGGATCGAGGGCGAAGATCGTCGCGCCAAAGATCAGAAGAAGCCCCGTGCCGGAGAGCAACATCAGCACACGGCGGTTGATCCGTGTCACCGGGCGCGGTTTCGCGCGCAATGCGAGCGTTTCCGCATCGACCTTGGCGGCGCCCGCATCCGGTGGATCGGCATGCCCCATATCGTCGTCGCGGGACGGCGCCATCAGCGATCTCCGGCCTCGAACGCGCCGATGGCGTCCGACCGTTCTTGGCCGGTCACGGCGGGACGGCCGTCGGTGCGGGTGATGCGCACCACCTGTTGCGGGTCTTCGCCGAACCGAAGCTCGGCGGCGGCGAACAGCCGATCGACAATGTAATAGCGCCCGCGCACCCGGTAGTTGACGAGCTGATTGTCCCCGTCCGGCCCAACGACGAAGAGCGGAGGCGCTTCGCCCTGGTCGAGACGGGCCGGGAACTGGATATAGACCTTGTGGGTATCGTCAAAGACGCGCACCGGCCGCCAGGGCGGCGCGTCGCCGCTGACAGCATAGCGGAAGCGCAGCTTGTCGATATCGAGGCCCTTATCGACGACTTGGATAGCGGCCTCTTCCGCCGTTTTGTTGTCCCGGCGAAGCGCCAGAAGCTCGTCATGGGGATATGTCCAGGACACCGAGGCCATATAGGTCTCGGGTGTACTCGTGAGCTCCAGATGATAGGCGCGCCGGTCGGTGATGATGACGAGGTTGGTCTTGAGGTCCGCCTTGATCGGCTTCACCAGCACATGAGCGCGGGCGTTCTCTCCGTCGCCACTCACCGTGTCGCCAATGACCCAGCGCACCGTATCGCCGGCAGAGACGGAGACAATCTCTTCCCCTTTCTGAAGCGCGATGTCGCTCACCTGGCTCGGCGCCGTATAGAGCTGATAGAGCGCGCCTTCCGTATAGGGATAGACCTGAATGGCGTTGATGTAGCCGTCCGCGCTCGGCTCCATGGCGGCCGCGGCGTTGGCATCCTCTACCCGCTCTTCCGCCGATCGCGTGTCCGGCGCCAGCGGCTCGCTGCCGCGCGGCACGGGCTTCAACTGCCCCGGCAGTGGCAGTGGTTCGGGCAGCGTGACGATGCGGATGGGGCGTGGCGGCTCGGCGGCGAGCGTCGCCGCGTCGAAATCGGTGCTGTCATAGCTGATCTCGGGCGGAAGCTCTTTGTGGGCGCAGGCCGCGAGCAGACCGGCTAGGGCGAATATGGCGATTTTCTTCATTGATTGTCTCCGGGGATGTGGTCGCGGCTCCAATTGAGCGCGCGGACATAGATGCCGAGCGGGTTCTTCCTCAGCGTCTCTTCGGTGCGCGGACGCTGGAGGAGAATGGAGAGAACGGCGGTGTAGCGGGTCGTGCCTGCGAGCGATCCGTTCTCGAATGTTTGTTCGCGCCAACGCACGTCGAAGCTGTCGGCGGAGGAGCGCACGATACTCGTCACTTCGACGGTGACGGTGCGCTGGCCGACCTTTGAGAAGGGATCGTTCTCGCGGGCATATTCGTTGAGCGTGTTCGCGGCCTCAGTTGTGGTGAAGTCATAGGCCCTGAGCCAATTCTGGCGCACGATGATCGGATCGATCGAAAGCGAGCGGACATGCTCGATGAAGCGCGCGAGGGTGTAGGCGATCTGGGCGTCGGTCGGCTCATAAGCGGAGATGGCCGGGCCGATGGCGCGCACCTCGCCAAGTTTATCGACCTCGACCACATAGGGCGTGATCGTGCTGCGCCCCGCCTGCCAGACAACGCCGCCCGAAAGGCCGATCGCAAGCGCCAGACAACCGAAGGCCATGTAGCGCCAGTTCCGCGCTTGAACGCGGGCAGAACCGATGCGCTCATCCCAGACCTGCGCCGCCTTCTGGTAGGGCGTCACCGGTTCGGGCGTCTGTCCGTATGCGGTCGTCGATCTCTTGAACATCATTCGTCATCCCTGAGCCGTGGGTTCTCGCCGGATACGGGCCGGTCGCCGTCTCGGACGGTGTGCGCGGCGACGCTCACGCCCTCGCGCATCCGCTGCTCGCGCCGCAGCCTTTGCGCCCAATCCGGCGCGCCGCTCGCTGCCGCGGTCGCGGCCGGGATATCGGTTCCGCCGGGAAGTGCGCCGCCGGTGGCGGTGAACGCGCCGCGCGCGCCATCGGAAAAGGACTGGCGCACGCCGGCGGTCGCCCGGTCGGCAACATTGCGAACGCCCTGACCGACGGCGCCGACGCCAGCGCGGGTCATGCCTGTGACGCCGGCAGCGACACCGGCCGGACCGGAGGCCCCCGAAGCGGCGCGCCCGAGGCCATAGGCGGTGCTTGCGCCGCCGGCGACAGAAGCGGCCGCCCTAGTCGCACCGCCAGCGGCGGCCCCAAGGGCACGCGCGCCGCCCATCGCAACACTGGCGCCGGCGGCGGCGCCAAGGGCTAGACCCGCAGCCGAGCCGACCACGGCGCCGGCGCCAAGCTGCGGCGCGCCCGAGACGAGCCCTGCCGCGATGCCGGGGCCGAAGATTCCGAGCATGAAAATCGCGAGCGCGCCGAGCACGGTGGAGAGTGCTTGCTCGATGGTGATGTCGCCGCCGGCGAACGAGGCCGCAAAGGCGCCGAACAAGGTCGAGCCGATGCCGACGATGACGGCGAGCACCATCAGCTTGATGCCGGCCGCGATCACGTTCCCAAGCACGCGCTCGGCGAGGAAAGCCGTCTTGTTCCACAGCGCGAAGGGCACGAGCACGAACCCGGCAAGCGTCGTCAGCTTGAATTCGAGAATGGTGATGAAGAGCTGGATCGCGAGGATGAAGAAGGCCAGGAGCACGATCAGCCAGGCGACCATCAGCACGGCGATCTGCACGAAGTTCTCGAAGAACGCGATCGGGCCGATGAGGTCGCTCACCTCCGCCAGCAAAGGCTGCGCCGCGTCAAAGCCGGTCGCCGCGACAAAGCCGGGACGCATTAGGTCGGCGGCGCTGATTGGCGCGCCAGTGGCGCGCAAGCCAAGGCCCGCGAAGGAATCGAAGATGATATTCGCGAGAAAGGCGAAATTGTTCAGGATGAAGGCGAAGGCGCCGACATAGAGCACCTTGCGGATCAGCGCCGGGATGACAGCCTTGTCGTCGGCCAAGGCCCAGAAAAGGCCGGCAAGCGTGATGTCGATCCCGATCAGGATGGTCGTGAGAAAGGCGACGTCCGGCGTCAGCAAGCCGAAGCCGGAATCGATATAGCTGACGAATGTATCCGTGAACTGATCGATGACGTTGAGGTCATCCATCGCCTGTGCCCCTTAGTTAGCGCCGCGTATAGGCGTCGCCGTCGCCCATGAAACGCACGAAGCGGACGCGCGCCTGTTCGTGCGCGGCGAGGCTCCGCGCGCGCTCCAGTGCGTCGGCCCGGGCCGAAGCGGCAAGAAGCGTCTGAAGCTGCATGGTCTGCTTGGCGGCAAGCGCCGTGAGCTGATTGCCAGCCTGCGCTACCTGAAGATTGCCGACGGCGCCCTGGCTTTCGGTGATCAGGCCGTCGAGCGTCACCGTGTCGGCGCGGACCTGCCCGACCACTTCGGCCTGAACCTCCAGACTGTGCTTGAAGCCTTCGCGCGCCAGGGTCCAGGCTTCCTGCGCATCGGCGACGATCTGCGAGGTCGAGACGGCCGCCGCATATTGTTCGGGGAAGAGCCGACGATATTCGCTGTCGATGACCGAGACCTGATAGGCGATCCCGCGGGCGGTCGTGATGAGACCGTCTACGCGCGCGAGCGAGGTTCGAAGATCGGCCGCGACAGAAGTCGGCAGAGACGCGAGGTTCTGCGCCTCATTCAGCAGCATCTGCGTTTCGTTGGCGAGTTGCTGGACTTGATTGTTGATCTGGATGAGCGTGCGCGCCGCGGTCAGGATGTTCTCGGCGTGGTTGGCCGGGTCGTAGACCACGTCGCCGACGCCGAAAATGGCATGGGCTTTTTGGACAGGCCCCGCCATCAGGGCGAGGGCGGCGACGGCCGCCAGAAGCTTACGTTTCATGGTTCTCCTCCGTGTCGGGATGGTTTAAGGGTTCGGTTTCGGACGCTATGAGGTCCGCCGCCCAATCGAGGCCCTTGGCGCGCAGCCAGGAATCCGCGAACTCCTCCTCGCCATGGGCGGCGACCAGTTCGTCCATCAGGGCATGGTCCTGCTTGGTCGAGGCGGCGGTGAAGGCGAGCGCGACGGTGCCGAGACCGAGTTCGAACAGCCGGTTGCCGAGGCGGGACTGGAAGTAGTAGTCGCGCTTTGGTGTGGCCCGGGCGACGATCTCGATCTGCCGGTCATTGAGGCCAAAGGCTTCGTAGACGGCCTTTGCCTGCGGCTCGATCGCCCGGTCATTGGGCAGGAAGATGCGGCTCGGGCAGCTCTCGATGATCGCCGGCGCGATGGAACTGCCGGCGATATCCGACAGGCCTTGCGTCGCGAACACGACCGAGACGTTCTGCTTGCGGAGCGTCTTCAGCCACTCGCGGATGCGCGCGGCGAAGGCCGGATTGTCGAGGAAGAGCCACGCCTCGTCGAGTATGAGCAGCGACGGCCGCCCATCGAACTGCGCGTCGAGGCGATGAAAGAGATAGGTGAGCACGGGCAGCACCGCGCCCGCCTCGTGCATCAGCTCCTCCATCTCGAAGCATTGGACGGCGCCTAGGATCAGGCGGTCGTCATCGGCGTCGAGAAGCCGGCCATATGGTCCTTCGAGCGTATAGGGCTGGAGCGCCTGTCGAAGCTCGGTTCGCTGCAACAGCGTCGCCAGCCCCGTCAGTGTGCGTTCCGGTTGAGGCGCGGCGGCGAGATTCGACAGCGCCGACCATGCCGCATCCTTGACCTCAGGTGTCACCGCGACGCCTTCGTGTGCAAGAAGCCCGAGCACCCATTCCTGCGCGAAGGACCGCTCGCCGGTGAGATCAATTTTGGCGAACGGCTGGAAGGCGAGCGCGTGCTTGACGCCTTCCTTGGCCGCCCCGAGATCGAACCAGGCGCCACCCATACCGAGCACGGCGGCGCGCGCCGAGCCGCCCTTGTCGAAAATGGTGATCCGCGCGTCCTTATAGCGGCGAAACTGAAGTGCAATCAGGGCCAGCAGGACCGATTTGCCGGCGCCGGTCGGGCCGACGACGAGCGTGTGGCCAACATCGCCGAAATGCGTGACCAGCCGGAACGGCGTCGTGCCGTTGGTCCGCACCGTGATGAGCGGCGGACCGCCCAGATGCGCGTTCCGCGCCGGTCCCGCCCAAGTTGCCGATAGCGGCATCATATGGGCGAGGTTCAGCGTGTTGACCGGCGCGGCTCGCACATTGGCGTAGACATGGCCGGGCAGAGACGACAGCCAGGCTTCAACCGCGTTGGCGCTTTCCTCGATGGTGGCGAAGCCGCGCCCGTCGATCACGCGCTGCGCGGCGCGCACCTTCTCGCGGACCCCATTCGCATCTTCGTCCCAGACGACAAAGGTCGTCGTGACATAGCCATAAGAGACAAGATCGGCGCCGAGTTCCTGAAGCGCGGCGTCGGCATCGGCCGCCTTATTGTCCGCATCGGTATCGACGAGCGCCGATTGCTCGTTGGTCATCACCTCCTTGATGATGGCGGAGATCGACTTGCGCTTGGCGAACCATTGCCGGCGATAGCGCTTGATCGCCTTCTCCGCCGCCGCCTTGTCGAGGGGAATGAACCGCGTCATCCACCGGTATTCGAAGCCAAGACCATTCAAGGCGTCGAGCAGCCCCGGCGTCGTCGAACCCGGAAAGCCGAGCACGGTCAGCACGCGAAGATGTGCCTCGCCAAGCATCGGCGCGAGGCCGCCGGTGAGCGATGTGTCGACGAGAACCGCATCGAGATAGGCCGGCGTCTCGGGAACGGCCACGGACAGACGCCGGTTCGAGATGCAGTTGTGCAGATAGGTCAGCGTCTCTTCGTCATCGAGCGGCGCGACTTCGGGCATGAGCTCACCGAGAAGGTCGAGCGCCCGGTTGGTTTTCTGGACGAATGCATCGAGATGATCGCGATAGTCGAGGCCGCGGTGCTCGCCTTCGCTTTCGATCAAAAGCTGCTCAGCGCGGCCGATATTTTCGGCCGGCGGCAGATAGGCGAAGGTGAGGACATAGCCGCTCTCGAACAGCGCTCCGGACTCTTCGAATGCGGCGCGGCGCTCTTCGTCGACAAGGCGCGATACGAGGTCCGGAAACTCCGAATGCGGATAATCGCGGGCGGGATGCCGCTCGGCCTCGAAGAAGAGCGCCCAGCCAGAGCCGAAGCGGCGCAGCACATTGTTGATCCGCGCGCAAACGGCGACCAGTTCGGCTTCCGTGGCGCTTTCGAGGTCGGGACCGCGAAACCGCGCCGAGCGCTGGAACCCGCCGTCCTTGTTGAGGATGACGCCCGGCGCGACAAGGCACGCCCAGGGCAGATAGTCGGCCAGGAGCGCCGGACGTTTCCGGTATTCCGCCAGATTCAGCATGAGAGGTGGCCCTTGTGGCGAATGTGGCGCATGAGGACTTGCATGAAGGCGGGGTCCTTGCGCGCGGCGTAGACGGCGGCCGCATGGCCGACGATCCAAACGGCAAGCCCCGCGAGCCAAAGCTGGAGGCCGAGCCCGAGAGCCGCTGCGAGCGTGCCGTTGACGATCGCCACCGTGCGCGGCGCGCCGCCCATTAGGATCGGCTCGGTGAGCGCGCGATGAAGCGGGATTTCGAAGCCTTCGATGGTCATGCGATGAGCGCTCCGCCGCCGAAGGAGAAGAAGGACAGGAAGAAGCTCGTCGCCGCGAAGGCGATGGACAGCCCGAACACGATCTGGATCAACCGGCGGAAACCGCCGCTCGACTCACCTAAGGCGAGCGACAGGCCGGTGATGACGATGACAATGACGGCGATGATGCGCGCCACCGGCCCTTCGATGGATTGCAGGATCTGGGTGAGCGGCGCCTCCCACGGCATGCCAGAGCCAGCGGCGTGGGCGGCGTCCGACCAGATGAACGCCAAGCCGACAAGAAGGCCCGTGAACAGCGCCTGCCGGTACGGGAAACGGGACAAAGCATCAGGCGGAAATGGATTCATATGACGGTCTCCCTGGTCAGGCTGTTGGAACGAGGTGAACGGGCGTCATCGGCGCGAGGCGGTAATCGCCGTTGGCGTTGAGGCCTTCGAGCGCGGCGACCGTCTCGACGCGGCGGCCCGAGCCCCGCCCCTTCAGGAAGACGACAATGTCGATCGCCTCGGCGATCAGCCGGCGCGGAACCGTGACGACGGCTTCCTGGATGAGTTGTTCGAGCCGGTAGAGCCCGGCATGGGCCGAGTTGGCGTGCAGCGTCGTAATGCCGCCCGGATGACCAGTGTTCCACGCTTTCAGCATGTCGAGGGCTTCCGCGCCGCGGACTTCGCCGACGACGATCCGGTCGGGCCTGAGGCGCAGGGTCGAGCGTACGAGATCGGCGAGCGTGGCGACGCCGGGCTTCGTCCGTAGGCTGACGCTGTCTTCCGCCGCACAATGGAGTTCGCGCGTGTCCTCGATGAGGATCACCCGGTCGCCGCCGGTCGCGACCTCGGCCAGGAGCGCGTTGACAAGCGTCGTCTTGCCAGAACTCGTCCCGCCAACCACGACGATGTTCTTGCGCGTCTCGACAGCCTCCCGCAGCGCCTTCGCCTGCAGCGACGTCATGATCCGCGCTTCCACATAGTCCGAGAGCCGGTAGAGCATGCGGGCCGGCTTACGGATGGCGAAGCATGGCGCCGGCGCCACCGGCGGCAGCAGGCCTTCGAAGCGCTCGCCACTTTCGGGCAGTTCGGCCGAGACAACGGGGTGTTCGCGATGGCACTCCTGGCCGATATGGCTCGCCACCAGCCGGATGATCCGCTCGGCTTCGACGGCGCCGATCCGCCTCCCAGTGTCGATGCGGCCGTCACCATGGCGGTCGAGCCAAAGCCGGCCGTCGGGATTGACCATCACTTCGATGACGGCGGGGTCGGCCAGCGCCGCCGCAATCGCAGGTCCCATGGCGGTGCGCAGCATGGTGCGCTGGCGATCGACCGTGTCCGGATGGAAGCGGTCAGCCATTATCCGCCTCCGCAATCAGGTCGTCGTGAGCCGCTCCGCCGTTCGGCCTGTTGTTGTCCGGAGAATAGGCCTGCCGCACGGCCTGCAAGGCGTCGACCTCCTCTTGTGTGAAGAAGTCGCTCTCCTTGGCGCTCACCTCTTCGAGCACGTCGCGGATCATGTTCTTGCCGCCGGCAAGCCGCTGAGCGAGCTGGCCGATGAAATAATCGAACCGCTCCTTGCCGAGGGCGCGGGCGGCGTCCTGATCGGCGTTCGGCAATGGCGGCGTGACGGTGAGAAAGAAGCGGATAAAGAGCGCCAGCGTTTCGGCCGTGACCGAGAGATTGCGCTCCAGCCGGTCATATTGCCGGGTCATCCGGTCGAGCCGGCGGATGAGCGCACCGTCACGCTGATCGTCGAACTCTTTCGAGAAGAAACCCATGAGCGCCGCCTCGACCACGGCCGCCTTGGTGACGTCCGGCCGCTTCGCGGCAATCTCCACCTTGTCGAAAAGCTCGTCAGAGACATGAACGTTGAGGCGGGGTTTCATGGGCGTATCCTTCAGAAGCTCGGAATCAGGTCATCGTCGGCCTGGTCCATGGCGTGGGCGCGCCGGACCACGGTCGCATTGCGCGCGAGCTGATCCATCCGCCTGGCGTCGTTGGGGTCGAACTCGTCGTCGAGAAGTCCGGCATCAGGCGCGCGTTCGGGTTCCAGCTTGGCCGGCGCCTCCTCAGGAAGCGCAGGATGGCGCTTGAGGCCGCCCCCATTTTCACCCTCGTCTTCATCGCCGTTCGAGACGAGCTCCGACCACGGCTTGACGAGATCGACGTGGGAGCCGCGCACTTGGTCCCTCCAGTCGTCGGCGCGGGATGGCGGACGGTCCGCAAAAGGACCGTCCGCCGCGAGCGCGGGCGGGGGGCACACCCGGCCTGTGAAGTTGGCGTCCTCGAAATAGCGCAGCTTCTTCGCGCGGATCGGCGGCTGGCCGGAGACCATGACGATCTCCTCGTCTGCGGGAAGCTGCATCACCTCGCCGGGCGTCAGAAGCGGCCGCGCCGTTTCCTGTCGCGAGACCATGACATGGGCTAGCCAGGGCGCGAGGCGGTGACCCGCATAGTTGCGCATGGCGCGCAGCTCGGTGGCTGTGCCGAGAGAATCCGAGATGCGCTTCGCCGTGCGTTCGTCGTTCGAGGCGAATGCGATGCGGACATGGCAGTTGTCGAGGATCGAGTTATTATCCCCGTAAGCCTTTGTGATCTGATTGAGGCTTTGCGCAATCAGGAAGCTCCTGACGCCGTAGCCGGCCATGAAGGCGAGCGCCGATTCGAAGAAGTCGAGCCGGCCGAGCGCCGGGAACTCGTCGAGCATCATCAGGAGCTGGTGACGCCGCCGTTTGCCGGCCTGCCCTTCCAGCCGTTCCGTTAGCCGGCGGCCGATCTGATTGAGGACGAGCCGCACCAGCGGCTTCGTCCGCGAAATATCCGAAGGCGGAATGACCAGATAGAGCGAGACCGGCCGCTCGGCGTCCACCAAATCGGCGATACGCCATTCGCAGGCGCTCGTGGTCTCCGCCACGGTCGGGTCGCGATAGAGCCCGAGAAAAGACATGGCCGTCGAGAGCACGCCCGAGCGTTCGTTCCCCGACTTGTTCAGAAGCTCGCGCGCGGCCTGCGCGACGACGGGGTGAACCTGCGGCGTCTTGTCCGTTCCGAGATGATTGGTGCTCATCATCACCCGCAACGTGCGTTCGAAGGAGCGCGACGGGTCGGAAAGGAACGCCGCGACGCGGGCGAGCGTCTTCTCCTTCTCGGCGTAAAGCACATGCAGAATTACGCCGACGAGGAGCGCGTGGCTGGTCTTCTCCCAGTGGTTCCGCCGTTCGAGCGCGCCCTCCGGGTCGACCAGAATGTCGGCGATGTTCTGAACGTCGCGGACTTCGAACCGGCCTTTGCGCACTTCGAGGAGCGGGTTGTATTTGGCGCTCGCGGGATCGGTCGGATTGAACAGAAGGCAGTGCGAGAAGCGCGACCGCCAGCCAGCGGTGAGCTGCCAGTTCTCGCCCTTGATGTCATGGATGACAGCGGAGTGCGGCCAGCTCAGCAAAGTCGGGATGACAAGGCCGACGCCCTTGCCCGAGCGGGTCGGCGCGAAGCACATGACATGCTCCGGCCCGGCGTGGCGTAGATAACGGTCCTTCAGCCTGCCGAGGAACACGCCTTGCGGCTCGAACAGACCGGACTTGTCGACCTCGCCCTTGGTCGCCCAGCGCGACGAGCCGTAGGTCGTGACCAGCCGGGCCTGCCGCGCGCGCCACAGCGATCCGGCGATCGCGACGACGACGCCGAGCATGCCGCCGCCCGCCGCCATCGCGCCGGCGCGGTTGAAGACCCCCGGCGCGTAAGCTTCGTAGGCGTACCACCACTCAAACAGCCGCCACGGGACGTAAACGGGATAACCGACGACATGGAACCAAGCCGGACCGAGCCGCGCCTGATAGCCGAACTCGGCCGCCGTCCACTGCGTCGCGCCCCACACCGCGCCAATGACGATCGCGAAGACGAGGAAGATTTGGCCTATGAGGAGTCTGGTCGGTGTCATCGATCCTGCGCCGGTGTCGGAGCCGAAAGCTCGGGTAAAATCCGGCAAAGGATCGTGACGAAATCACATTTGAATCAAGGCAATGACTTCCAGCGTCATCCAAGAGCGGAGAAATAAGGAAGCAATCGCCAGCAACAGACAATATTACCCAAGAACATCAGACCTTATTTTTGCAACCGGAAGCGGCTATCATTCTGGATGGTGTTGGACGGGCGATGCGGCGCGTCGCCGGCGGCGCTCAAAACCGACAAAAAGGAGGAGCGCGGGGGCAAAGAAGGAGATGATCTATGCGATTGGATCGCCATTCATGCCATTCCGCCTTCGTAGGCGTCGCCGCCGCCTGTTTGCTGAGTGTCATAGTCTTCGGTCCGGCGAACGCGGCCGACTATGAGGTTCGGAATTTCGAGGGCGGGCCTGGCTGGTTTGTCTATGACGAGCCGGTCGATGTGGCGCTCCGCATCCTCCACCCGGCCGAGCCCAAATGCCACGAAGTCACGGAGATGATCCTGCTTTTCGAAACGGCCGATCAATTGCGCGACGATGCGCTGATCGAAGAAGCCGCACTTACGGGCATGAACCACTATGCCGCGCTTTGCCGCTCCCTCGGCGTCAATCCTTCCAACCAGCTCAAGGTCTCAGGGGTTGTCGTCGGCGCCGGCGAGGCCAACGCCCAGGGCTACGTTATGGGCGACGCCCGCGTTCTGGACGCCATGGTCGGTTCGTCTACGGGCAAGTACCAGCTTCGTGTCAGCCGAAAAACCGTCGCCGATGGCACAGTGGCGACTACCCCCAATACGGCGCAGAAGCCAGCCGACGATCAAGTTGCTCGGATTGCTGAAATTCGCACGACCTATGATGTAGTGCTGAAAGAGAGCGAAGCGAAGGCCGAGGGTCCGGGACTGCTTGGTCGTCTCGCGGGAGGCAAGCGCGCGGCGCTGACGGGCATGTGGTCCGCCAGCCAAGCCGAGTGCGCAAAGGAACGCGTGATTCTGTTCGAGAATAGCGGAACCGGCACGGTCGAATGGTGGCGGGCGTCCAACGAAAAGGTCGGCCTTCTGCCGTGGCGCACCGGCCGATGGGAATTGCGCGACGGCACGGTCATCATGAGTTTCGACCACCGCGTCGAGTATGACGACTTCCTTGGCCGGCTCCGCGACGGCGCGATTGACGAGACCGTGCAGTTCGAACTCAAGAGCGTCAAGGGATCGGAGCTCCGGCTCGCCGCGACTGGCGGCGGGATTTCGTCCGAGGCGTTATTTCTTGGCGGCGCAGAGAAGTTGTTCGTGCGGTGCACTGGACGCGCGGGCTAGTTACCAAACCCGAAATCGGACATTGAAAATCGGCATTTTCAGCCCGCGCTCAGTATGAAAAAGATCGTGCGGCAAATAGAATTGTGGGGCAACGGTAGCCTGTTGTCGCCGAATTACACTCGGTACAAAGGAACGATTTAAGATGAGCCTTGATGGATTTCTAACGTTTCTGGCTTTGGCCGTGGCCATCTATGCGGTCGTTCCGCCTGTAACCAAGCTGCGCGCGAAGCTCGGCCTTGTGATCCAAGTTCTCTTGGCTTTGGGCGCATTCGGGCTTGTTCTGTACCTTCTCTTTTTCGATGCCGTCGGACAGCCCTGTCCGTCTGTCGTAGCGGCCATCTGTAATCCTGTTACCTTCCCAGACGGCGGCTCGTTCACACCGGCCCGCGCCGCGTTTTTAGTCGTCATCGCTTGGGTGCCTCTTGCATGGGTGATCAACTGGATTTTGTGGCGCACTTCGGTATCTCTGCCGACACTCTCCGCACTCATCGACGAGTTGGTTTTTGAGCAGCGCTTCGCCGAAGTGCTGACGCTCATGGAACCCCACTTCCGATTGATCGAGCGAGCCGCCCGCCGCAAGCTGCCACTGCAAAAACTGCACGACAGATTGGTCGTGCTCGGCGGGGGTGGGACCATCGAACAGATGCTCGCGGAAATCAACCGAAGGCGAGTGCTTGGTGTAGCGGATGATGACGATGATCGTCGTCAACCAATTTTCAACAAGCTGCGCCATTGGGCCAGCAAGCTTGTCGCCATCGTTCCAGCGCAAAGCCGGGCCGAAACTGAGGCGGAAGACATTGCACGGGTTCTTTTTCGGTCAGCGGACCTCAGGCGCTTCATAGCGCGGATGCGGCCATATTTTGCCATCCACCTGTTGCGGCTGGACCTATACGGAAAACATGACTTATCGGATGCCTTTTTTGGTGATCTGATTTCCGACACTGGCAGTGTGCTTTACCAGGAACTCCAGCAAAATCAGAATACGGTATCTTGCGGCTATGCGCTCCCCGCAAGCAACCGCTTGCTCCATTTTCTTTTCGTCGACGCCCATACGGCTAAACAACTCGCGGTGTGGAAGCCGATAGGCGAGCATGTCATGAAGATGCTTCGCACAGACGGTCCTGCAGATTACGTCGCTTGGCTGAACGGAAGTGCCGAGGACTTCAACGATGAACGCTGGCAGGACCCTACATTCGTCAGCATCTTTTTCTTCGATGTAATGGTCACGGCCGCTGCCTGTCAGGGCATTCAGTGGCACATGTGGCTCTATTATTTTCCCTATTTCGTCGACCGATTGGAGAAGTTTTACGATACATCAAACCCTCACGTGAACCCGAACGCTGAATTTCCCACGCGCTCGGCCAGACTGATCTACGAGGTCATCGATGTACTTGGCAGGTGGGTCAGCTTGGTGGAAAGGCTGCCTGAAAATTCGCCTCATCTAAATATTTCGCAGTTCAAAAAATTCGGCAATGACAACGGAAATATCCCTGTATCCGCTGCTGTCGCGCTCGGATCGTGCATGGAGACGATTGCTAACTCGAATAAGCTGGGTGACAGGTTCGCCGGGTACATGCACGAATGCATCATGCGTGACATGAGAAGTCTTCCGCACAACGGGGAGCAAGGCCAGATGCGACAATTTCTGATCCAATCGATCGTCCATGGTGGCCAGCGCGGCGCCGACGCTCAATACGGTCAGCGCTTGGCGACGTTCTGGTCCATGGCCGACCATGTGCTCCGGTCTGATCTTGACGATTATGAAAGCGCGATCAGAGCTGAGTACCCTGGGGTGTTGCCGTAACGAGGAGCAGAATCCCATAGCCGGATAGGGAGGGCCTCGCGGACCCCAAAAGCGGCTTTAATCACAACAGATGTTTTCGCTGACTATGACCAGTGACGATATCACCCGATTCCAATCCCGCGTTTCTTCGTAAAATCGAACGACATCGACGACCCGCGCATGACGCCGCCGACCAGCTTTCCGCGTTGGCGTTCGAGGACCGGCCGCCAGGGAACGAGCGTGAACTCCTTTGATTTCTCAATGATGGCGAACTTGCCGCTGGCGAGATGGATAGGCCTTTTGTAGACGCCATCGATCCGATCCCCGTCCCGTGTTTCCACGAAGGCAAATCCCGTCTCCTTGGCGAGTTTCTCGCCGGCGGCCGCCAACTCCCGTTGCCGCAGCGCGCGAAGGAGATTGCGTTGGTAGCGGATTGTCTTTCCGTCACGCTCCGCCAGCCCTTGCTCCATGAGATGCTCTTGGCGCCGGTGCAGGGCTTGGGCAGATTCGGCCCCGAAGCGCTCGCCGCGTAGCGTCGCCGGTTCTTTGGCGAGAAGCTGCCGGTCCAGCCAAGTCGCGCCGTCGGCATTGACTTGAGCCTCAAGGGACAGAAACGACAGGGTCGTGATGCGGCCCGGATATCGCGCCTGCTTTTTGGCGAGCGCCTCAACCCGGTCTTCGAGGTCCTCGGGGACTTCCCATGACCCATCCGGAAAGCGCCGAACGACGTTGGCGCGGCGCAGCGCTTCGAGCCTGCGGACGTGCGCCTGAACGAACTCCTCCGATGCACGCGGATCAAATGCGTGATGGGCGTCCGTCGTGTAGAGGCCGTCGTTCCGTCGGGCGATCTCGGCGATGGTCCGGTCGGACGGCTTTATTCCGGCTGCCGCCGGTCCAACCTCGACGACGGCGCCGAGCGGCAAGTCCTCCATCTCCTGCCGTGGATCGAGTGCGACGTAGTGAACCCGCCCATCGGCGGCGTCGATCATGACGTAGTGGCCGTCGCTCAGCTCGTCGTGGAGCCCGCGGTCGATGATCCGACCGGTGATAGTTGGCGCGCGCAGGTCGGCGGGATCGTAGATCGAATACTCCGTAGCGCCGGCATCGAGTCCGGCCTGCCGCAGTCCCCGGTGCATAGTCTTGATAATGTCGCCACGCTCGCCCGCGCGCCGGAGGGTCTCCTCCAGTTTCGGCGAGAGCCGCCATCGACCCGGCTCCATCTCCTCGGCGAGGCCTCGCCGCGCGAGCACGTGCAGCCGGCCGATCTTCATAGCATGGCGGAACCGTGCGTCGGGACGCTGCGGTTCGGCACGCGCATCCACGATGCCGTCCACGGCGTCGCGGACCAGCGCCCGGTCAAGATCGGTGAAACGGTCCTGCTCAACCTGGTGTTCCAGTTTCTGCCGGAGTTCCTGCTCGGTCTGCGGCCCGAGTTCCAGCGTCAATAGTTCGCTCGCCCGCGCCCGCATGCCGTGGGCGATGTAGTCACGGGCGATAACAAGGTCCTTGCCGAGCTCGTCCTTGCCCCGGAGCACGATATGGGTATGCGGATGCTCGGTGTTGAAGTGATCGACCGCCACCCAGTCAAGCCGCGTGTCGAGGTCTTTCTCCATCGTGCTCATCAGATCGCGGACGAATGGCTTGAGGTCGGCAAGCGCGGTCGCATCTTCCGGCGAGACGATAAAACGGAACTGATGCCGGTCGCCGTCGCTGCGCTCGAGGAACGCCTTGCCGTCCGCCTCGTCTTGGGCGGCGTCATAGAGCCGGCCCGGCTCGTGCTCCCTGGAGACTCCATCGCGTTGGATATAGCGAAGGTGCGCTCGGGCGGCATCAATGCCGCCGCCTCTGAGTTTGACGATCCGCGTCTTGATGACGACGCGCCGATAGGTCGGTCCGAAGCGGTGTCCGGCGCGACCACGCCGAAGTACGTCATTGCCGCGCCCGATCCGGTAGCCGGAATAGCGCCGTGACGCGGCTCCGGTTCCGAAACCGGACTTGCCTGCCTTCGAGACCTGCCGGAGCACGCGACCCAAGTAGCTCTTCGTGCGCGCGCCGCCCAGGCTGCGAATGCGCCCGAGCTTCGGCTTGAAAATGTCGTCGGTATCATCGGCCATGGTCGGTCATAAACATGGGGCGCGAGCGTGGGCGTCAAACAACCGCTTCATCCTTGCACCACCTATTCGCCAATCAAGTCAGGGCCTTAGGTCCAATCATCTGCACACGCGTGAAAGCACCGTGTGCAACCAAATCGGATGTGCAGACAATGGGTTATGCGGGCTTTGCCCCATCACCTTTTATCTTGCCCTCCGCTGCCTCAGACGCCTTCCACGCTCCAATTCCTTCATGACGCTGGATCAGCTTTTCTCGTGCTTCCGCCAGAGAAACCGTAGCTTCGTCGCCCGACCGACTATGAGGCGCCGATCCACCGGCCCGAAATAGCGCCCATCGAAGGACTGCGGATGGTCTTGCAACAGGAAGACCGTCTGCTCGGTGAGGATGTGGCAGCCCTGCCAATCGGGCAGCGGCCTGCCCAAACCGTCCGCCTTTTCAGCCCTAGCAGCCGGATTTCCGTTGATCGAAACCGTCTCCCGCCGACGACAAATTACGTCTCCATCGACACCGACGACGCGCTTGATGAAGGGCACATTGGCGGGCAGATAGCCACGCTCTTCGACAAGTTCTCGGACGC
This sequence comes from Alphaproteobacteria bacterium, assembly GCA_040220875.1. Taxonomy (NCBI): domain Bacteria; kingdom Pseudomonadati; phylum Pseudomonadota; class Alphaproteobacteria; species Alphaproteobacteria bacterium. The sequence continues at coordinate 385,195 of JAVJVX010000003.1, read as the reverse complement.
GCTCGGGCGCGCGAACGAGAACGTAATCGCCGCGTCTGATTGGCTGATGGTCGAGCCAATAGAAGCCGATTGGCGCGCTCGCCGAGGCGTTATAGATCAGCTTTTTCGGCAGGCTGATGGTCGATACGACGGCCAAAGCAAGCACCGGGATCGCCGTGCAAACGAGCGGCCCGCGCTTCACGCCGACACCGTTTTTGATGCCGAATAGGCCGCGTGCTGTTCTCGTGAATAGGCGCGGATCGGCTGCCTGGCGTCGATCCGATTGTGGACATGACGATAATAGGCGGGCGACACGTCAGCCGGATCGAAGCCGTCCGCTTCGAGCACGTCGATCTGCAACAGCGCACGCTTGACCTTCGTGTTGCCGGTCACGAGCAAGAGCACTTCGCCTCCGGGGCAAACGCCCGGAATTCGGCTCAAAAGCAGCGACGGCTCCGCTGCGCGAGCGATGGTGAAGCGCCATTCCTGCGTGCCGTACTCGTTCGCGCGCCAGCGGACATATCCGAACACCTGCCCCGGTTTGAAAAGCGCAAGCGACCGTCTGCGGTCCAAGTCCTGCTGCCCGTCGGGCGCGCCGAACCGCAGCCAGTGGTTCAGATGCTCCGGATAGAAGGCGATCTCGACGCGTGTAAAATGCTCAGACATCGGAAGTCGAATCCTTCTTCCGCATGTCCGACCAAGCGGTCAGTTCGTCAATGTGATAGCGAACGTGGCGGCCGTGTTTGCGGTATTGCGGGCCTCCGCCATAGACGCGCATTTTCTCCAACGTGTTGGGCTTGAGTTTGAGAAAGCGCGCCGCTTCCCTCGTTGTCAGGAACGGTCCGTCAGCGACCGTTTGTGCATCGTGCTCGGTCATGCTTCCTCCGGCGTCAGCGAAATTGCTCTATGCCGATCAAGGATGAGGGAGCGTGAAATCGGGCGGCAGTATCGTTGGCGGCGAAGCGCGCGAACGATACCCCTCGCGTGGATCAGGCGAGCAGGGTTCGGTAGCCGCCGTTCATCATCCGTTGCCCGCGTTTGACGCTACGAATGACGCGGTTCTTCATGGTCTGATCGGGGCTGGTCCAGTCGTCCTTGACAGCTTTCTCGCCGTAGAGAAACACCGCAATCTGACGATACGAATAGCCCTCCGTTCGAAGATCGAGCGCCGCCAAGGCATCCCGGTGACGCATCGCCTCGACCGTCCAACCGCCACGCGAACCGCCAAGACACCGACCCCGATAAAGGTCCGCGAGCCGCCTGATTAGGCGCTGTCGGCTTTCGACATCGGGAAACTGATCGACCACGAGTTCGAGCGCGAAGGGGTCGATGCGGATGTCTTCGCCAATGCATCGCACTTGGACGATGCGCCGTTGATCTCGGAGAAGGAGATGCTGCTCGCCGTCCACGCTCTTCAAAAGCGTTTTTCGGCACCGGACCTCATTCAAGGATACGATGGCGCCGAGGCCGGGCTCTCGGCCATTGCGTACATAGGCTGACACCACCCTTTGATAATCCTCGGCCCGCCAAAACACCTCCGCTTCGAGGCCATTTTGATCAGGATCGGCGAAAGGTGCAAAGGCCCCAGGCTTCGGCCCGCACGAAGCGGCGCCGCGCCCGGAGCAAAGTGGTGTCATTCCGTAAACGGACGGGTATTGGCTGGCCTGATTTCGATAGGCGCCAATCGCGGTGATAGTCGCGATTACGCCGCAAATACTCCCAGGCAACTCGCGACCGGGTCAGTAGCCGTACATAGTCGTAGTCACCTAGGCGCAGACCACAGGATATCAAGGAGTTGTGATAGTCCGCCATCGTCCTTTCCATTCACACGGCACGATGGCGGTCGACGCACCCAGCGTCGCAGACTCAAACAAGCTCCTCTTTCTTTGCGCTTACGCCCGTCACCAAGCGCCCAAGACGCCGCACCATCGACCCGCAATACAGACTCGTCTCATCGCTCAACTATGGCGCGCGAAAATCAACGAACGGTTAAGAATTATGAACATTTTGCAAGAAATTACATACAATGTACATAATCCGGTGAAAGCGAATAACCCCCGCGCCGGATGGCGCGGGGGCCGAGTGTCACCGCGATTTAGCTGCGCGGGTTCCAGAGGATCGCCATGACGGCCGGATCATCCTGCCCGGCGGCGCGCCCGAGATTGGCGTAGATTTTCGCCGGGCCGAATTCGGGAGCGGAGAAGGTCAGCGACACGTATGGGTTGCCGCTGTTCTTGCCGACCCGGTTCCAACCGCCGCCGATCTCCACGCGGTCCTCGGTGTAGACCCGGAAGTCCGGCTGGGCGTCCGTTTCCTTCCGCGCGTTGGGCAGGATGCGGATGCGCTTCTTGAGGCTCATCGTCGCGAGCGTGCCTTCGTATCCACCGGTCTCGTTCTGCGTCACATATCCAAGTGCCTGTGCCATCTTTCTGTCTCCTATTGGCTGTCGCGGGGCGCCCATCGCCCTGCTGACGCGGGACCGCCCATGGCGGGCGGGGGCCGCATGAACCGCGAGGCCGAAGCGGAGCGGAGGACCGGCGGGACGCACTTTTTTGTCTCGCGAGGAAGGCCGAAGGCCGGGGAAAAAAGTGCGGAACGCCGGTTTCATGCGGCCGCCGTTCGCCATAGGTCCATTGAGCAAAAGCAGGCGAACGGGTGTCACGCCAGCCATCGATCAGGAGATGTGGTGGTGCAGGCCGCGCGGATGTTCGTGACGCAAGATGACCGGTGGATACGAAGGCACGCGCTCGACGGTATGGGTGCATCAGCGCAGCCGCATCCATGCCTGACCATAGAGGAGAAGAAACGAGCGTCTGACGAGATGATCGGTCCACAGAGGAAGCGCGGAATCGGAAGGCCCGAACCCGTCGGCGAGCGCCAGCGTAGCGCCTCAGCACCGATGACCTTTGCTCCCGAAGCTGGCCGCGCGAACAGAATCGCCGCATCCGAAGCGCTGCGGGACCCGGACCTTCCCGGCTGGCGATCCGCCTGTCCGCGCCTAGCAACGCACGACACGGCCCCGGCGCCATCCGGCGCGGGGGCCATTTCGTTGGCCAAGATTGAGCGGCGGCAGGCGCTCGCGGCCCTCCTATCTGGACAAGAGGGCCGCTCCCGCCTGCCACCGCCGGTTTCAGGAAACGAACGATTTGATGCGGGCCGTGTTGTCAGTGAGCCGCCCGCCGCCCGCTTTCGTGTAGGCCTTGAAGGGAAACTCCATATAGCGCGGCAGCCAGCCTTCGGCCTTCTTCCGGCCGTCCCCGGTGATGAAGTCGCGGACGATCTTCTTTTGAACCTTGGTCGTGGCCGTCACATTGGCATCGGCAACCGCTTTGCCGCCGATGTGGCGAAGCATGGCGTTGACGGCGGCCTTATTGCGGAGAAGGTCGAAGAACGCATCGTCTGCCTGCCAATAGTCGCGCATATTGACCTTGAGGTGGGTTCCCAGCGCCTCGACGACGGCAGTTCCGGCCTCCAAGGTTTCGGCCATGACGATGGCGAGCACCCGCATCACCTCGTCGTCGGTGAGTTTCAAGAGCGCGGCGAATAACTCGGCCACCCGATAGTCGTCACCGTTCGAGCGGACGACGGAATGACCGTGGGCGGACAATCCGAGAAGTTTGAGAACGGCCTTGCGTTCTTCGGCCAGCGCCGTCTCAGCCTTCGATTTCGCGACGCTCTCGGCGGTTTCCTCCTTCCGCGTCGTCTGCGGATCGGGCCGGGTCTGCCACAGCGCCGAGCCGCCGATGGTATGGGCGACCATGAGCCGAAGAGCGACGCCCGGAGACCCTAGAAACGCATGGCGCACGGCGGCGTGTCGGTGCAATTCAAGATAGTTCTGCGCCGGATTGGTAAGCTCGGGCCGGTCGGCGGCGGCGGTGTTTTTCTCGTCTTCGCTCGCCGCTTTCCGCAAGCGGCGCTGATGCTCCTTCGAGGTGACGAAGCCCTCGTGAATGGTGACTTCGCCGTTCTCGCGCACCTCGATATAGATGCGCCCGCCTTCGCTTTTGGGCGTCGCTACATGGTCCCATTTGTGGAACCGCTCGCCTACGTCGAGCACGGCAACCTCGGGCCATCCCTTGGCGAGAAGCGCGTCGCGCTTGGCGGCGACGGCCTCGTTTTGCAAGCGCCAGAACTGCTCAAGGTCGCCGAAATACCCTGTCTCGCCGAACAAGTCCGTCACGATCCGGCCCTTATAAGTGTCGAGCGAGAACAGCGCCGCCCCGGTCGAAATCTCGCCGCCGAACAGCCATTGCTTCAACTGCCAACCGCGCGGCGCGTGTTGCTCTGGGTCCTGAAACAATTTCAGCCATTCGGCCTGCTGCGCCTCACTCGCCAAGGTCAGTTGACGGACGGTCTGGGCGTCGATGTCCTCGTTGCGGTAGGCTTCGCGAATGTCGGGGAGAAGCTCACCGAGGGCGAGCGCGCGCCTGACCATGATTTCGGTGACGCCGAAGGTGGCGGCGATGTCCTCGACCGTTCGGCCCTCTTTTACGAGCCGGGCGAAGGTCTCCCAGCGGGAGACTTCGTCGGGGTCGAGCCGGGCCACGTTCTCGATGAGCGAGGCTTCAAGCGCCGCCGCGTCGTCGCCTTCGGCCATGACGGCACAGGGAACGGGATCGATATCGCCGCCTTCCTTCGCGATGGCCTTAAGCGAGAAGAAACGCCGCCGCCCGGCGACGATCTCATAGCCCTTGCCGTTCTTACGAACGAGCAAGGGCTGCTGCACGCCGCGCGCCCGGATCGAGGGCAGGATATCCGACACGTCCGGCGCTTTGCGCGCATGGCGCATGTTGAGTGCGGAGACTTTCAGTTGATTAAGAGGGATATGTTGAAGTTCCATTGGGTCTTCTCCTTTGCTGAGGCTCCGGTTCCCCGGAGCGGTGATGCGCCCGAGCCGAGCGCGAAAGTCAGTCCGTGCAGACGCAATCCTCGCGCTCCCAATCGATCTCGGGCGCGGCGGGATCGGGCAAATCAAGCACGCCTTGCCGCTGCACCTGATCGAACAGGCGCGCATAGGGTTCGCGGTCGATGCGGAAGAGGCGCATATCCGGGCAATGGCCTTTGGCGCTCGATTTGCCGGGCTTGGCTTCCTGCGCGATCCACCAGTCCGCGAGGTCGGGCCGGTCGCGCATGATCGCCTCGATCTTCCAGCGGGCTTTGAGGAAACAGAGGTCGCAATTGCCTTCATGGGACCGGAGCGCCAAGTCGAAGGGCTGCGCCGCCCACCAACGGAGCACGTCCGCTTCTGTGACGCGCGCGTCGGCCAAGGGTAGCTGGACGGTCGCGCCGGTGCGCTTGCGCGCGCCGCAGGCGCGCTGGCGATAGACGCGCTTCGGCTCGTCCGCGCGCAAGCCCAGCACGCTCGACCAGCTTGCCCAGCCGAGCCAGTGGCGGGCGTAGGAGTCGATGCGGTCGCGTTTCAGGAAGGACGTGCAGAACCGCATGCGCGGGTTCGGCACGAAACCCTTGCGGTCGATCAGCGCCTCGAACGGCTCGCCGTTCCGGGACGCGCTGTTGTGCGAGACAATCCGCGTGCGGTGCGGCTCGTCCCAATCATATTCGACCCATGTGATGTGAACGCCCCAGCGCGCGCCGCATTCGGCCACAAAATCGAGCGTCTCGGGCCGCTCCTTGCCGGTATTGGCGAAGACGACGCGCACATCGCCCGGCAGTGTGCCACCATGGGCGTCAAGAATGTGCTTGAGCATATAGCCGGATGTGCGCCCGCCCGAAAACGAGATCACGGCGGGGCCGGCGATGCGGTAGGAATCGCGGGTCATGGCTTGCCCTTCCGCGCTTCGTCGATCCAGTCGATCTGGCGGCGTCCCTCGATGTCGAACAGGCCGAGGTCGCAGGGCTTCTGCAGCGCGTTCGGGTTGCGCTTCGGGGCCATGGGCTGGCGGGCGCACCAGTCCCGCCGGTCGCGGAGCGTGATCGGCTTGACGCCCGGCGCGACGGTCTGCTCGCCCTCGGGCGTCGTCTCGGTGGGGAGTTCGGGGGCGCCGGTCATGCTGTCGCCTCCGCCGTCACGGCCTTTTCGGCGTCGCGAAAGGCGAGGATGAAATCGGCGGCTTTGGAGGCTTGGCTCGCCGCGCGGAAGATCGCGCGATTTTCTTCTCTCAAGACTTCAAGCCATGAGCCGATATAGTCCGTGTGCCGAACGGTGGGTGCGATGCTGAGCGAAGCGCAGACAAAGGCACTCGCCATCTCCGCGACCAGTTCCTCGCGGGCATAGGGTCTCGATCCGAAGGAATGGGACAGGTCGCGGGCGAGTCTCGTCTCGTGGCCGGTCCAGTGGCCAAGCTCGTGAAAGCAGGTGCGGTAGTAGTTCACCTGCTCGAAGAAGGCGGGTTGTGGCGGTACGCGGATGAAGTCTTGGCTCGGCACATAGAAAGCCTTCGTTCCGCCAATGCGGAAGTCCGCTCCCGTCGCTGCGATGAGGCGTTCGGCGTGCGGAATGATCTCGGCTTCTGGCAACGGGGCCGCACCTGCGTAAGCGTCTTCCGGCAGGCCTTCGCATTGCTCCACGTTGAACAGGGTGAAGCGTTTCAGGAACGGCACGCGCCCCGGCTCGTCGCCGTCCTGCTCGGCCCGCTCGCGCTCGGCCTTGGGAATGAAGGTATCGGCGTGGCACGCGGTGACGCCGCGCTCGCCCTTCATGACGTGGCCGCCCATTTCCTGGGCTTGGGCGTAGGTCAGCCATGTTTGCGTCGCGAAGCTCGCACGCACGACGTGATGCCACAGGATCAGAATGTTAACGCCCGAATAGGTGCGGCCCGTGAGCGCGTTCTTGGGCAGGCCGAGCCCCGCCTTCTTCGCGCCCGGCGCGCCCCAAGGCTGCACCCAAGGCGCGCGGCCCGCCTCAAGCTCGGCGATGATGTGGCTCGTCACCTCGTCATAGAGGGAGGGCTTGGCTGCGCCGCCCGCCCGTTCGCGTCTCTTTCTCCCGTGTTTTCCGCGTGTCGCTGCGTTTGCAGTTTCTGGCATCATCGTTGCGGCTCCCTCTGGTCCTCCGCGCGCGCATTTCCCCGGAAGGGGGGCGGGCGGTAAGCGACCGGGAGCCCCGCCGGGTCAGGCGGGACGCAACTGTCTTGGTAGGACGAGAAAACCGACGTGGACGGACATAAAGCCAAGGCGGTTGCGGGCCGCCCCGGCGGGGCTACAAGGGAGTGTCCGCCCGCCCCCCGCACCGGGAAAGGCCACAAGAAAGTCGCCGCCCGAAAGGGCGGCGTCCGTATGCCGGACCAAAGGTCCGGCCCCGCGCGAGGGATCGTGACCCGAATGGGCGGAGACCGCGCGGCACGCGCGGGCTCCGTGGAGCTTAGGCCGCGCCAGCGGCCTTAGCGGAATAGAGCCCGGCGCCCGGCCGCAAGGCCGGGCGGGCGCAAACGCCAACGCTACGGCCGTGCGTCCAGCACCCAGAAGGGTCGTTGCTTGGGTCGGCGAACAGCCCGGCGTAAGTTCGCTCGCGCAAGGGCTCGATCATTGCGCCTTCCTCGTCAAACCGAGCGCGGACCAAAAAGAATGATAGCCGCGCCAAAGAGACAGATCGAAGCGCCTATGACGTCCCAACGATCCGGGCGCTGAGCTTCCACCAGCCAAAGCCAAGCCAGTGAGGACGCGATGTAAATTCCCCCATAGGCGGCATACGCCCGACCGGCGAAATCGCTGTCGATCCGGGTCAGAAGAAAAGCGAACAGCGCCAGACTTGCCATGCCCGGCGCTAGCCAGAGCGGAGATTTTCCGAGCCGCAACCACGCCCAAAAGCTGAAACAACCAGCGATCTCGGCTACGGCAGCGCCGACATAGATGGCCAGGGCGGCTATGGGCGCGAAAGGGGTGGCTATGCTCACGGCTTGGCCTCCGTCGGCCGATGGTCATCGGCCATACAGTGAGCATGGTTGCTCAGGACCTCGATGACGCGGCAATCGGAGATTCTGCCCCCGCGGCATTGGTCAATCATGCGCACGAGTTCGGTCTTCAGCGACCCCAGACGTGCGATCCGACGCTCGACCTCGTCAAGCTGCCGACGGGCGATCGCGTCGGCCGCGACGCAAGGCTGGTTCGGATCGTCGGACAGGCTCAAGAGATCTCGGATCGCGTCCAAGGAGAAGCCAAGTTCACGGGCATGGCGGATGAACATTAGACGGTCAATATCCGCCTGGGCGTAGAGCCGATGGTTGCCCTCGGAGCGTGGGGCCACGGGCAAGAGGCCAATCTGTTCATAGTATCGGATGGTCTGCACTTTGCAGGAGGCCGCGCGCGCCACATGGCCGATCGTGTACATGGTCTTCTTCGGTCCCCTAACCTAATCGAAATTTGGGCTTGCTTCTACAGCTACTGTAGATATTATATATTATGCATGCGGGGCGCAACGATGGTTTCCCATTCGGGACCGATGGTTGCCGAAGGGTGGACTTTGAGGATTATTAACTACATACGGTTAGTATCGCGCAGGATGAAGAAGGTCTTGTTACTGCTTGGGATGGTTGTCTTTGTCGCGATTCAACTCGCCGACATCGCGATCCTTGACGCCGCGCCGGTTGACAGCCTCGAATTCCATACGCAGTCAGATCACGATCAGGACAAGCAAGCCTTTGACGGCTGCGAAATCCATTGTGGTTGCCACAGCCTGCACCATATGACGGCCGCCGTACTCGCCGGTGGAAACATCTATGCAGCGCCGACCGATCAAGAATTCCCGCGTGACAACGCTGGGAAGAATTCCGCCGGCCAAGGTCCGCCGGTCCCCCCTCCCAACGCCTGAACTCTCTATGCCCTGAGTCTGTGCGCGAACACGGCATCGTCGTGGCGCGTGCACCCTGCTAACCGAGACAGAGAGTTCAATGAATGAAATGCCAAAAACTGGCGCTTTTCGGCGCTGTCATCGCGAGCCTTTGGCTTGCTGAGCCCGGCTTAGCGCAGGAGAGCGCTGCACCGGACATAGCGCTCAGGGAATTTGCCCTCAGCGTCCTGAGCGATCATCCGGCCCTGCGTCAAGCCCAGGCCGAATTGGATGCCGCGCGCGCCCAGGCACGCGGCCAAGCGCAGCCGCTCTACAATCCCGAGATAGAGCTTGAATACGAGGAAGCGCTCGACAATTCAAAGTCGGTCGGCCTATCGCAGACGCTCGATCTCAGCGGCAAACGGCGCGCGCGTGCCAATGTCGCCACGGCCGAGGTGGTCGCCGCGGAAGCGCGGTTCGCAATCACGCGCAAAACGATCCTCGCTAATCTCCTTATTGCGTTATCGGACTATCAGGCGCGCCGAGACGCAGTTCGCATAGCCGAGCAACGTGTCAGGCTAGACGAAGAGTTCCTTGCGCTTGCCGAACGGCGCAATCGCGCGGGCGACCTGCCGCAATCGGACCTGCTGACGGCCCGATTGACTCTGGCTGAAGCACGAGCTGCGGCGAGCACGGCAAGCATCGAGTTCTCGCAAGCGGAGGAACGCCTGATCGCCGTCGTTGGCGGCGTGATGCCTCCACCGCCGCCGCTTACCGGTTCACCTCCGCAAAAGCGCCCCTCAATCGATGTAGTGAATGTCGAGGCGCTGCCGGAACTTCAATCGGCGCAGGCCGATACAGAAGCGGCGCGCTCTTTCATCAGCGTGGCGAAGCGGAATCGCATACCTGACCCGACCTTAGGCGTCAAAGTTGGTGAAGAGCGAAGCGCACTCGATCCATTTGGGCAAAGAGAGTCTTCGACACTATTCGGGGTAAGGCTGTCCATTCCCCTGCCCATTCGCAACACGTACAGCGCCGAAGTCGACGCCGCCAGGGCTGGTTCGATCGCGAGAGAGCAAAGCTACCGTGACTTGAGACGCAGGGTTGAAGCACGGCTTACCGCAAGCCTTCGGCGCTACGAGACGACGCTCAGCGCTTGGCAAGCCTGGACCGCCCAAGGGGCTGCGCCGCTAGAAGAACAACGCGCGCTCCTGCAGCGGCTGTGGGAAGCCGGCGAAATCGACGCCGTCGATTACATCATTCAACTCAATCAAACCTTCGCAACGGAGAGCGCCGGTGTTGAGCTCAAGGGCCGTCTCTGGACCACATGGTTCGACTGGCTGGAAGCTTCCGCCGCGATCAGCGAATGGGTGGAGAATATCCAATGACCAGGAAAATGAAATTGTCCTTAGGCGGTGCAGCCATCGCGATCATCATCGCCAGCGCCGCTTTCGCGCTGATCAATCAATCGCCGAATGCAAAGAATGAAGTCGCTGCTCCAGCCTCGCAAGAGACTGAGCACGGCGAGGAGCATGAAGAAGGCGGTGTCGTCGAAATGACCGCCGCCGATCGCAAGGCAAAGGGCGTCACCACGGCGCCCGTGGACTTGCGGGTCCTCACCGACGAAGCCGTTGTACCGGGTGAGGTAACGCTCGATCTATACCGATCGGCGCAGATTGCACCGAGAATATCCGCTCAAATTGTCGCCCGGCAGGCAAGGCTTGGGGACCATGTGAAGGCCGGACAAGCGCTTGTCACCTTATCCAGCGTCGAGATGGCGGATGCGCAAGGAAACCTGATCGTTGCCACGCGCGAATGGAGCCGCGTGCGCGAGCTGGGACGTGAGGTCGTTTCCGAGCGGCGTTATGTGGAAGCGCAGGTGGCTGCTGAGCAGGCACGCGCCAAGCTCTTAGCTTTCGGCATGACACCGGAGCAGATAGGGGGACTGGTCAAAAACGGTGACGCTTCTAAAGCGACTGGGACATTCGATCTTTTGGCTCCGCAGGACGGTACGGTTGTCAAGGACGATTTCGTTGTCGGCGAAGTCGTGGATGCGGGGCGCGTGCTGTTTCAGATCACGGATGAAAGCCGGGTGTGGGTGCAAGCCCAGCTTACGCCCGATCAGGCTGCTCATGCCGAGGTCGGCTCGTCTGTCCGTATTCTGATTGACAAGGACCACGCGGTCGGCGGCCGGATCGTTCAGGTCCACCACACGCTTGACGAGACGACGCGCACCTTGCCGATCCGTGTCGAGGTCGACAATGCGGGCGACGAGCTACATCCCGGCCAATATGTCAGCGTTGCGGTTGGAGTCGGTGATGGCAAACAAGCGCTCGCCGTACCGGAGGCGGCCGTCACGCTCATGGACGGAAATCCGACCGTCTTCAAAGTCGAAGGCGACGAACTTCACCCGACGGCGATTAAGACCGGTGTGACGCGCGGCGGCTGGGTTGAGGTCGCGGCCGGTCTGAGCACGGACGATGAAATCGCGACGACTGAGGTCTTTCTCCTCAAGTCGCTCATCCAGAAATCCCAGATGGGCGAAGGCCACGGGCACTAAGGAGATAGATCATGTTGAACAAGCTCGTCGAACTTTCGCTTCAATACAAATTTCTTGTGATCATTGTCTTTCTGGTGATCGGTTTTCTCGGCTGGCGCGCGGTCACGAACGTGCCCATCGATGCCTTTCCCGACGTGACGCCGGTGCAGGTCAATATCTATACGGAATCGCCGGGGCTGGCGGCCGAAGACGTGGAACAATTGCTGACCTTCCAAGTGGAATCCGCCATGGCGGGTCTTCCGGATGTCGAGCAGATCCGCTCCGTCAGCCTGTTCGGCCTCTCCTACGTTTCGGTCTATTTCGAGGACGATGTGGACATCTATTTCGCCCGCCGCCTCATCATGGAGCGGCTGGCGGAAGTCCGCGACCGCATCCCCGAGGGCTATGGCACGCCGGCGATGGGCCCCAACACCTCCGGCCTCGGTCAGGTGTTCTGGTACACGCTCGAACGCGCCGATGAAAAGCTGGCCGGCGACATCACCGACATGGACCTGCGCACGCTGCAGGACTGGTCGATCCGCCTCATCTTGCGGACCGCGCCGGGGGTCGATGACGTGATGTCCTGGGGTGGCCAGGAACGCCAGTATCAGGTGCAGATCGACCCCCTGAAGCTCATTAAATACAAGCTCGGCTACCGCGATGTGATGGAGGCGATCGAGGCCAACAACCGTCAGGTCGGGGGGCAATATATCGATCAGGGACCAGAGCAGTTTTTGGTCCGGGGCCTCGGTCTCGTCGATGGTGAGCGCGATATCGGCAGCATTGTCCTCAAGGTCGAGGACGGCACGCCGGTCTATTTGCGGGACGTGGCGACGGTCGTACAGGCGCCATCGCTGCGCTTCGGCGCGGTGACGCGCGACGGCAAGGAAGTTGTTCTTGGCATGGCGCTGTCGCGCATCGGCGAGAACGCAAAAAACGTGGTCGATGCGGTCAAGGAGAAGCTTTCGGTCGCCGAACAGGCCTTGCCTGACGGCGTCACGCTGAAGCCGATCTATGACCGCACGGAACTTGTCGAGAAGGCCGTCTCGACGGCGGAACGGGCGCTGATCGAAGGCTCGATCCTGGTCGCCATCGTCCTGTTCCTGTTCCTCGGCGAATTACGCTCGGCCTTTGTGGTCATCGCCGCCCTTCCGCTTGCCATGCTGATCGCCTTTATCTTCATGGAGCAGGCAGGCCTCTCGGCCAATCTGATGTCGCTGGCGGGGCTCGCCATCGGCATCGGCATGATGGTCGACGGCGCCGTGGTGATGGTGGAGAACTCCTTCCGCATCATGGCCGAATGGCGCGCCAAGGGCGAGGAGGTGAACCGGACGGCGGCGGTCCTGGCGGCCGCGCGCGAAGTGGCGGGTCCGATCGCCTTCGCCATCCTCATCATCATCGTCGTCTTCCTGCCGCTTTTCAGTCTTCAGGGTCTGGAAGGCAAGCTCTTCAAGCCCATGGCCTTCAACATCAGCTTCGCCATGGCGGGATCATTGCTTCTCACTTTGACCATCATCCCGGTCCTGGCGGCGCTCATCCTCAAGCCCAAGGAAGAGCGCGATACCATGCTCGTGCGCTGGATCAAGCGCGGGTATCTGCCCCTGCTCGCCTGGTCGCTTGCCAACAAGCGAAAGGTCGTTGCGACGGCTGGCATCCTGCTGATCGGCAGCCTCGCGCTTTTTCCCTTTCTTGGGAAAGAGTTCATGCCGCAGCTACAGGAAGGCTCAATCATGTGGCGGGTAACGTCGATTCCGTCGACCTCGCTCGACCAGTCGATCAAGGTCTCGAACGACATCTCGGCGGCATTGTCGGAATTCCCGGAAGTTGACACCACACTCGCCATGATCGGCCGGGCCGAGAAGGGCGAGACAGCCGACGTCAACTACATGGAGATCTACACCGCCTTGAAACCCGAGGGGGAATGGAAGTCGGGCCGCTCGATTGAGGAACTGGCGGACGCCATGCGCGAAAAACTGGAAGAGGTCGTTCCCACCGCCGTCATCGCTTTCACCCAGCCGATCCAGATGCGGGTGGAAGAACTGATCTCAGGAGTGCGCGCCACCTTGGCGGCGAAACTCTACGGCGAGGATTTAGGCGAGCTCGATCGCCTGAGCCAAGAGATCAAGAACGCGATCGCCTCGGTCCCCGGTGTGGCCGATCTATCGCTCGAAGCCAATCTCGGCAAGCCGCAGGTGCGGATTCAGGTAGACCGGGAGCAACTCGCCCGCTATGGCCTTAACGCTGATGATGTTCTGACTATCGTCCGCACCGGAATCGGCAACGAGCCGGTCTCGACACTTATCGATGGTGTCAAACGATTCGACATCACGGCCCGGCTTCAGGACTCCTCGAAAACCTCCGTCGAGGCGATCGAGGCGATCCCACTGCGTACGGCCGATGGGGCGATTATTCCGTTGAGCCGTGTCGCGGACGTGTCGGTGGCGGAGGGCTATTCCTTCGTTCGGCGCGAGCAATTGCAGCGTTATGCGGTAATCCAGATGGATGTCCGCGGACGCGACATTGACGGCTTTGTTCAGGATGCAAACCGGGCGATTAAGCAAAATGTGGAATTGCCGCCCGGCTATTGGATTGAATGGGGCGGTGCTTTCGAGAACCAGCAGCGCGCGCTCACGCGCCTTTCGATCATCGTACCGCTGACGATCTTTTTCATCTTCGTCCTTCTGTACACCGCGTTCAACTCGATCCGCCACGCAACGCTGATCATCGCCAATGTGCCGTTCGCCACCATCGGCGGACTGATTTCGCTCGCCATCACCGGGCAATATCTGTCGGTGCCGTCGGCGATCGGCTTTATCGCGGTCTTCGGTGTCGCCATGCTCAACGGCATTGTCCTCGTCGAATTCATAAATGGATTGCGCGAAAAGGGACTGAGCGTTGGGGAAGCCGTACGACGGGGAACGGAACTCAGGCTCCGCCCGGTGCTGATGACGGCAAGCGTGGCAATCCTCGGCCTGATCCCCATGCTGCTGTCGTCAGGTGTCGGTGCCGAAACCCAGCGGCCGCTTGCCACCGTCGTCGTCGGCGGGCTGATCACTTCGACGCTGCTGACCCTTGTCCTTCTCCCCGTCATCTATGAGTGGATGGAGACGCGCGTGGCACGACCCGTGGAAACTGCCCGACAGCTCGAATCGCAGGAGGTCTAATATGAAAGAAGTTAAAGCGTTTATTCACCGCAACCGGATCGCTGACGTTGTCCATGCCCTTAAGACAGCAGGGTTCCGGAACATTTCCGTGATCGACGTTAAGGGTATGCTGAAAGCCCTCGATTCTCAGGAACAGCAATATTCCATTGAGATCGGTGAAAAAGTCATCACGGAGGTGAAGGTGGAACTCGTCTGCGAGGCGGACAAGGTCGACCAGGCCTTGGCGTTGATTCGCGACAATGGGCGCACCGGACAACCAAGCGCCGGCTGGGTTTATGTCAGCGAGATCGAAAGCGCCTATCCGATCGACGACGGAAACGCGTCCTGATGGCGCCCGCACCTGAAGCGTCCCGCCTGACCTTCAAGGTGCGAGGGCTCAATTGCGCCGAGGAAGTGGCGGTGCTCCGGCGCGAGCTTGGCCCGCTTGTCGGCGGTGCGGACAATCTCGCATTCGACGTTTTGAACGGCCGCATGACAGTGCTCGCCGAAGCTCCACCGGTCTCCGTCGATCAGATCCGTCGGGCCGTTCGCCAAACGGGTATGGCGGCAGTCGAATGGCGTCCCGAGGAGAAAGGCGCGCGGGATAAGGGCGACCGTCGCCGGCAGCAAGTCTGGTTCATGAGCTTGAGTGGCCTCTTCGTCGTGGCGGGTTTCGCCGTTCACATTTGGCTCGCGGGCGGATTGGCTGAGGCTATTCAGCTTCTCGCGGGCCATAACGGGAAGTCCGTACCTCTGCCCGAGATGATCGCCTACGGCCTCGCGATCGTCTTCGGCATCCACTTCGTTATCGTTAAGGCCTGGTACGCAGCGCGCGGGCTACGGCCTGACATGAACCTCTTGATGACGGTCGCCATTGCGGGCGCCATCGTCATCGGCGAATGGTTCGAGGCGGCGACGGTTGCATTCCTGTTCGCACTGTCGTTGACGCTGGAGAGCTGGAGCGTCGGACGGGCGCGCCGTGCCATTGCCGCTCTTGTCGATCTTGCTCCACCCATGGTGCTGCTCCTCCGCACAGATGGATCGGAAACGGACGTGCCAGTGGCCGAGGTCAATCCGGGCAACCGCTTCATCGTTCCGGCGGGCGAGCGCATCGGTTTGGACGGGCGGGTCGTTGCCGGTGCCAGCGCCGTAAATCAAGCACCCATCACCGGCGAAAGTGTGCCGGTTGAAAAGGCGATCGGCGCGGAGGTCTTCGCCGGCACGATCAACGGCGACGGAACGCTCACAGTTGAAGCCACCAAGGCGGCCGGGGACACCATGCTGTCGCGCATCATCCGCATGGTCGAGGAAGCTCATGCGCGGCGCGCTCCTTCGGAGCAATGGGTGGAACGATTTGCGCGTGTCTATACGCCGGTGGTCATGGCTCTTGCATTCTTCGTTTTCTTGGTACCGCCGCTGGCGCTCGGTGGAGCGTGGGACGACTGGTTCTATCGTGCCCTTGTTCTGCTCGTAATCGCCTGCCCATGTGCGCTGGTGATTTCGACACCCGTTTCCATCGTCGCTGCACTCGCGTCATCGGCCCGCGCCGGCGTTCTGGTCAAGGGCGGCGCCTATATCGAGCTTCCCGCGCGCCTGAAGGCGATCGCCATGGACAAGACCGGCACGATCACGCGGGCCGAGCCCGTCGTGGCGCAGGTCATCCCGCTCGGAAACCACACCGAGGCCGAGCTCGTGGCGCGCGCCGCAGCGCTTGAGGCGCGCTCCACGCATCCTCTTGCGCAGGCAATTCTGGACTATGCGGATCAGCGGGGAATCGCACCTGCGCCAGCGGACGACGTACAAGTCCTCAAGGGAAAGGGACTGGCCGGAACCTTCGACGGCGAACGGTTCTGGCTCGGCTCCCACCGCTATGTCGTCGAGCGCGGTCAGGACACCCCCGAGATCGCCAAACAGGCGGAAGCATTGGAGGCGGACGGCAAAACGGTCATCGCCGTCGGCAACCCGCAGCATGTCTGCGGCCTCATAGCGGTCGCGGATACGGTCCGGCCGGAGGCGCGGGAAATCGTGCAACAACTGCATGCCGCCGGCATTGGGCATGTGGTCATGCTGACCGGCGACAACCGGGTCACGGCCAGTGCCATCGCCCGCGATCTCGGCATCGACGAGGTGCATGCCGAGCTGCTGCCGGATGACAAGGTCGAGAAAATCGAAGAGCTTGTCGCACGCTACGGCACGGTCGCCATGGTCGGTGACGGTGTCAACGATGCGCCGGCGCTGGCGCGCGCCAACCTCGGCATCGCCATGGGCGCGATTGGGTCCGATGCAGCGATTGAGACCGCCGATGTCGCGCTCATGACCGATGACATCTCGAAGCTTCCTTGGCTCATCCATCACGCCAAACGAACGCTCGCTGTCATTCAGCAAAACATCGTTTTTTCACTTGGCGTCAAAGCGGTTTTCGTCGTGCTCACCTTCGCCGGCTACGCAACGCTCTGGGGCGCTATCGCTGCGGATACGGGCGCTTCCTTGTTGGTGGTCGCCAACGCGCTGCGGCTATTGCGCCTGCGTAAAAGTCCGGAGAATTCATGAAATGAGCCGGTCAACGCAGTCGTCCAATTCGAAATCATTTGGTTTACTGTTGAACTCGGAACACTGTGTCGTTGTTCTCATCGATTACCTTGTCGACTTTTTCGCTCGCCTGCCGACCGAAGAAGCGCAGCATTTGACTGAAGTGGTTGGTCTGCTTCTGAAAACAGCGGAAGGGCTCAAAATCCCGACAATCGTCACCGCACGATCAAATCGTGCGCGGAATGCTAAACTTATAAACCCATCAGACAGCCATAGCTCGTGGGGAAATGCAATTTGGCGCGAAACAATAAATCCGTGGGCGAATGACTCATTTCGGGACCATATTCGATCTTGTCAACGCAACCGCTTAATCCTTTGCGGCATGTGGTCAGATGATTCAGTCACCTTTGCCGCACTCAGCGCTTTGGAGGAAGGTTTCGACGTATACCTTGTAGTGGACGCGACGAGAGGGACTTCATTGGATATCCATAACACCGCAATGGCGCGGATGACGCAGATGGGCACTGTTCCGATCAGCACACGTCAATTGATTTTGGAGTGGAAGGGAAGCATCGAATAGTGATTGCAGATACCACTGATGGCGGAAGGAAGGCGGCCGAATGGGCGCCGATCAAGTCACGCTATCGTGTCCAGTCGGCCTCGACCTACCACGCCCGTGCGTGTGGCCCTCGCGACCGCGAGGTCGTGTCCTTCGCTGGCCGGAAAGCGGGTGAGCCCGCACGTTCTCAGGCACAGCGCGGGGATGGACCTCTTGCATCACGCCGTTGACCAGACCGTCATCGCGCTCTGGCTCGGGTATGAATCTGTCGAGACGGCACAGGTCTATGTACTCGCCGATCTGCTCCTCAAGGAAAAGGCGTTCGCACGGGTGAAGGTTTCGGCAGCCAACCTGGGGTGTTACCGCCCCGACGACAAGTTGCTCGCCTTCCTTGAAGCGCTCTGATTACGCCGACATGCCGCGCCGGAAAGTCTTGCTCTCCAAAGGGTCTCTTTGGACACGCCGGCATGGAATAGAATCTGTCTGATACGGCTCAGGCAGACTCGTTCCCTTGTTGCCCTATCCCCTCTAGGGGGATAGGTTATGTTGATGAGCCACGCGAACGATCCGGAAATCATGTCACGGCTACGGCGTGCCGAAGGGCACCTTGCGGCTGTCCTGCGTATGGTCGTGGAAGGGCGCGACGGCCTGGTGATTGCACAGCAGTTGCAGGCCGTGATCCGCGCGCTGGAGAAATCCAAGCAGGCGATCATTCACGATCACATCGATCACCATCTCGGCGAGATCGCGGGGCCGCTGACGCCTGACTTGAAGGAGAAGCTCGCCGGCTTCCGTGAAATAACAAAATACCTATGAGAGGCCGAATGCATACAGAGACCATCGAGAACTGGCGCCACCATCACGTATTCCTGGGAGCGGATCATGCCCGCAACGAATGGCGGACATGGATCGTCGTCGCACTCACAGCCGTGACGATGGTCGGCGAGATCATAGCCGGTCTGGCCTTCGGCTCGATGGCGCTCCTGGCCGACGGCTTCCATATGGCCACCCATGCGGGGGCGCTGTCGATAGCCGGTTTTGCATACTGGTATGCGCGCCGCCATGCGCATGACGAGCGCTTTACCTTCGGCACCGGAAAGCTGGGGGAGCTTGCAGGGTATTCGAGCGCCCTGATCCTGGCGATTATTGCGTTGGTGATTGGTATCGAGTCGGTACTGCGCCTGACCAACCCGATCGCAATTCGCTTTAATGAGGCGATTGTGGTGGCCGTGGTGGGGCTGATCGTCAATCTCGTCAGCGCCTGGATTCTCCATGCCGGTGAAGGTCACGCGCACAATGATGATCACGGCCATCACGCTCATGCGCATGGCGAACTGGCGGCAAGCCACCACCACCACCATCACGACCATAATCTGCGCTCGGCCTACTTCCATGTCCTCACGGATGCGCTGACCTCGGTTCTCGCAATCGTCGCGCTGCTTACCGGGCGTTTTTATGGCTGGTTGTGGATGGACCCTGTCATGGGCATCGTTGGCGGTATTGTCATCGCGCGCTGGTCATGGGGCCTGCTGCGCGGCGCAGGAGCCGTATTGCTCGATACGATTCCGGACAAGCACCTGTCAGACCGGGTTTGCCAAGCTCTTGAGCACGGCGGCGACCGGGTTTCCGACCTGCATTTGTGGCGGGTCGGGCCGGGCCATATGGCGGTCATTGTTGCGCTCGTGTCTGACCGGCCGCGTGCGCCTGATCACTATAAGGCAAAGCTTTCCAGGCTGCCGCAACTCTCCCATATCACGATCGAAGTCCATCCGTGTCAGCATGCGCGACAGGCAGCGTGAAGGAGTGTCCGCGCGGGAGGACCGCCATAGGCCTTCCGATACTAACCGTCTGACGGCGCCGTCCGCCCGGCTGCCTGGCAGCATCTGGGCACTCGGCTTCGTCAGCATGTTCATGGATATCTCGTCCGAGATGATCCATGCGCTGCTGCCAGTGTTTCTCGTCACTGTCTTGGGGGCGAGCACGGTCACGGTCGGAATCATTGAGGGCGTGGGCGAAGCGACCGCATCGATCTCCAAATTATTCTCGGGATGGCTGAGCGACCGGCTTGGCAAGCGCAAGCTGCTTACCATCATCGGCTATGGCCTTGGTGCTCTTTCCAAGCCTCTTTTTGCAGTGGCCCCGACGGCATCGTGGGTACTCTTCGCCCGGTTTTCCGATCGCGTGGGCAAGGGCATTCGGGGGGCGCCGCGCGATGCATTGGTCGGCGACCTTGCGCCGCCCGGACTGACGGGTGCGGCATACGGCCTGCGCCAGTCCCTCGACACGGTCGGCGCGTTTGCCGGTCCGCTGCTCGCGATGGCGCTGATGGCGCTTTTTGCCGATGATTTCCGGCTTGTCTTCTGGCTTGCGGTCGTGCCCGGCCTAGTCGCCGTAGCGATCCTGATCTTAGGCGTCCGTGAACCGCAACGCCATGTCGATGCTTCCCCGGAGCGTACGCCGATCCGCTGGATTGAACTCCACCTACTCGGCGGGCTGTTCTGGGGCGTGGTCGCGGTTGGCACCGTGCTGACGCTTGCCCGTTTTAGCGAAGCATTTCTTATATTGAGGGCGGAGAATGCGGGACTCTCCCTCGCCTTCGTTCCGCTCGTCCTGGTCGTAATGAATATCGTCTATGCCGCATCGGCTTACCCGATGGGCATCCTGTCCGACCGCATCAACCGCCATGTCATTCTTGCTGCTGGGTTCCTTGTCCTCATTGCCGCAGACATCATACTCGCGGCAGCGCCGAATCTTGGGATAGTCATGCTGGGTGTTGGCCTGTGGGGCCTGCATATGGGAATGACGCAGGGACTGCTTGCCGCGCTGGTCGCGGAAGCGACTGCTTCTGCGTTCCGTGGCACGGCATTCGGTGTCTTCCATATGATCACCGGAATTGCGATGCTTCTGGCAAGCCTAATCGCCGGAATTTTATGGGAGGCGATTGGTCCCTCAGCCACATTCGTTGGCGGAGCCGCCTTCACCGCTATCGGTCTTCTCGGCATGCTTTTGCTGCTTCTCACCCGTCAACAGCGCTGAACCGGAAACGGTTGACCCTTTCCCCAGTGGCAGTTGCGCTACGAGCGTCAACCTTGGTCGAATTCCTCTGATTATGCCGATATGCTGTGCTGGAAAGTCTTGCTCACCAACAGAGTAAGCAACCGGCGCTGCATAATCCTGGAGTCGGCATAATGACCGAGTTCGTGAAAGCACGTGCGGTAGTAGTTGATCTGCTCGAAGAAAGCCGGCTGCGGAGGCACGCGGATGAAGTTTTGGTCCGCACATAGAACGCCTCGGTGCCACCGACACGGAAGTCTGCGCCGGTCCCCTCGATCAGACGCTCGGCATGCGGAATGATCTCGGCTTCCGAAAGCGGCGACGTGCCCCCGTAAGCCTCGTCCGGCAGACCCTCGCACTGCTCGACGTTGAACAAGGTGAAGCGCTATACGCTTGAGGAAGGGCACGCGCTTGGGGTCATCCCCGTCCCGCGCGGCGCGTTCGCGCTTGGCCTTGGGGATGAAGGTGTCGGCGTGGCAGGCCGTCTCGCCGTGCTCGCCCTTCATGACGTGCCTGCCCATCTCCTGGGCTTGGCGGAGGTCGGCCATGTTTGGGCTGCAATGCCCACGCGCGCCACGTGATGCCACAGGATCAGGATGTTCATCGCTTGCATTTTGGCTGAACCTTGATTTCGAGTGGTACCTATGAGGTACCTGGATGCAAAAACGCCCGCCTGAGATCGGCGGGCGTTTTTAGTAATTGAGTTTATTGCGGGGGTAGGATTTGAACCTGCGACCTTCAGATTATGTTTTCCTGAGGCTGGAATTAAAAAGAATAACCGTCCATCGCAAAGAAACCATGGCCAACGCTTAGAGAATCTTATTGGATATTGCTTCCTTCTCCATCATTGAGTCGCCCATTTCCACACGAAATACTGCTCCCTCACCCCAATTCCGTTTTTCTCACGAATTTGGAGACGATTGGAGGGATAGGATGGGAGAGCCAAAAATGGGGCTTCACAGCGACCTTCTTTGCGGCGCGAAAGCGATTGCTGATGCGCTCGGCTGTAAGCCGCGGCGGGTTTATCACCTTGCCGAACGCGGTCTGATGCCGATCTGGAACGAGCCGGGTATCGGCCTTGTCGCTCGGAAGTCTTCGCTCGAAGCCTACTTTAGGAAGCGCGAACACCAGACCCTTGTTCTTGATCAAGATTAGATTCAGACTCCGATCATGGCCAAGATCAGAAAGCGGACATGGACCACAAAAACGGGCGAGCGGCGGACCGCCTGGCAGCTCAACTATGTCGATCGCGCCGGCAATCTGCAGCAAAAGCAGTTTTCGACCCGTCGCGCCGCAGACGATGAGCGCATCCGGATCGAAGGCGAAATCGCAATCGGCGTGCATGTTCCCGACAAGCGCAGCATCACGATCGCGGATGCGGTTGGCGCCTTTCTGAGCGATTTCGAAGAATTGGTGAAGGCAGGCAAGCGCGGCCGCATCACGCTGAAAGGTTATGAGTCGCTACTCAGACTACACCTGCTGCCATTCGATATCGCGGGCCTCAAGATTTCGAGGCTCAGCGGTCCTGACTGCGTCGCTTATGCGCGGGAACTGGAAAGCCAACGTAGTGACGACCAGGCGCGGCGGGTGTTCTCGACGTTCCGTATGGTGATCGACTACGCCTGGGGCCAAGGCTGGATCGGCAGCAACCCGGCGCGCGCCGTCGGTGTGCGCACGGCGCCCGATTGGGAGGCGGATAAAGAGCCTTTGGATATCCCTCCCCTCGATGATTTGAAGGCGGTTCTGAAGGCCGCGCGGACCTACGACCAAACCGGCCGCGCCGAAGCGTTTGTCAGTGTGCTGTTGTTCCAGGCGCTCCGGAGCAGCGAGCTCAGGGCACTCGGCAAGCAGCATGTCATTCTTAAGGGACCATCGCCGGAACTTCTAATACGGCGCAAGGCCGATCGGTGGAACCAGCTTCAACGGGTCAAGACCAAGAGCAGTGTGCGGAATGTTCCGCTTGGTCCGCACACCGTGAAGGCGCTGCGCCGTTGGATGCTGGCCTGTCCGCCGAGCGATGACGATCTTCTCTTCGCGAACGGCGCCGGGAAAGCCGAGAGCTACGCGAATTACTACAATCGCCTCTGGCTCCCGCTTCTGGTCGCAGCCGGTATTATCAAGGAGGGCGAAACGCCTCCCTTCGGCATGCACAGTTTACGGCACGCCGGAATCTCGCTGTGGATCAAGAATGGCGCAATGCCCAAGCAGGTGCAGACTTGGGCGGGCCATGCCAGCATCCAGACGACATGGGATATATACGGTCACCTCTGGCGCGAGTTCCAGGACGAGCAGTCGGCCGCCCGTGCCGCCGAGCAAATCCTTCTGTCCTGATTCACCCTGTCCTGTTTCACCTTCGAATTTGACACGCAAGCCGGACCCGAGCGCTCGAACAAACCGGGCACAAACGGCCGTTTGCATGTCAAATCCATGTCAAACGGAGAATCCGGAAAATTTGCGAAGCGTTGAAAAATAAGGGTTTTTCGTGATAGTGGGCGGAAGCTCGATTTCATTTACCCAACACAACAAAACCTCCGGCACGACAACCGGAGGTTTTGCGCAAAGTTGACAAAGCGACACTCGCTAAGTCATTGAATTTGGTAGCGGAGGAGGGACTCGAACCCCCGACACGTGGATTATGATTCCACTGCTCTAACCAGCTGAGCTACTCCGCCAAGTTGTATTTTCCATCTCCCTGAGCTCAGGATTATGATTCCGCTGCTCTAACCAGCTGAGCTACTCCGCCCCAAATCGCCCCGGCGGGCGCGCGGGGCTGCCTGCCGGCTTCATCGCCCGGCCGCGGCCGGGAGGTGGTGATAGGCCCGCCCCCCGCCGCTGTCAATATCGCACCCGGGCTCCGCCACCGGGCCGGCGGGGGCGGAGGGCGCGGGAGAAATCCGCCCCTCAGGCCGGGTGCGATACTCCGTCACCCAGGGTGAGCCAGCGGTCGCGGTCGCGCAGCAGGAAAAGCGCCACCGCCATGCCGAGCACCGGCACGCCCGCCCAGAACAGATGATTGGGCGTGCCGCTCGCCCAGGGGTCCACCAGGATGCCCACCGTCGAGAGGGTCGAGACGCCGTGCATCACCAGGATGGCGCCGTAGGTCGCGAGCTTCCAGATGCCGAGCAGAAAGCCGAGAACCAGAAGCAGTTGCACCGCGCCGGCGATATAGACCGTGCTGACGGAAATTTCCGTCATGTAGAAATGCGAGAAGATGCCCTGGGTCGATTCGGGCGCCACGAATTTTTCGAGCGTCCATACCAGGAAGAAAGCCGCCATGGTCAGGCGCATGATGGCCAGGCTGATTTCGAGCCGGCGTTCATCGGTCATTTTAACCTCCCGTTCCAGATCAGAAACGCCAGTCTCACGCCTTGGCGGGGCGCTGTAAATAGCGCCGGACCGGATGACCGGCTCAGCCGTCGCCGGCGGCGATCCAACCACCCCCCAGGACCCGCGACCCATCGTAGAAAACCGCCGCCTGCCCGGGCGCGACGCCGAACCGGGGCGTCTCGAACCGGGCTTCAACGGCACCCTCCCCGGCCGGAAAAAGCCGCGCCGGCGCCGGTTCGGCGGCGGAGCGGATCCGGACCGAAGCGGGCATGCCCGGCGGCGGCGATGCCCCCTCTCCCAGCCAGTTGAGGCCGGTCGCGAGCAGGCGCATCCGGCCGAGCGCCGATTTCGGCCCGACGATGACACGCCGCGTCTCGGGTTCGAGGCGCAGCACATAGAGCGGCCGGCTGGCATCCCCGTCCTGCCCGCCCACGCCCAGCCCGCGCCGCTGGCCGATCGTGAAATGGATGATGCCGTCGTGTTGGCCAAGGACCCGGCCATCCTGATGGACGATCTCGCCCGGCTCGATCGCACCGGGACGGAGCTTTGCCACGAGATCGGCGTAGTTCCCGTCGGGCACGAAGCAGATGTCCTGGCTGTCGGGCTTGGCCGCGACGGGAAGCTCGAAGCGTTCCGCCAGCCTGCGGGTCTCCGGCTTGGTCAGCCCGCCGAGCGGAAAACGCAGGAAGTCGAGCTGGGCGCGCGTTGTCCCGAAGAGGAAATAACTCTGGTCGCGCGCGCTGTCGACGGCGCGAAACAACGCTGGCCCATCGGGCGCGGGCAGGCGGCGCACGTAATGGCCGGTGGCCAGCGCCGCCGCGCCGAGATCGCGGGCGACGGCGAAAAGGTCGCGGAACTTTACCGTGCGATTGCACTGGATGCAGGGGACCGGCGTCTCTCCCGCAACGTAGCTGTCGGCGAAATCCTCGATGACGTCGTCCCGGAACCGGCTTTCAAAATCCAGCACGTAATGGGGAATCTCCAGCCGCGCCGCGACGCGCTTCGCGTCGTGGATATCCTGGCCGGCACAGCATGCCCCCTTGCGCCCCACGGCGGCCCCATGGTCATAAAGCTGGAGCGTGACGCCGACCACGTCAAACCCCTCTTCCTTGAGCACCGCCGCCGTGACGGAACTGTCGACGCCGCCCGACATCGCCACCACCACAAGCGCGCCCGGGGCAAGGCCGTGCATGTCATAGGGCATCGCCGTGCTTGCCGCGCCGGTCGCTCCCTGAGAATCAGGCATTTGGGTCACAGTCATGCGTTCGCTTTCATTTACCCCAAAGGTTTTCGTGCTCGTGCGGAACCTGCACGGTGATCCCGTCATCAGCCTCGCGCAGGATCACCTGGCAGGCGAGGCGCGAAAACGGTGTCGCGCCCGGCGCGATGGAGAGAAGCTCGCGCTCCTCGGCGCTGGCGCGTGCGAGGCGATGAAAATCCTCACGCGCCACGATGACGTGACAGGTCGAGCAGGCCATCTGGCCGCCGCACGCCCCTTCGAGATCGAAACCGGCCTCCTGCGCGCGTGCCAGCAGCGTCTCGCCCGGGCGGGCCGGCACCTCGCGGGTTTCGCCGCCTGCCGTCACGAAACGTATTTTCATGCGCCCGTTTCCGCCGGTGCCTCAGGGGTGGCGTCGGCCCGCAGTTCTTCCACCACCGCGGCAATCTCGTCCGCGGCCCGGTCGACTTCCTCCGCCGTGGTGAACCGGCCCAGTCCGATGCGAAGCGCCGACTGTGCCAGGTCCGCCGGAACCCCGAGCGCGGCCAGAACGTAGGACGGTTCGATCGAGGCCGACGAACAGGCCGAACCTGAGGAAACCGAAATCCCTTTCAGACCGGCGATCAGCCGGTCGCCATTCACCCCCGGAAAGCCGAGGCTCAGATTGCCCGGGATGCGCCGCTCCCGGTCGCCATTCAACACCATGTCGGGCACACGCGCCCGAAGGCGCGCGAGGAACCGGTCGCGAAGCGCCGTGAGGCGCAGGGCCTCATCCGCCATCTCCTTTTCCGCTATCTCGGCCGCCCACCCGAAGCCTACGCAAAGCGGCGCCGGCACCGTGCCCGATCTGAGACCCCGTTCCTGCCCGCCGCCGCTCATCAGCGGGATGAGGCGCACGCGCGGCCGGCGGCGGACGTAAAGCGCGCCGACGCCCTTCGGCCCATAGGCTTTGTGCGCCGAGATACTCATGAGCGCGATGTTCATCGCGCGCACGTCGAGCGGAATCTTGCCGAAACCCTGCGCCGCATCGGTATGGAACAGCGCGCCGGCGCTCTGGCAGATTTCGCCGATTTCCGCGAGCGGTTGAATGACGCCGATTTCATTATTCACCGCCATGATGCTGACAAGGCATGTGCGCGCCGAGACAGCGTCTCTGAGCGCCGCCAGGTCGACGATACCGTTGTTCAGGGTCGGCACACAGGTCAGCTCAAACCCCTCGGCTTCCATGGCGCGGCAGGATTCGAGCACGCATTTGTGCTCCGCCACGCAGGTCACAATATGGGGTCGCTCGCGCCGGTAAAACCGGGCCGCCCCCTTGATCGCGAGGTTATTGGCCTCGGTCGCGCCGGAGGTGAAGACGATCTCTTTCGGATCGGCGCCGATGACATGGGCGATCTGCTCGCGGGCGATTTCCACCGCCTCCTCCGCCTCCCAGCCATGGGCATGAGTGACGGAATGCGGGTTGCCGAAGCGCTCCAAAAAATAGGGCAGCATCCTGTCAAGCGCCCGTGGGTCCATGGGCGTGGTCGCCTGGTAATCGAGATAGATGCGCTTGCTCAGACTCACAGCACTCTTCCGTAATCTCAGGCCGCGGCCGGGTTGGTTTGGGCGAGGCGGCGGAAAAGTCCGCGCCAGGCCTCGACGAACAGATCCACCTCGGCCGCGCGCGTCTCAGGGCCGAGGCTGACACGGAGCGCCGTTGCCGCCTCGTTCTCGCCGTAGCCCATGGCGCGCAACACATGGGAGGGCTGCACCTTGCCCGACGAGCAGGCTGCCCCCGCGCTTACCGCGATGCCCTTGAGATCAAGGGCCATGAGTTGGGTTTCGGCGCGCACACCCGCCATCATCACGTTCAGCGTGTTTGCGACGCGCGGCGCGGTCTGACCCGGCAACTCGATCTCCGGGCAGGTCGCCCGCAAGGCAGCCTCGATCGAATCGCGCAGATCCGCAAGAGCGCCATATGTTGCGAGATCGCGCCGCGCGGCCGCCGCCGCCGCCCCGAAGCCCGCAATGCCGACGATGTTTTCCGTCCCGGCCCGGCGGCCCCGCTCCTGCCCGCCCCCACGCAAGAGCGGCGCAAGTTCGGTCCCGCCAGCCACACTGTCCCCAAGCACCAGCGCGCCGACGCCCGTCGGACCGCCGATCTTGTGGGCGGACAGACTGATCATGTCGGGGCCGGGAGGCGCCATATCGAGCGCGATCCGCCCGGCCGCCTGGACCGCATCGCTGTGGAATCCGATCCCGCGCCCTTCCAGCAGCCGGGCGATGTCCTCGACCGGCTGGATGGCGCCGGTCTCGTTATTCACCCACATCACGGAAACGAGCGTGCCAGGCGCAAGCCCGTCGAGGCGGCGTTCAAGTGCCGCGAGATCCACGATGCCCGCCCGCGTCACCGACAGGCGGCGGTCGGGCGGGGCCGACTGAAGCACCGAATCGTGCTCGATCGCCGAGGCGATGACCGGCCGCCCCGCTACACTGGCGAGGGCGAGATTGTTTGCCTCCGTCCCGCCGCTCGTGAAAATCACGTTTTCAGGCCGGGCGTTGACCAGCGCCGCCACCTTTTCGCGGGCCGCTTCCAGGCATTCGCGGGCCGCGCGACCGAAACCATGCACCGAGGACGGGTTGCCGGCGAGGCCAAGGGCGGCCTCCATGGCTGCCCGGGCCTCGGGACGGAGCGGGGCACTGGCATTGTAATCCAGATAGATGGAGGGTTCAGGCTGAGCCATGTCGGAAGGCGCCGGATGACAAGGGCGTGCGAGCTATTCGGCCGCGACCGACGTATCGGGCCCGCCGTCGGGGGCCGGGGCGCTCTCCTCCCCGTCATCGGGGAAGGGTGTCGTGACCCTGACCTTGCTTTCCACCACGTCGGACAGGCTGACCGAATTCAGGAAGAGATGAATCTGATTGCCGAGCTCTTCCCAGAGGTCATGTGTGCTGCATCGCATCTTGTTGGCGCGGCAGCCTTCGGGCGAACCGGGCGAACACCGCGTGGCGCGAATCGGCTCATCGACGGCGAGGATGATATCAGCAATCGCCATCTTGTCGGCTGGTCGCGCCAGCTTGTAGCCGCCGCCGGGGCCCCGGACGCTGGAGACCAGATTTCCCTTCCGCAGTTTCGCGAAAAGTTGTTCGAGATAGGAGAGGGAAATTTCCTGGCTCTCCGCGATATCGGCCAGGGCGACCGGATTCGTCGCCTCGCGGCGAGCGAGGTCGACCATGGCCATCACCGCATACCGACCCTTCGTGCTAAGTCTCATTGCCTGCTCCTTCCCTTCTGTGTCCGAGCTTCCCGTTCAAGGCGCCGGACTCAAACGTCGCGGTCGTCCAGTTCCTCATCGTCCTCGGCCGTCCCGCCGCTCATCCGGCTCGCCGGCAGATCCGGGGTCAGCCGCTGGAGTTCCTCTTCCAGCGCGTTGACCCGCTGGCCAAGGGCGCTCACACGATCCAGAAGTCCTTCCACGGCGCGGGCCACCGGATCAGGCAGATCCGCCGCAACGACGCCATAGGCGGCGAACCGGGAATCGGTCGCCTGCGTCTCCCGCTCGCGCGGGGCGACGACACGGGCCGGGATGCCGGTCACCGTGACACCTTCGGGCACGTCCTTGACGACGACGGCATTCGCGCCGACACGGGCATCCTTGCCCACTTTCAACGGCCCCAGCACCTGGGCGCCGGCGCCGACGATGACGCCATCGGCCAGAGTCGGGTGCCGCTTGCCCTTTTCCCGGCTCGTCCCGCCCAGCGTGACTCCCTGGTAAAGGGTCACGTTGTCGCCCAGTTCCGCCGTTTCACCGATCACGACACCCATGCCGTGATCGATAAAGACGTTGCGACCGAGCACCGCGCCCGGGTGGATTTCGATCCCGGTCAGCCATCGCCCGACATGGGAGACGAACCGGCTCGGCGTGTGCAGCCCTTTCTTCCAGAGCCAGTGAGCAAGGCGGTGGAAGCGGACGGCGTGAAACCCCGGGTAGCAGAGGATGATCTCCCAGGCTGATCGAGCCGCCGGGTCCCGGGCACGAATTGTCTTGATCTCGTCGCGCAAAGTCTTGAAAAGCATGGTCGGCCTTATCTATAAGGTCATTCCAGTTTTTACCCGGCACGCACCGGTGTCCGGAACCCTCTCCCAAGGCCCGAGACCTGGGTTATAGGTAAACCAAGTAAATTAGTCAAGTATTAGCGCCGTGATTCAAGCCGCTGCCCCGCCCGGGCGCACCGATTCAACGCACTCCGGGGGCTCCGGCGGAATTCCGGCGCTGGTGAACGCACCGCGACGGCCCGGAAGGAACCTAAAATGCCCGAAGTCATCCTGAACGGCCCCGAGGGGCGCCTCGAGGGGCGTTATCAGCACACCAAGAAGCCCAACGGCCCGATTGCACTGATTCTCCACCCTCATCCCCAGCATGAGGGGACGATGAACAACAAGGTGGTCTACAGCCTGTACCAGAGCTTTCAGCGCCAAGGCTGTTCGGTCTTGCGGTTCAATTTCCGGGGGGTCGGCCGCTCGCAGGGCGTTTATGACCGGGGCGAGGGAGAGTTGAGCGACGCGGCGGCGGCGCTCGATTGGCTGCAGGCCTATAACCCCAATGCGGAAAGCTGCTGGATCGCCGGATTTTCCTTCGGGGCCTGGATCGCGATGCAGCTCCTCATGCGCCGGCCCGAGATCAACGGCTTCGTCTGCATCGCGCCGCCGGCCAATCTCTATGATTTCAATTTTCTTGCCCCCTGCCCCGCATCGGGCCTGATGGTGCAAGGGAATGCTGACCAGATCGTCCAGCCGGAAGCGACTCAGGCGCTGGCGAAGAAACTGACCAACCAGCGCGGCGTGGTCGTCACCTATACGGAAGTGGCTGGCGCCGATCATTTCTTCAGCGACAAGATCGAGGAGATGGCCGGCATCGTCGACGCCTATATCACACCCGCGATCGCCGACGCGGCCGGGCCCGCCACGGAGGAATAGGCGCGGGGCCTCGGGCCGGCCAATCAGGCCGGTTTTTTCGCAAGCCGGCCACAGCGCGTCGGCAGCCTGGCCCCGGTCGTCCCCGGATAGGTTGCCGGCAGGCCCGCCAGGCGGCGCACCGCAAGATAGGCAAAGGCCGCGGCCTCGATCGCGTCGCCCGTCCAACCCACGGTATCCCCCTGCACGATTGGCACCTGCGTGCACCCGCGCAGCGCCGCCACCACGGCCTCGTTCCGCCGCCCGCCGCCCGTCAGCAACCATTGAAGAGGCGGGGCGGGGAAGAAATCCGCCGCCCGGGCGAGTGCCCCGGCGGTACACGCCGCCAGGGTCGCGGCCCCGTCCTCGGTCGAGAATCCATCCAGCCGCGCGACCCGGAGTTGCGCGAAATGATCCCGGTCGAGCGATTTCGGCGGCGGCCGTGAGAAATACGGGTCGGCCAGAAAATCATCGACGAACCGCCAGTCGATACGCCCCGCAAGGCCAAGTCGGCCCGAGGCGTCGAACGGATCGCCGGTTCGCTCGCGGATGAAATCATCGATCGCCGCGACACCGGGGCCCGTGTCAAAGGCGATGAGATCGTCCCCGCCGGATTGGCCCGCACCGACATAGGTCACATTGGCGACGCCACCGATATTAGCCACGGCCACGGGCTTTTCATGCCCGGCCGAGAGAGCCCGGTGGAACACTGGCACCAGCGGCGCTCCTTGCCCGCCCGCCTCGATATCGGCCGTGCGCAAATCATAAATGACATCGATCCCGGTCCGCGCGGCCAGACGCCCCCCGTCGCCAATCTGAAGCGTGAACCCTGCCTCGGGCGCGTGCCAGAGCGTATGGCCGTGAAATCCGATCACCCGCACGCCATCCGCCGTCCACCCGGTTGATGCCAGAAGCCCCGCGACCAAATCGGCATGGCAATCCGTCAGATCGCGCACGAGTGGTCCCAGCGAGGTGGACGAGCCTTCGGGGCGGCGCAGGGCCGCATCGCGCAGCCGGGTCCGGAGCGCCGGGTCGTAGGCCCGGCTTTCGAAGGCAATCAGCCGGAAATGGGCGTCGCCGTCGGTCTCGGCGAGCGCGGCATCGATCCCGTCGAGCGAGGTGCCGCTCATCAGCCCGATGGCGGCATGCTTTTCAAAATGAGACAATTGGCGGCGTCCGGCCCAAGTTGTGAGGCGGGGGCGATTGTGCTAAATCAGCCGCCCTGCCGCAACAAAGCTTATGCCGCCGCGCCATTTCGGGTCTGGCCATTTCAAATCCGGCCGGGAGGCGTCGGTGGTCCGGAAGGCCGTCAACCCAAGGGCTCGAATGACCCAGACGACAGATCAGGCGACGTCGGACTTCATGCGCGAAGTCCTGGCCCGGGGCTTTGTTCATCAATGCACGGACATGGCGGCGCTCGACACCGCCCTCGCGGCCGGTCCCGTCACCGGATATATCGGCTTCGACTGCACGGCCGACAGCCTTCATGTCGGCAGCCTCGTCCAGATCATGTTGCTCCGTCTGTTCCAGCGCCACGGCCACACCCCCATTGTCCTCATGGGCGGCGGCACCACGAAAGTCGGCGACCCTTCGGGCAAGGATGAAAGCCGACGCGTCCTCGATGATGAGGAAATTGCGCGCAACATGGCGGGCATCCGGTCCGTTTTCGACAAATTCCTGGAGTTCGGCGACGGGCCGGGCAAGGCGATCATGGTCGACAATGACGACTGGCTGGCCGAGCTCCGCTACGTGCCGTTCCTGCGCGATATCGGCCGGCATTTTTCCGTCAACCGCATGCTGACTTTCGACAGTGTACGTCTCAGGCTCGAGCGCGAGCAAAATCTTACTTTTCTCGAATTCAATTACATGATCCTGCAAGCCTACGATTTTCTCGAGCTTGCCCGCCGGTGGAATTGCACGCTTCAGATGGGCGGCTCTGATCAGTGGGGCAATATCATCAATGGCGTCGATCTGACCCGCCGGACCGATGACCGCACGGTTTTCGGCCTGACGGCGCCGCTGATCACCACGGCCTCGGGCGCCAAGATGGGCAAGACGGCGCAGGGCGCCATCTGGCTCAACGCCGACCGCCTGTCTCCCTATGACTACTATCAATACTGGCGCAACACGGATGACCCCGACGTCGGTCGCTTTCTCCGTCTTTTCACGGAACTGCCGCTGGACGAGATCGCGCGCCTCGAATCCCTGGACGGGGCGGCGCTGAACGAGGCCAAGAAGATCCTCGCCTTCGAGGCGACGAGGCTGTGCCATGGCCGGGACGCCGCCGGCGAGGCGGCGGAGACAGCGCGCCGGACCTTCGAGGAAGGTCAGGTCGGCGACAGCCTGCCGCGCATCGACATCTCGCCCGCCGATTTCAGCGGCAATCCCACGGTCGTGGACGCGCTCGTCTCAGCCGGGCTTGCGACCAGCCGGAGCGACGCCCGGCGCACGGTCGAGCAAGGCGGATGCCGGATCAACGACGAGACCGTGATCGAGGCTGAAGTATCCGTCTTGCCGTACTGGGGCGAGGACGGCACGCCTTTCAAATTGTCTCGCGGCAAGAAACGTCACGTGCTCATCCGCCGGGGCTAGGCGCGGGAGCCGTCTCCGGAGTCCCGTCATTGCCGGAAGCCGGCAGGCCGGACTCCGGGATTTCGGGAAAGGGACGCACCGGTTCCGGGATTTCGGGCGGCGGTCCCGTCGGGAGCGTTTCTATCCCGGGCGACGGGGGCGCGCCGTTTGCAGCCGGCCTCGAGGCGTCCTGCTTCGGCTCCATGATGTTGAACAGGCCACGGAGAAATCCCGGCGCCAGGGCGGAGAGCGGATTGACGCTGGTCTTCGGCTCTTCCAGCGACCCTGATAGCTGATAGTTGGCGGCGAATATGCCGCCCCCCTCGCCCCCCATCAGAACATCACCCACAATAGGAATATTGCCGAGGAGGCTGTTGATCGCGTAGGCGGGAACGATCACTCCGCGCAGATCGATGCGGTCGGTCTCGGGATCGACGAACCCCCCGAAGGTAAGCCCAAGATCGGGGCCAGCCGTCTGGCCGTTCTCCACGGTCATCAGTCCGTCCTTGCTCGAAAGATCGGCCGAGAGGCGGGTAAACCTTATCCCCCTTTCTCCAAGCATGTTCAGGATGCCGTAAAGCGAGGCGGCCTGCAGAATCTGTGCGACCCGCGGCGCATCGGTCAGAAGGTAGTCGTTGAGGAGGACCTTGCCCTTGAATTCGCCCGCCCCCGCGCCCGAACCGAATTGCCCGGAGACTTCGAGCCGCCCGCCCGAAATTCTGTCCCAGATGCCCAGCGAACGGATGAGCGCGCCCGCGTTATCGGCCCGAAGCGACATGGTGCGGCCATCCGGCGATGGACGGATGGTATAGCTTACCAGCCCCTGCCCCGGCGTCTTGGCGCCGATCTCGATGTCATCCCATGTCGTGCCATCGTAATGCAACCGTCCCTGACCGTCGTCGAGCGCCTCGCCCGGCCCGACGAAGAGCTTGTCGAGGCGAGCGGCGATGTTGAGCGGCGGCAGGCTGTAGGCTCCCTCGTCGTCGATCGAGTTGATGAGCTCCGATACGTCAATCGAATCGCCCGAAAGAATGACACGATATCCACCATCGGTATTCCGGCGGACCGAGGCCATCATGTTTGTCCGACCGAAGCGAAGCTGCGGCCCCTCGAAATACGCAAGCTCGTGCTTCCGGTTAAGTCCGGCCGATCCCTCTATGTGAAAATCGTCGCCCTCAAGGGTAAAACCCCTGATCGCGACCTGACCGTCCGGGGCAATCCGAAGGGACGCCTGGGCCGTACCGGGCACCCCGGCGGACTTGGACCATTCGACGCCTGGCACTTTCAGCGTCGCCGCTTCCAAATCGGCCGAGAGCTCGATTTCGCTGGCACCATCGTCAAAGACGGTTTCCGTCAGCCGGATCTCGGCCGGGCCGTCCAGAACCGGCGCCACGTCGACATTCAGGGCGGACCAGATGGCCTCGCTGAACCGGCCGGACAGCGTGCGCTGCCCCCGATATGCGCGCGCGTCGCCGAGATAGCGCTGACCCGTCAGCTCGAGCACCCGGTCAGCGAAAGTCGCGGACCCGCTATAGGTAACCTTCTCGTTATCGAGACCGATATTGAGCGTGCCCTCCGTCAGCGGCACCTCGTTGAGCGTGCGTGGCAAGACCAGCCCGTCCGTTTCCAGGCTCGCGTTGATCGAGACTTCCTCGAAGGACAACGATTTTTTGAGCGGCATGGAGGCCGACAGGGAGCCGGTGAAATCGCCCGACGTTTCGGCCGGCAGGGCCCCAAGGGTCCCGCCAATGTGGATAGGCGCGTTATCGAGCACCGCCAGCACGGCCGGAACATCTCCGCTGAGAAAGGAATCGAGCACCAGAAGCCCGGGAGTGTCGTCCAGCCCTGTCAGCGCCACCGTGCTTTGGGTGAGCTGGATACTCTCCAGTCGGCCCGAATCGATCTCGAAATCGATGCGGTCCACCCCCAGTCTCCCCTGACCCGAAATATCGCGGACCGGTGGCATCGTTTCCATGAAACGGATGACGAGTCCGTCGTAATCGAAACTTCCCGACAGGCCCAGAACCTGCAGGCGGTCCGCCGCATCCTGGTCCGCGTCAGAGTCTGTGAAGGCCTCTTGCGCGACCAGCACTTCGGCCGTCGCCGAGAGGCCCTTGAGCCACCCGTCCGAGACATTGTGCGTCACCCAATCCCGGCCGGGGGCATGACGCGGCCAGAGGCGCGACAAATCCGCCACCGGCACATCGCTGATCGTGGCATTGAGGGCCAGGAGCATCCCGTCGTCACGGAATTTCGTGCTGCCGGAAAAGGTTGCCGTCGGACCGGACAGATCGAGAAAACCGTCACCGAGACGGAGAATACCCGCCTCAGAATCATAGTTACCGCGCAATGCCAGCGCTTCCACCGGCAGGGGTTCCACAAAGACATCCGGCAGGTCGACCCTGCCGGGGCTGGCCGACAACTCGAAGGACAGGGCGATCTGGCCGGTCCTTCCGTCGATCCGGCCCTCCGCCTGGCCACGCATCGGGAGATCAATCCCGGCGAGAGGATGATCGTCCGTCGCCCCCGCCAATAGCCCGGCCGGCACCAGGTCGGTCATTTCGGCCTGAAACGTCGCCTGCTCACCGGCCCGGGCATAGCTGAAATCACCCCGCAAGCTGGCCACCCCCTCGCCGTATGACAGATCGAGGGCGAAATCTCCCGTCACCCCTGCCCCGTCGCGCTCCAGCTTCAGCGCCTCGCCCTCGACCAGCCAGCTCAGACCGGTCTGCACGTCCTCGACATCCACACGCGCATCGAAGACCTGAAGCTCGGTCAGATAGCCGATCGGGCTCGCGCGGTCAGGCGGCGCCAGAATGACGGCCAGGATTTCGGTCATCGTAAAGGGGAGTCGCACGCCGTTGGCGGCACTGATACCGGCCAGGCGAAACTGGCCATCGCCGCCGCGCACGATACGCAGTTCAGCCCCCCTCATCTGAACTGCCTTGATCGCGATTTCCGCCCTGAGGAGTGCGCGAAGGCTGAATTCAACCGCGAGCACGGGAACGGCGCCAACGTCGCGTCCGGTGCCGTCGGTGATGCGCAGGTCCGTGATCTGCGTGTCGAGCCCGCGCGACCAGCCGGACCAGACCAGTCCGGCGCCTCCGATCGAGGTTGCGAATGATCCGTCGGCCGCGCTCAGTGCCTCTTCCAGATAGGGCTCAAGAAACGGGAGTCCGATGGGTCCCTGGGAGAGGCGGAGTCCGGCTATGGCGGTCACCACCACCAGCGCGGCCCCCACGCCGGCGAGTATCTCCAAGAGTATCCTGGTGCCGCGCCGGATCACTTGCACTTGACCTTTCCTGCCTGTTGCGTCCAGCTTCACCTATATTTTGGCTGAAGCTGATGCACCACCCGAAACTCGCCGTCGAGTCCCAAAAACTGCCCCTGCCTGCCGATGACCGCGCTGCGGAGACCGGCCTCGCCCACTGGCGCGAGGCGGCCCAGCGCGACGATTGCACCGAAATCTCCTCAAAGATGGCCGATTTCGCGGCCGATAGCGATGGGCAGCGGATTCTCGCCGCGATTTTCGGCAACAGCCCCTATCTGACCGCGACCATCCTGCGCGACCCGGGCTTTGCGCTCGAGCTGTTCACGAACGGTCCGGATGCCGCCTGGGACAGGGTGCTCGAGGCGCTGCGCAGCCCGGAAGCCGAAAGCGGGGGCGAAGCCGAAATCATGGCCGAGCTGCGCAGGACGAAGTCCAGAGCGGCACTCACCGTCGCCGTGGCCGATCTTGCGGAGATATGGCCGCTCGACCGCGTCACCGGGGCGCTCAGCGAGCTCGCCGAAGCGGCGCTCGACCGGGCGCTCGTGCACCTCCTGCGCCAGGCCCATGACCAGGGCCAGATTGAACTGGCCGACCCGGCCGATCCGCTCCGGAATTGCGGCTACACGGTCCTGGGCATGGGGAAGCTCGGTTCGCGGGAGTTGAACTACTCAAGCGATATCGATCTCATCATTCTGTTCGATCCGGAACTCCTGCCCTACCGGGGCTCGAAGACAGTCTCCGAGTTCGCCCAGCGCCTGAGCCGCGACCTCGTGCGCATGATGGAGGAGCGCACCCGCGACGGGTATGTCTTTCGCATGGACCTGCGCCTGCGCCCCGATCCGCGCTCCACGCCGGTGGCATTGAATATCGACGCCGCGCAGACCTATTACGAAAGCATGGGCCAGAACTGGGAGCGCGCGGCCATGATCAAGGCGCGCCCCGTTGCCGGCGACCGGTCATTGGGCCAGAGTTTTCTGTCCATGCTCCGCCCCTTCATATGGCGCAAATACCTCGATTTCGCGGCCATTCAGGACATCCATTCGATCAAGCGCCAGATCGCCAAACACAGGGGCAATACGGCAATCGCTTTCGCCGGCCACAACATCAAGCTCGGCCGGGGAGGCATCCGGGAAATAGAGTTCTTCGCCCAAACGCAGCAGCTCATCTGGGGCGGGCGCGACCCGGATTTGCGCGTCGCTGACACGATCGGTGCCCTGGCTGCCCTCAGCCAGACAGGACATGTGGAGGCACAGGTGAGCGGCGAACTCGCCGATGCCTACACATTGCTGCGCCGCATCGAGCATCGACTGCAGATGATCGACGACCAACAGACCCAGACCCTGCCGGAAAACGGGGAAAAACTCGCGGCCCTGGGCGTGTTTCTGAATTACCAAACCGAGACCGACTTCGCGAAGGCCGTCAGCGGGACCCTGGAAACCGTCGCCAGACACTATGACGATCTGTTCGCGGAATCCCCGTCCCTCGGTGGAACCGGCAATCTTGTCTTTACCGGCGGCGATCCCGATCCAGATACGGTCGAGACCCTGCACGACATGGGGTTCGCCGAGCCCGCCAAGGTGTGGGAGATTGTCCGTGGCTGGCACCATGGCGGCATGCGGGCCACGCGCTCGGATCGGGCGCGCCAGCTCCTGACCGAACTGATGCCTGAACTCCTGACGGCGCTTTCCAGAACCGCCAACCCTGATACCGCCTTCGTCCGCTTTGCCGAATTTCTGAACGCGCTGCCGGCCGGAGTACAGCTTTTCTCGCTGTTCCATTCCAATCCGCAGCTTCTCACGCTGGTGGCCGAGATCATGGGTACCGCGCCGCGGCTGGCGAGCCGGCTGAGCCGTTATCCAATTTTGCTCGATGCCGTGCTCGACGAGGATCTGCTCGAAAACCCGCTCGACAAGGAAGCACTCCAAGCAAGCCTGGAAGAGGCGCTGGGGCCGGCGGCCGCGCTCGAGGACATCCTCAATCTGACACGGCGCTGGACGAACGACCGCCACTTCCTGATCGGAACCGGGATCCTGCGCCAGCAGATCGGAATCAGGCAGGCGACATCGCTCCTTTCCGATATCGCCGAAGTCGTGATCGGCACGCTTCTGCCCCGGGTCCTGGACGACTTTGCCACAAATCACGGGCACGTGCCGGGGGGCAGCATCGCGGTCATCGGCTTCGGCAAGCTCGGTGGTCGCGAACTGACGCTTGGCTCCGATCTGGATCTGGTTTTCGTCTATGACGTCGAGGACCCCGAGACCGAATCCGATGGCCCGCGGCCGCTGGCGGCGGGCACCTATTTCGCCCGGCTGGCGCAGCGGCTGATCAACGCATTGACCGCGCTGACCGGCGAAGGGGGGCTCTTCGAGGTGGATATGCGCCTGCGCCCGTCCGGGAACGCCGGACCCATCGCGACGCGATGGGAAGCTTTCGAGCGCTACTATGCCGAATCGGCCTGGACGTGGGAGGAGATGGCGCTGACCAAGGCCCGGCCGATCGCCGGCAGCCGCGAACTGAACCAACGCCTGCAGAAGACGATTGTCGATATTCTCACCCGTCAGCGCGCGCCGGACAAGCTGACGGGTGACGTGCTGGACATGCGCGCGCGGATTGCAAAAGAACACCCGGGACACGACGCCTGGGACATCAAGTATATGCCGGGCGGCCTCATCGATATCGAGTTTCTCTGCCAGTACCTCCAGCTTCGTCACGGGCACGACCGACCGGCGATCCTGGCCCCGGGGACGGCGACGGTGCTTGAGAACCTTCACGACGCCGGCTGTCTCGACGATGCCGCCCATGCCTGTCTGTCGGAGGCCTTTCAGACATGGCTGGAGGTTCAGGGGTTGCTGCGCCTCTGTGTGGAGGGGCGGTTCGAGGAAGGCAAGGCGCCCGATGGCCTGCGCCGTACCCTTGCCCGCGTGACCGGGCGAACCGATTTCGGGGCACTCAGGGCCGACATTACGGCGCTTGCCGAAAAAACCCGTCGCTGCTTCGAGGACATCGTTGGAATACCCGAGAAAACCGTCTAAATCGAAGCGCATCTTTGGTAGTGACACATAACCTGGAGATCGGACATGGCCGCTGAAGAAGGAAAAAAGGCGCCCGCTTTCACCCTGCCGGCAGATGGCGGAGAGACCATCCGGCTTTCCGACTTCACCGGCAAAAAAGTGGTGCTGTACTTCTATCCCAAGGACGACACATCGGGCTGCACCAAGGAAGCCATCGGCTTTCGCGATGCGATGCGATCGATCAAGGCCTCCGGCGCGGTGGTTATTGGCGTATCAAAGGACTCGGTCGCTTCGCACGACAAGTTCAAGAAGAAGCACAAGCTGAATTTTCCCCTGGCCTCGGACGAGGAGGTCAAGGTGTGCGACAAATACGGCGTGTGGGTCGAAAAAAGCATGTACGGACGCAAGTACATGGGAATCGAGCGCGCTACGTTCCTGATCGATGAGAAAGGCACGATCCGGCGGGTCTGGCGCAAGGTCAAGGTCCCCGGCCACGTTGAAGAAGTTAAAGCGGCGATCAAGTCCCTTTAAAAACCTGCCGCATGTCTATTCGGAAGACGCCGCCGTCTTGCCGGACACCCTGGCGGATAGCGCCGCTTCGAGGAAGGCATCGATGCGCCCATCGAGCACCGCCTGGGTGTTGCCGGTTTCAACCTCGGTTCGCAAATCTTTCACCATCTGATAAGGGTGAAGCACGTAAGAGCGGATCTGGTGCCCCCAGCCGATATCTGTCTTGGCATCCCTTTCCGACTGAGCCTCTTCTTCGCGGCGCTGCAATTCCGCCTCGTAGAGCCGCGCCCGCAGCATATCCATGGCGGCCGCGCGGTTGCGATGCTGCGAGCGATCGGTCTGACATTGCACGACAATGCCCGTGGGGATGTGGGTAATCCGCACAGCGCTGTCGGTCTTATTGACGTGCTGGCCGCCTGCGCCCGAAGCGCGATACGTGTCCACGCGCAGATCCTTGTCAAGAATCTCGACATTGATGGTCTCGTCGATCACCGGATATACGCCGACGGATGCGAAGCTCGTATGACGCCGCGCGGCTGAATCGAATGGTGAAATGCGGACCAGCCGATGGACACCCGATTCGGTCTTCAGCCAGCCATAGGCATTGTGACCCTTGACCCGAATGGTCGCCGACTTGATGCCAGCTTCCTCGCCTCCGCTTTCCTCCAGCCACTCGACGTCATAGCCCTTCGCCTCGGCCCAGCGCAGATACATACGCAGCAACATCTCGGCCCAGTCCTGCGCCTCGGTACCGCCGGCCCCGGCATGCACGTCGAGATAGCAGTCATTGCCATCCGCCTCGCCGGACAGCAGGCTTTCCAACTGGCGTCGAGCGGCGCGCTCGTGCAGGCGAAGAAGGGCTTCGGCCGCCTCTTCCCGTGTGGCGTCGTCATCGGCCTCTTCAGCCAGATCGAGGAGAGCCTGGGCATCCCCGAATTCGGTTTCAAGGTTTGAAAATGCGTCGAGGCTATCCTGCAGGTGCGTGCGCTCGCGCATCACTTTCTGCGCCCGGTCCGCGTCATCCCAGAGGGACGGATCCTCGGCCAGCGCGTTCAGTTCGCCAAGCCGTCTGTTCGCCGCCTCCCAGTCAAAGATGCCTCCGGATCAGCGCGAGGGACTGGCGGATTTCATCGATCAGGGCCTGATGTTCGGCGCGCATGTTTGAACCCGGTTTGAATTTTGTGACTGTTCTGACCTGGCATCCGGCCTGGGTCCTCGTGCGAAACGTTCGGGAGCCAGAGACGTGCACCGCCCGTCCGCGCATCGCCGTCGACCCTGCGGCAGGGAACCGCAACATATGCGATCAGATGCGCTCAGTACAGCCCGCCCACGCCAACGGGCGAGGCAGAATCGGGCGATGGTCCGCCGCTGCCGATCACGGTCTGCTGGCGCTCGGGCTCGGTCCCGGCGCGGAAGGCTTCGGTGATGACATCGCCGGAATCGCCATCCGCCGGGAGCCCTGTCTTGGCGTCCACGCGCACCAGCCGCACGCCCGGCGGTATCCGGAACGGGATCGACGGCTTGTCGGCAAGCGCCTTGGCCATGAACGACTTGAAGACGGGCGCGGCCAC
Source organism: Alphaproteobacteria bacterium (assembly GCA_040220875.1). Lineage (NCBI taxonomy): Bacteria > Pseudomonadati > Pseudomonadota > Alphaproteobacteria > Alphaproteobacteria bacterium. The sequence goes on along the minus strand of JAVJVX010000003.1, from coordinate 344,251 downwards.
GTTCGAGCCGGTCTCACGCTCGCCAAGGCTGCGCGGCGTGTCGAAGCCGACGAAAACCCCGACCACCAGATCGGGCGAAAAGCCGATGAACCAGGTATCCATACTGTCGTTCGTGGTCCCGGTCTTGCCCGCAAGCGGCTTGTCGAGCGAGCGGATGCGCCGACCGGTGCCCCGTTCAACGACGCCTTGCAGCATGGCGTTGACCTGATAGGCGGCCACCGGGTCGGCCACCTGCTCGCGCAGGTCGATGATATCGGGCAGGGACGCCGGGTTTGCGGCCCGGGGCACCGCCGCGCCGTCATCCACCGCGCTTTCCGCGTTCGCGACCGGCTCCGTCTGGCACCCGGGGCAGGCCCGCAGGTCTTGGCGATAAATGGTCTGGCCGTGCCGATCCTGGATCCGGTCCACCAGACTTGGCGTCACCCGCTTGCCGCCATTGACGAAAATCGCATAGGACGCGGTCAGATCGAGAAGGGTCGTTTCGCCCGCCCCAAGCGCCATGGAGAGGACAGGCGGCAGATGATCGACCACGCCGATCCGGGTGGCCGTTTCCGATACCCGTTCCATGCCGATCTTCTGAGCCAGGCGCACGGTCATGAGGTTGCGTGATTTCTCGATGCCCAGGCGCATCGGACTCGGACCGTAGAAAGTCTTGGAATAGTTGTCCGGCTTCCACTTTCCCAGCCCCGGCCCCTGATCGATCACAAAGGGCGCGTCAAGGATGAGGGTTGAGGGCGTCAGCCCCGCTTCGAGCGCGGCAAGGTAGACGAAGGGCTTGAAGGCCGAGCCCGGTTGCCGCCGGGCCTGGGTGGCGCGGTTGAATTCGCTGGCTTCATAGCTGTAGCCCCCGCGCAGCGCGAGTACCCGGCCGGTATGGGGATCGAGCGCCACGATCGCCCCTTCTACGGCGGGGATCTGGCGAAGCCCGTACGTCCCTTCCGGGTAAGGCGCGCCGTCGCCGTCCTCCGTGACGGGCTCGACGAGGATGACATCACCGGCTTCGAGCACATCGGCGGGCCGGCGCACACGCGGGCCAAGCGCCTGTTCCGGCCGCCATTCCCTCGCCCAGCTGAGTTCGGCCAGGGGAACCTGTCCGCGCGAGCCGTCCCCGAGCCCGATATCGACCGCCGTCTCGCCGATTCCGATAGCGACGGCCATGCGCCAGGCCCCGCGCCCCGGCGGAGGCTCGGCGGCCGCGAGCGCGGCGCGCCAGCCCGTCGTCGCCAGTTGATCGCCGACATTGGTCACGGGTCCGCGCCAGCCATGGCGGCGATCATAGTCCCGCAGTCCCGCCATAAGAGCGGAATCGGCGTATGCCTGCAGCTTTGGGTGCAGCGAAGTGCGGACCGACAACCCGCCCTCGTAAAGGGCGGAATGACCGAACCGCTCTGAGATTTCCCGGCGCACCTGTTCCACAAAATACGCCGCCGGCACGACTTCGGTTTCTTCCCGGTCCACCGCCTCGATCGGTACGCGCCGGGCCAGTTCGCCCGCCGTTTCCTCGATGAACCCCTCCTCCACCATGCGTCCGATCACCCAGTTTCGCCGCGCCACGGCGGCCAGGCGCGCGCGGACGGGGTGATAGTTATTGGGCGCCTTGGGCAGCGCCGCCAGATAGGCCGCCTCGGCGACGGTCAACTGGTCGAGGGATTTGTTGAAATAGTTGAGCGCCGCCGCAGCAACCCCATAGGAGCCGTATCCCAGGTAGATCTCGTTCAGATAGAGCTCAAGGATCCGATCCTTGGTAAAGGCGCGCTCGATCCGAAAAGCAAGAATTGCCTCCTTGATCTTCCGCTCGACCGAGACCTCGTTGCTCAAGAGAAAATTCTTGGCGACCTGCTGTGTGATGGTGGACGCGCCCACAGGCCGCGTGCCGCGAAACGAGTTCATCGTGTTCGTGACGAGGGCACGCACGATGCCGAGAAAATCGACCCCGGGATGAGAATAGAAATTCTTGTCCTCGGCCGCGAGAAAGGCCTTGATGATCCGCTTGGGCATGGCCTCGATCGGCACAAAGCTGCGCCGCTGGCGTGCGTATTCGGTGACGAGCCGGCCATCAGCGGCGTGAATCCGGCTCACCGTCGGCGGCTCGTAATGGGCGAGCTGGGCGTAGTCGGGGAGATCGCGCCCAAAGGAATACAGCACGTACAGGGCGCCGCCCGCCCCGAGAAGGGCGAGCAGGATGAAGACGAGAAAAGTGTTTTTCAGAACGCGCATCGCGCTCCCCGGAGACGCCGAGCGAGGCCAGGCTGGGCAGAGCCTCTGCCCCCTGCCTTAAAATCTCATTATGGCCGGTTTATGACCGGTTGAGCGCGGTTTTCCAACTGAAATAGCTGTCGATGCCGCGCACGAGGCCCTCGGCGATACCGGCGCGATACCGGGCGCTGCCGAGGTTCTTTTCCTCGCTCGGGTTGGACAGGTAGCCCATTTCCACGAGGATGGAGGGCACGTCCGGCGCCTTGAGCACCGCGAAGCCGGCGAATCTGTGGGTCCGGTTGAGCAAGCGCACGGATTTGGACAGTTCCTTGACCGCGAACCCGGCGAACCGGGCCGAATTATTCATGGTCTCGCGTTGCGCCAGGTCGATCAGGATCCCGGTCACGTCATCCGTCTCGCGCGAGAGGTCCACGCCCGCGATGAGGTCGGCCTTGTTCTCCCGCGCCGCCAGCCGGGCCGCCTCCCGGTCCGACGATTTCTCCGACAGCGTGTAGACCGACAGACCGCGTGTGGAGGATTTCGGGTGGCTGTCGGCATGAAGCGAGACGAAAAGATCGGCATTGGCCCGACGGGCCCGGGCGACCCGCTCGCGCAGGCGCAGAAAGACGTCCGCGTCGCGCGTCAGCACCACTTCGTAGCGCCCGGTGGCGTCGAGCTGGCGGGCCAGCTCCTTGGCCATGGCCAGCGTCACGTATTTTTCCTTGGTGCCGCCCTTGCCCAGTGCCCCCGGATCGACCCCGCCATGGCCGGCGTCGATCACGATCACGGGCCGGGCATTCTCGGCCCTGGCCTTGTCGCCGGGCCGGATCCCGAGCGGCCGCGGCGGGACCGGCGTGCTCGTCGCCACCGCTGGCGGATCGCTTCCGCCCAGGATTGTCGAGCCCGCCTCGCGCATGAAAGCGGCCTGGCTGATCTGCTCGAGATCGACGACGAAGCGGTACGGGTAGCCGCCATTGGGCTTCAGCGTGAACACCCGGTCTACGCGAACCGGCTTCTCAAGATCGAGAACCAGTCGCGATGTCCCGGGCGTGAAGAGGCCGAAGCGCAGGCCCGAGACCATGCCACCCGCCGCTTCCCCGGTCTTGTCCGACAGATTCCAGGCCAGCTCGTTGAAATCGAGGACCACGCGGTATGGCTCCGCCAGGGTGAAGATCTTGTGCGATATCTCCTGGCTGACATCGAGGACGATCCGTGTCCGGGTGCCGTGATCCCCGATGCGCAGGCTCGTGACCTCGGGCGCGCCGGGCGGGATCGGCTCGGCCCCGCCGTCGACCGGCACCGCCAGGCCAAGCACCGCCGCGGTCATCAGGATTGCCAAGCGCCTTAGAACACCGAACATTTGGGTATCTGCCCCCACTGACCCACTAGATGCAGCCCAGATATACTCCGTCGCTGGTCGGGGAAGCAACACTCGATCCGCCGTGGCCGCCCGAAAAACCCCTAAGAGTCAATCCCTTGCTCAGCTTATCCCCAGCCGGCCGCGGATGAAATAACTGATTGTGGAATAAGCCAGGAACGGGCTATGGTAACGGCGCGGACGCGGAACCGCCCGGCAGGCCCCCAACCTGGGGCCGGCGGCGGCCCGGGACAGCGGCTCACCCCTTTGATTCTCTTTGATATTTGGCTCCGCCACTATCGACAGACCAAAACCGGGGTGATCGGAACCGGGCGCCAGAGGCGATTCCGCAGCGAAGAAATTGGGGTATTTGCCCATCTTTAGGCACCGGGCGCCGCGTCGGGAATTCCCCCGCCGCCGGCGGCCCCCGGAGCAAAGACCCCCACATAAACCCGGCGCCCCTTCGAGCTTCCGCAGCTCGGGGGCCGGCGCCCAGGAGACATAAGCCTGATGGCTAAGCGGATGCTGATCGACGCCGCGCACCCTGAAGAAACCAGGGTTGTCGTAGCGGACGGAAACCGGCTCGAGGAATTCGACCTCGAGGCGTCAACAAAGAAGCAAATCAAGGGCAATATCTATCTCGCCAAAGTGACCCGGGTGGAGCCGTCGCTCCAGGCGGCCTTCGTATCCTACGGTGGCAACCGCCACGGCTTCCTCGCCTTCAGCGAAATCGATCCCGACTACTACCGGATACCGGTCGCCGACCGGGAGGCGCTCATGGCCGAGCAGCGCCGGTTGCACGCCGAGGACGACGAGATGGCCGAGGCTGGCGTGGCCGAGCCGAGCGAGTCGGGCTCCTCACCCTCCGGGGAAGAGGACGGGGACGACGAGGCCGGCGGACCCGCCGAGGCGGATAGCGGAGAAGCGCGCGAAGATACCGCCGAGGATGGCGGTGACGAAAAAAGCGAAGAACCGGACGAGGAGAGCAACGGGGGCGAAGCCGCCCTCGAAATCGTGGGCGGCGACGACGCCATCGACGAATCCCAAAGCAGCAAGCCCCGCCAGGTCCGGCGCTACAAGATCCAGGAAGTCATCAAGCGCAACCAGATTCTCCTTGTGCAGGTCGTCAAGGAGGAGCGTGGGACCAAGGGCGCCGCGCTGACCACCTACATCTCGCTGGCAGGGCGTTACTGCGTGCTGATGCCCAATTCGCCGCGCGGCGGCGGCGTGTCTCGCAAGATCACCAGCCAGCGCGACCGGCGGCGGCTGAAAAGCCTGCTCGAGCAACTCGACGTGCCGGAAGGCATGTCGGTGATCCTGCGCACGGCTGGCCTCAACCGCTCCAAGGCAGAGTTGAAGCGCGATTTCGATTACCTTTTGCGTACCTGGGACCAAATTCGTGAGAAGACGCTCGAATCGACGGCCCCATCCCTGATCTATGAAGAAGGCACGCTCATCAAGCGGGCAATCCGGGACCTCTACACACGCGACATCGACGAGGTCATTGTCGAGGGCGAAGAGGGTTACCGGACGGCAAAGGACTTCATGAAAATGATGACCCCGAGCCACGCCAAGCGGGTCCAGCAGTACAAGGACGAGACCGTCCCCCTTTTCCACCGCCACCAGATCGAGGATCAACTCGACGCAATCCACAGCCCGGTCGTCAACCTGAAATCGGGCGGCTCGGTGGTGTTCAATCCGACCGAGGCGCTGGTTTCGATCGACGTCAATTCGGGTCGGTCGACGCGGGAACGCAATATCGAGGAAACCGCGCTCAAGACCAATCTCGAGGCGGCGGACGAAATCGCCCGGCAGCTAAGGCTGAGGGACCTGGCCGGACTCGTTGTCATCGATTTCATCGACATGGAGCAGAACCGCAACAAGCATGCGGTCGAGCGTCGCGTCAAAGACGCGATGAAAGCGGACCGGGCCCGGATCCAGGTCGGCCGGATCAGCCCGTTCGGCCTGCTTGAGCTGTCCCGCCAGCGGCTCAGGCCCAGCGTTTATGAAAGCAGCGGCTCCACCTGCCCCCATTGCGGCGGCACAGGCATCGTGCGGTCAACCGAATGGTCCGCCCTGCAGATTTTGCGCGAGATCGAGCGCGAGGGCGTGCAGCGCCGGAGCCGCGAACTCACGGTCTTTCTTCCCGGACGGGTTGCCCTCTACCTGCTGAACGAGAAACGCCACGACCTGCTCACCATCGAACAGCGTTACGATTTCAAGGTGCATGTGGAAACCGATCCCGAACTAATCCCGCCGGCCTTCCGGTTCGATCGGGTGAAGGCAGAGCCGGACAGCGCGCGTGCGCCCAGAGACAAGCGCCGGGAGCGCGGCGCTCAGCCCAGCGAGGCAAAGGAAAACCAACCCGCAAAGGCGACCGAGGCAGCATCGGAAAAATCCGGGAGCGAGGATGCCGATCAGGCATCGCGGCGGCGGCGGCGCGGCAAGAGAGGCGGCCGGCGGCGGTCGCGGCGGCGCCCGGCCGAGGAGGGCTTGGCGGCGGCCACGACGGACGAACGGACGACCGAACCGGAGAGCAGCCAGGACGACGCACCGGACACCTCGGTCAGCGCGCCCGCACATGACGAAACCGCCACGACGACTGCCAGGTCGGCCGAGGCGGCCCCGGTGGTAAAAGCCGAGCCCGAGCTTGAGTCTGGTCCCGAGCCTGAGCCCGGGCCTGAGCCCGGGCCGGAGACAGAGGCGACGGCGGAAGAGGCGAAGCCCAAGCGCCGCAGCCGGAAATCGGCGAAAAAAGCCCCGGCGGCGCCGGCTGCCCCGGCGGCCCGGACTGCCAAGCGGCCGGCACGGAAGCGGCGCACGAAGAGTGCCGGAAAGGATGCGGATGCGGAGGCCAAACCGGGGACGGCAGAATCCGGGCCCGCAGCTCCCGACAAGCCGGCCGAAACGGGATCCGGCAATGGCCGGGACCGGGATATCTCGACCCCGGCGGATAACGGGTCGTCCGAGCCCGTCGTGGTCAAAAACGACGAGCCCTTGCCGACAACCGAGGACCGGGGGCCTAAAAAATCGGGCTGGTGGAACCGCGGAACCTAGGCCGCCGACCGGCTAGGGTTTCTGCCAGTCAATCAGGCGGCGAACGGCGCCCGCGACCACCTCGAGGGAGGTCGAGAAGGAAAAACGGACATAAGCCTGTCCGCGCTCCCGATCGAAATCGACTCCGGGGACGATTGCCACGCCGGTCTCATTGAGGATCCGCTCGCAGAACGCGACGCTGTCGTTTGTCAGATTCGACACGTCGGCATACAGGTAAAAGGCCCCCTGCGGGGCAGCAAACTTGTTGAAGCCCGCCTTCGGCAATTCGCGCAGCAGCAGGTCGCGCCGTTCCCGGTAACCGGCCACGATCCCGTCCAGTTCTGCCCGGCAGTCGAAGACCGCCAGCGCCGCATCCTGGGACAGTGTCGGCGGCGAGATATAGAAATTCTGGATCAGCCGACAGATCGGCGCCACGAGGTCCTCGGGCACAACCATCCAGCCAAGCCGCCAGCCGGTCATCGTGAAATATTTTGAAAAGCTGTTGATCACGATGGCTTCGTCACTGAGTGCGGCGGCGGTTGCGGCCGCGGCCTCATAAGTGATCCCGTGATAGATCTCGTCCGAGATGAGCCGGATGCCCTTGTCGCGGCAATACGCGGCCAACGCCGCCATCTCGTGGGGCGCGATCACGGTGCCCGACGGATTGCCGGGGCTGGTCACCATCAGACCCTGGATCGGCTCGCCCACCGCCTCCAGGAGAGCGACAGTCGGCTGAAAGTTTTCTGCCGGCCCCGCCTCGAGCAGCACCGGTTCTAGGCCAAGCGTGATCAGGGCATTCCGGGCCCCCGGATAATTCGGCGTGACCAGCGCAACCCGGTCACCCGGGTCGAAGGCAGCCAGGAAGGCGAGCATCAGGGCTCCTGACGAGCCAGTGGTCACAATGACGCGATCGGGCGAAAGATCGAGGTCGTAGAATTCGCCATAATGGCGCGCGATCCGCTGGCGCAGCTCTGGGTAGCCCGCTTCTTCGGTGTAGCCGAAACGCCCCGATTCGAGCGCCCGGGCGGCCGCGGCGAGCACGGGCGCGGGGGGACCCTCGCTGGGCTGGCCCAACTCCAGATGCAGGACATCCTTGCCCGAGACGGCCCGCCGATTGGCCTGGCGCAGCACCTCCATCACAATGAAGGGAGATACTTGCCTGCCACGGGAAGAAATCTTTACTGTCATGCCACCGTTCCGCCTTGATTGCGGCCTATACGACGTGAGGGGGCTAGGGTCAATCTCGACCAGCAGCAACTTGCGGGCCCGCTTGCCGGATACCCTGCGCGAGACCCGTCAAACCCAGGAGTACCCGACCCATCCAACCGGCCGAGACCAAATTGTGAGCCACGTCCGTCAACCCTGCGCCATCCTCCTGCTGGCGGCCGCGATCGTCGGCGCCCTGCTCACATCGCTGCCGCGAACGGCGGACGCCCAGGAAGGCATCGGCCTCGTCCGGGATGCGGAGATCGAAAACGCGCTCGAGAGCTATCTGGCGCCGATCCTGCCCGCCGCCGGCCTGAATCCGGAAAGTGTCGGCCTCTACATCGTCAACGATCCGCGGCTCAACGCCTTCGTCACGGGCGGGCAGAATATTTTCGTCACCACGGGCCTCATCATGCAGGCGGAAGACCCGAGTCAGGTGATGGGCGTGCTCGCCCATGAAGCCGGGCATATCGCGGGCGGGCATCTGGCCCGAACCGGTGACGCCTTGCAGGGCGCCACCGTCGTCTCCCTGCTGGGGCTGGTGCTGGGCGCCGCGGCCGCGGTCGCCGGCCGGCCCGACGCGGCGCAGGCACTCATTCTTGGCGGACAGGGGCTCGGGCAACAGGCCTTTTTCAGCTATAGCCGGGTCCAGGAATCGGCGGCCGACCAGGCGGCGCTCAAATATCTCGACCAGGCCGGCATCTCGACCAAGGGTCTCTATGAATTCATTTCAGTTCTCGCCCAGCAGGAACTTCGCCTGCCGGGGCGCCAGCACCCGTACATGCGCACCCATCCGGTAACGCAGGAACGCGTCGATATCATCCACAACCATTTGCAGAAATCCCCCTACAGGGACGAGTCGTTGCGCCCGGAGCTGGTTGAAACCCACGAACGAATCCGGGCCAAGCTGCGCGCCTTCATCGAAGACCCCGAGACGACGATCCGGCGCTATGAGGACGACCGCGGCTTCAACGGGCGATATGCCCGCGCCATCGCCTATTACCGGGACTCCAAGATCGACCGGTCCATCGAGATTACCGACGGCCTGATCCGGGAAAATCCCGAAAATCCGTATCTGCATGAATTGCGCGGCCAGATCCTCTTTGAGAACGGCCGCATAGCCGAAGCTGCCGAGTCCTACCAGCAGGCGGTGGCGCTTTACCCCCGGAACTCGCTCCTGCGCACAGCGCTTGGCCAGGCGCAGGTGGCGACAAACGATCCGGCGCTGGAAGCCAAGTCGGTCGTCAATCTGCGCGAGGCCGTACGCCTCGAGCAGGACAACGCCATGGCCTGGTATTTCCTCGCTGTCGCCGAAGGACGGAGCGGCAATATGGGCCTCGCCGCACTGGCCCAGGCCGAGCACGCCTTGCTGATCGGCAAACCGGGTGACGCCCGCTCGTTTGCGACCCGCGCCCAGCGCCATCTGGACGAACACTCACCCGCCTGGCTCCGGGCCGAAGACATCCTGACTGCCCTCAAGGCAGGCCGCGGGCGGCGCTAGGCTTCCGTCAGATGTAGTAGGATTTCAGTGGCTCGAAGCCGTTGAAACCGACCGACGCGTAAGTCGTGGTGTAGGCTCCCGTCCCCGGCAGGCGCACACGATCACCCGTCTTGAGCGCCCGCGGCAGGCGGTAGCCGGCCTCCCGGTAAAGCACATCGGCCCCGTCGCAGGTGGGGCCAGCGAGAACCACCGGGCCGGTATCATCCGCTTCGGGTGTGTCATCGTAGGGAGTCCTGATCGCGTAGCGGATGGCTTCGCCCTCCGTCTCGGCCAGGCCGCCATACTTGCCGACGTCGAGATAGATCCAGCGCACGTCACTCGCATAATCCTTCCTGGAGACGAGGACGACCTCCGCTTCGAGAATTCCGGCATCGGCGACCAGTGCGCGCCCTGGTTCAAGGACCACCTCCGGGAGGTGGTTGCCGAAATGAGTTCGCAGAGAACGATCGATAAGCTCGGCGAAATCGTCAAGCGGTGGCACGGGGTCGCGATAGGCCGCCGGCAGGCCGCCGCCGAGATTGACCATTTTGAGTTCGATCCCCCGCTCGCGCAGATCGGTAAACATGAGTGCCGTCTTTGCGATCGCGAGATCCCACTGAGCCGAATCGCGTTGCTGCGAGCCGACATGGAACGCGACACCGTATGGTTCGAGCCCCAGCTCCCGCGCCTGCGTCAGGAGATCCTTCGCCATCTCCACGGAACAGCCGAATTTGTCACCCAACGGCCAGGCAGCGCCGGGATTGTTGATCTGGATGCGGCAGAAGACGCGGGCGCCCGGCGCCCGGCGTGCCAGTTTCTGCAACTCCGCCTCGCTATCGAAGGCGAAAAGCGCTACGCCGCGCTCGAAGGCGCCGGCGATATCGGCTTCTTTCTTGACCGTGTTGGTATAGGCGATCGAGCCGGCCGGGGCACCCGCCGCCAGGCAATATTTGATCTCGGCCAGGCTGGCGGCGTCGAAGCTGCATTCGAGCCGGGCGAGCGTGACCAGAATTTCCGGCGCCGGATTGGCCTTGACCGCGTAGAAGATATGGGCACCCGGAAAGAGTGCGGTAAGCCGCCGATAGTTGCGGGCAACCACGTCAAGGTCCACCACGAGGCAGGGCGTGGCCGGCCTGCGCGTCGCCAGGAATGTGTCGATTTTGCGAGTCATGGGGCGGCCTCAACATGCCCGAACAGGGCCCCGATTTCAAATCAAGGGGCGCGGTATATACGTATCTGCCCCCGGATAAAAGCAAAATCCTCATCGACCGAAAGCCCGGCCGGCCGGGCCTTTCCTCGGAGCCCGGCGGCGATTGACGCTCGCCTCCGCCATTGCGCATCTGAGGTCCCGTGTTATAAATCCGGGCCGTGCCGGAAGCCGCCAGGCCCGCGCGACGGCCAGGGTGAAGACGGATGATCGAGCGTTCCTCACACATTTCGGGTAGCGAGTAAGGGCGGCCGAATCTCATGTCTTTCGACCTTCTCGTCCTCAACGGCCCGAACCTCAATCTTCTCGGCCAGCGCGAACCCGAGCATTATGGCGCGGAAACCCTGGATGACATTGCCCGCCGCACCGGGCGCCGGGCGGCCGAGTTGGGGGCCGAAGTCACTTTCCGCCAGAGCAATGACGAGGCGGAGCTTATCGGCTGGATTCAGGACAGCCGCAACCGCTTCGACGGGCTGGTGGTCAATGCCGGCGCGTTCACTCACACGTCCCTCGCCATACTCGACGCCCTCCAGTCCTTCGATGGCCCCATCGTCGAGGTACACCTGTCCAACATCTTCCGGCGCGAGGAATTCCGTCATCGAAGCTATGTGTCCCAGGTGGCGACGGGTGTGATTTGCGGGTTTCGCGGGCAGGGTTACATCATGGGCGTCGAGGCACTGGTGGCGCTATTGACCCAAAACGAACAGACGGACAAATAGCAAATGGCGCGATTCGAGCTTGATAAAACACTGATCCGCGAGATGGCGGACCTGTTGGAAGAGACAGGCCTCAGCGAGATAGAAATAGAGATATCCGGCCGCCGGGTCCGTGTTGCACGGGGCGGAGGCGCGACCGTCGTGGCCACCGCGCCGGCGCCCGCCAGCACCCCCCCCGGGGCTGCGCCCGGAAACGACGACATTGGCAGCGAGGCGGCCGACGCCGCCCATCCGGGCGCCGTCCCCTCGCCCATGGTCGGTACCATCTACATGCAGCCCGAACCGGGAGCGCCCGCCTTCGTCAAGGTCGGAGACGACGTGGAGGAAGGCCAGACGCTCCTGATCATCGAGGCCATGAAAACGATGAACCCGGTCATTGCACCGCGCGCAGGCAAGGTGACCAAGATTCCCGTCGCCAATGGGCAGCCGGTCGAGTTCGGCGACGTCCTGATGATCCTCGAGTAGCGGACAGCGATGTTCGAAAAGATTCTTATCGCGAACCGCGGCGAAATTGCCCTCCGGATTCACCGTGCGTGCAAGGAAATGGGGATCAGCACCGTCGCGGTCCACTCCACTGCCGACAGCGAGGCGATGCATGTGCGACTGGCGGACGAATCGGTCTGCATCGGCCCCCCCGCGCCGGCGGAAAGCTATCTGAATATTCCCGCCATCGTCTCGGCCGCCACGATTACCGATGCCGACGCCATTCATCCGGGCGTGGGCTTTCTCTCGGAAAATGCAAGCTTCGCCCAGATCACGGAGGACCACGGGCTGACCTTCATCGGCCCGACGCCGGAACAGATCGCCGTCATGGGCGACAAGATCGCAGCCAAGACCAAGGCCGTCGAACTCGGCCTGCCGGTCGTGCCGGGCTCTGACGGCGCTATTCGAGATCTTGCCGAAGCCAAGAAATTCGCGAGCGAAATCGGCTACCCGGTGCTGATCAAGGCCGCAGCCGGAGGCGGCGGGCGTGGCATGAAGGTGGCTAACACGCCCGAGGAACTGGCCGCCGGCCTGTCCACAGCCAAGAACGAGTCCAAAGCGGCCTTCGGAGACGACACGGTCTATCTTGAAAAATACCTGGCCGCACCCCGCCATATCGAGGTGCAGGTCATCGGTGATGGCCAGGGCCATGTCGTCCATCTCGGCGAGCGGGACTGTTCACTCCAGCGCCGACATCAGAAGGTGCTCGAGGAAGCTCCCTCGCCCGCACTCAATGATGCCGTCCGGCGCGAAATTGGCGACGTCGTCGTCCAGGCGCTCTCGAAGTTCAAGTATCTCAGCGCCGGCACGGTCGAATTTCTGTTCGAGGATGGCCGGTTTTATTTCATCGAGATGAACACGCGCCTGCAGGTGGAGCACCCGATCACGGAAATGGTCACGGGCGTCGACCTTGTGCGCGAGCAGATTCGTGTCGCGGCCGGCAACCCGATCAGTTTTTCGCAGGACGAGATTACTATTAACGGCCACGCGATCGAGTGCCGCATCAACGCCGAAGACCCCGAGACCTTCACGCCCGCACCGGGCACGGTCACGGACTACCATCCGCCGGGAGGGCTGGGGGTGCGCATGGATTCGGCCCTCTATGCCGGCGCGACGATCCCGCCTTATTACGACAGCCTGATCGGCAAGCTTGTCGTTCACGGGGCCACACGCAACGAATGCCTGCTACGACTGAAACGCGCCCTCGGCGAATGCGTGATTGGCGGCATTAAGACCACCATCCCGCTGCATGAGCGCCTGATTGCCGAACCCGACTTCATTAACGGCGACTATACAATCCACTGGCTCGAAAAGCTGATGAAGGAAGGCAGCCCGTAAGCGTTCTGGCCATCGCGTGTCTTCCGGGGACTGGCGGCCATGATAATTACGCCTGAAATCGTGCTGAAAGCCTACGCGCTCGGCGTCTTTCCCATGGCGGAAAGCCGCGAGGACGAGGATCTCCACTGGATCGACCCAAACCTCCGGGGCATCCTGCCGCTCGATGATTTTCACCTGCCGCGCCGCCTGGCCAAGACCTGCCGGCAGGGCCGGTTCACGGTGCGCATCGACCATGCCTTTCGCGACGTGATCGAGGCCTGCGCCGAAGCGACCGCCTTGCGGCCGGGAACGTGGATCAACCGCGACATCGTCGATCTTTATTCGCGTCTCCACGACATCGGGCACGCGCACAGCGTCGAATGCTGGCGCGACGGGCGGCTCGTGGGCGGGCTTTACGGCGTTTCCCTGGGGGCGGCGTTTTTTGGTGAAAGCATGTTCTCGCGCGAGCGCGATGCCAGCAAGGTGGCTCTCGTTCATCTCGTCATGCGGCTCAGATACGGCGGCTTCGAGCTACTCGACACCCAGTTCGTGACGCCTCATCTGCGCCAGTTTGGCGCCATCGATATTGGCCGCGACGCGTATCACCAGCTCTTGGGCAGGGCGCTGGCACGCGCGGCCGCCTTCCCGGCCGAGCTGCCCCAGGGTTTCGAGGCCGGTTTTCTGCACTCGATGACCCAGACATCGTAGACGGGATGCTCGAGCGCAGAGAGGGCGGGGCTCGAGGCGAACATCCACCCCTCGAACAGCCTGACCGCGGGCTCGCCCGGCCGCACATCCTCGATCACGAGAAAGGCAGCGCTTTCGGGCGGCTCCTCGGGCGGACGTTTCAGGCACCGTTCCACCCTCAGCCTGAGGCTGCCGAAACGGGTGTCCTCGCCGATCGGCGCCTCGAATTCCGAAACCCGGGCCGTCACCTTGTCGAGCCCGCCGAGCAGCGCGATCTCGGTATCGAATTCGTTGGCCGCCTCGGGCGCGGCCGGTGCCAGCACCGCAATGGCAATCGCGGGCAGCGCCGCAAGCGCAGAGCGCATCCCCCGGGACCAGGTCAGCCGGTTCATTTCTTCCCAGCCCCGGTCCGGTAGGGATTGTGCAGTTCGCTGATCAACTCGGCCAGAACGGCGCGGACCTGCGCCTCGTCGCAGCCCATCAGCAGGGCGTCCTCCAGCGCGTCCTGCGCCAGTTGGCGGATCTCCTCGATATTCTCGTCGAGCACCTTGAGCTTTTCCACGCACGAGAGCGGGTCGCCAGCCGGCGTGCGCCAGAAGGCGGTCTTCGGTTCATAGCGCCGCGTCCGGTCGGTAGGTGGCTTGTTCATCCGGCGATTCCAGCGTTCCTGGCCGGCGCGCGATTGCCCGCGGCCTCACCTCACAATAGGCATACCCAATGTGGCGAAAAAGAGGTTTTGCGGCGCTCGCGCGTCAGGGACAGACGGCCGCGAAGCGCAGGCGCACATAATCGACCCACCAGAGATCGGCCCCGTCCGCGCCCCCGCGGCGGCAGAGCGCCGGGGCCAGACCATCGCTCACCTCCTTGACAACCACCGGCCGGTCCGCCTCGGGCAGGGTCGCCAGAAACGCGCCCGCGAAGATTTCGAGCCAGTCCGCAAGCGTGCCTGGCAGATCGGTCGGCCGTTCGAACAGGACGCAGTCCGTGACGCGAAACCCGGCTGCCTCGAGCTGCCGACGGTACGCCTCGGCGTCGGGGAAATACCAGGGGTCGACGGTGGCCGCGTCAATTCCCCGGGCCTTCAGCGCGGCGTAAAGCGCCTGATGAACCCGTCCGACATTTCCCGCACCACCGCATTCAGCGACAAACCGCCCGCCCGGAACCAGCGCCCGGCGCACGCCGCGGACGACGCCAGCCGCATCCTTCATCCAGTGAAGCGCGGCATTGGAGAAGACGGCGTCGAATTCCCCCTCGAAATCAAGGTCCTGGGCGTCCATTTGGCGGACGTCCAGGCCGCGCGCCCGGGCGGCGTCGACAAATTCGGGGCTCGAATCGACGCCCACCACCTTGCACCCCGCCGCCGCCAGATCCATCGTCAGCCGGCCGTCGCCGCAGCCGAGATCGAGAATGCGCTCGCCCGGCCGGGGCGCCAGCAGTCCCACCACATCGCGCCCCAGCGCGCTGACGAATCCGGCGTCGCGTTCGTATTTTCCCGGATTCCAGGATTGCCCGGTCATTCGGGGACGCTATCACCCTCTTTGTCGTCGGCGGAATTGGAAAAGATGAACTGCCCCACGAGATCCTCAAGCGAGAGCGAGGACTGGGTAAACCGAATCTCGCCGCCCGGCTGGATCATGTCTTCCGCCCCGCCGGGATCGAGCGCCATGTATTTCGATCCCAGGAGCCCGTCGCTCGTCACTTTGGCCACCGTGTCGCTCGGCAGCCTGACCGACGGATCGATGATGAGCTCGGTCACAGCCTGATAGAACTCCGGATCGAGCGCCATGTTTGAGACCGTGCCGATCTTGATTCCGCCGATCCTGACATCGCTGCCGACCTGAATTCCATCGACCCGGTCGAACCGGGCGGTGACCCGGTAGCCATCGATATCGCGCACGTCGGCCGACGTGTAGGCGAAGACGCCGAACAGGACGGCGATCGCCAGGACCAGCGCGCCGATGACGGTTTCGATCACATTTCTACGCATAGCTTACCTGTTCTATTCAAGGCACGGGTTGGTGTGTCGCCGCTTCCGCCAAGTCGGGGCGCCCCGCTCAGGACGGGCGCCAAGGCTCGTAATCGCCGGTGGCGGACGCGTGCGCACCCTTGTTGAGGACGTGGCCCTCCGGCCGATAGGCCTCGGGCGATCCGGTGAGATTGGGCAGGTGTTCCTTCTGCCAGGGACGCTTGGCAGCCGCGGCCTCCTGCAGTGGCTCGTCGGTGATGTTGTGCAGCCATGCATGCCATTCCGGCGGCACTTTCGAGGCCTCGTCGCCGCCCCGATAGAGCACCCACCGGCGGCCGCGGCCGTAGCGCTTGAAATGGCGGCTTTCATAATAACGGTTGCCGAAACGGTCGGTCCCGACCTGGCGGCCGTAAATCCACGTGAAAAGATGTGTTCCCCAGCTCATACCCGTCCGATTCCGTTCCAATCCATGCGCGCGATGAAGCCCGAGACCCTGCGCCCGCGCCCGGGCGGGGGGAATATGGCATTCACCCGAAGGCAGGTCCATAGCGCACGGTGCCGCCATCAGCCCGCTCCTGGCTGACCGGCCCGGCCGCGCCCGGCGCCTCACCCGCCCGTCAATGACAGAAGCATTAAAATTTCACTACATCTCGCGGGTAAATTGGCCAATCACGCAAGATATTGTTGAAGCCACCATATCTTGGAGGTACTCTCGCGACTCCGGCCCAGCCATAGGGGACTTCTTGGGGATAACTCTGTGGAAAACCGCGGGACACCCGCGACGGCACGGATAAACCGGACCACGCGCACGAGTTGAGGGGGATGATTGGCCATGAAGATTGAACGCCGCTTTACGACCGCAGGCAGGGATCCATACGAAGCGATTGCCTTTCGCAGGACGTCGAGTGAAATCAAGAACCCGGACGGTTCGCTCGTCTTTCAACTCAGTGAACTCGAAGTCCCTGAATCCTGGTCGCAAGTGGCGAGCGACGTTCTCGCGCAGAAATATTTCCGCAAGGCGGGCGTTCCGGCCCGGCTGAAACGCGTGGCCGAGCCCGGTGTCCCGACCTGGCTGCAGCGCCATGTGGCGGACGAGGCGGCACTCGAGGCGCTCGATCCCGAAGCCCGCTATGTTGGGGAAAGTGCGGCCACGCAGGTTTTCGACCGGCTCGCGGGGACCTGGACTTACTGGGGCTGGAAAGGCGGCTATTTCGATACCGAGGCGGATGCGCGCGCCTTTTTTGACGAAATGCGCCACATGGTCGCGACCCAGAAATGCGCCCCCAACTCGCCCCAATGGTTCAACACGGGCCTGCACTGGGCCTACGGTATCGATGGGCCGGGCCAGGGCCACTACTATGTCGACCCCCAATCGGGCGAGCTCGTCCGCTCCGCCTCGTCCTACGAGCATCCCCAGCCCCATGCGTGCTTCATCCAGTCGATCGACGACGATCTGGTCAATGACGGCGGCATCATGGATCTCTGGGTACGCGAGGCGCGCCTGTTCAAATACGGCTCAGGCACCGGGACAAATTTTTCCAATCTCCGGGGAGATGGCGAGAAGCTTTCAGGCGGTGGAAAATCCTCCGGGCTAATGAGTTTTCTCAAGATCGGCGACCGGGCGGCGGGCGCCATCAAGTCGGGGGGCACGACACGGCGCGCGGCCAAGATGGTGATTGTCAACATCGATCACCCGGATATCGAGGACTTCATCAACTGGAAAGTCATCGAGGAACAGAAGGTCGCGGCACTCGTCACCGGCTCCAAAATCAATAACGAGCAGCTTAACGCCATCATGGCCGCCTGCAGCACCGAGGAGGTGGCGGAGGACGAGCGGTTCGATCCCAAGAAGAACCCGGCGCTGAAGGCGGCGGTCCGGCGGGCGCGCAAGATTGCGATCCCGGAAAGCTACATCGCCCGGGTGATCCAGTTCGCCCGCCAGGGCTACAGCCGAATCGAGTTCAAGACCTATGACACCGACTGGGATTCGGAAGCCTATCTCACGGTATCGGGCCAGAACTCGAACAATTCCGTCCGTGTGACGGACGAATTCTTCTCCCGCGTGCGCGAGGATGGGGAATGGGACCTGATCCGCCGGCTCGATGGCAAGACGGCGCGAACCTTGCGGGCGCGCGATCTCTGGGATCAGGTGGCACACGCCGCCTGGGCGAGCGCGGACCCCGGAATCCAGTACGACACCACGATCAACGCCTGGCATACCTGCCCCGAGAGCGGCCCCATCAACGCGTCCAACCCGTGCTCGGAATACATGTTTCTCGACGACACGGCGTGCAACCTGGCGAGCCTCAATCTGTTGACCTTCTGGTCGCGCGAAGACGGGTTCGACACTGAAGCGTTCGAACACGCGGTCCGGCTGTGGACCATCACGCTCGAGATTTCCGTCGCCATGGCTCAGTTCCCGTCCCGCGAAATCGCGCGCCTTTCCTACGATTACCGTACGCTGGGTCTCGGCTTCGCAAATATCGGCGGACTCTTGCTCGCCTCCGGGCTCGGATATGACAGCGACGCCGGCCGCGCCGTCTGCGGCGCGATTTCGGCCATCATGACGGGCGCATCCTATGCGACCTCAGCCGAGATGGCCGGCGAGCTGGGACCGTTCCCGGGTTTCGCGGCCAATCGCGAGGCCATGCTTCGGGTGATGCGCAATCATCGGCAGGCCGCCTATGGCGAGGCGGCCGGCTATGAGGGCCTCGCCAACGCTCCCGTCGCGCTGGACGCGGCCGCCTGCCCCGATGAACGACTGATCGCGGCCGCACGCACGGCCTGGGACCAGGCGCTCCGTCTGGGCGAAGCCCATGGCTACCGGAACGCCCAGGCCAGCGTGATTGCGCCCACGGGCACCATCGGACTTGTCATGGATTGCGACACCACGGGGATCGAACCCGATTTCGCGCTGGTCAAGTTCAAGAAGCTGGCCGGCGGTGGCTACTTCAAGATCATCAACCGCACCGTGCCGGTCGCGCTCGAAACACTGGGCTACGCCCCGGAAGAAATCGAGAAGATCATCCGTTACGCCGTCGGCTACGGCACGCTGAAGGACGCGCCCGGCGTCAACCACGAAAAACTCCGCGCGCTGGGCTTCACCGAGGCAGCGCTCCAGACAGTCGAGGATGGACTGGCGACGGCGTTCGACATCAAGTTCGTCTTCAATCGCTGGACGCTCGGGGACGAATTGTGCAAGCGGGTCTTCGGTTTCACCGACGAGCAGCTCAACGACGTCTCGTTCAACATGCTGGAGGCGCTCGGCTTTTCCAAAGCCGAGATCGAGGCGGCGAACACCTATTGCTGCGGCGCGATGACGCTGGAAGGCGCACCGGGGCTGAAGGACGAGCACCTGCCGGTTTTCGACTGCGCCAATCCCTGTGGCCGGATCGGCAAGCGCTTTCTGTCCTATGAGAGCCATATCCGCATGATGGCCGCGAGCCAGCCCTTCATTTCGGGCGCCATCTCGAAGACCATCAACATGCCCAACAACGCCACGGTCGGGGATTGCCGCGACGCGTACGACATGGCCTGGAGACTGGGCCTCAAGGCCATCGCGCTTTACCGCGACGGCTCCAAGTTGTCGCAGCCGCTTTCGGCCACCTTTGATCTGGGTGAGGAAGAGGACGAAGAGGCGCTTGAGGAAATCCTCGAGGCACCGGCCGGCGCGCGAGGCGCCATGGTGGCCGAACGCATCGTCGAGCGGATTATCGAAAAACGCGCCCGGCGCGAGCGCCTGCCGGCCCGGCGCAAGGGCTACGCGCAGAAGGCCACGGTGGGCGGACACAAGGTCTATCTTCATACAGGCGAATATGCCGATGGCAGCCTCGGCGAGATTTTCATCGACATGCACAAGGAGGGGGCGGCCTTCCGCAGCCTCATGAACAATTTCGCGATCGCGATCTCCATCGGGCTGCAATACGGCGTGCCGCTCGAGGAATTCGTCGACGCCTATACTTTCACGCGCTTCGACCCCGCCGGTATGGTGGAGGGGAACGAGGCCATCAAGATGTGCACCTCGGTACTGGACTATATCTTCCGCGAATTGGGGATCAGCTATCTCGGCCGCAACGACCTCGCTCATACCGAGCCGGCCGAGACCTATCCGACCACGCTGGGCGGCGGCAGCGACGAAGGCCGGGCGCCCGCGAACGCGGCTGATCTGCCCGTCAGCACCGGCTATGTGCGCAAGAATCTCTACGTTCTTCACGGCGGCGCCACCAAGGGCGCGGCAACGGCCACGGCAGCAGCGAGCGATATCGCTGAAACCGCCGGCTATGCCGCGAGCAGGGTGGAACAGCACGCCGCGACCGCCCTGGCGGGCGGAGGCACCACCGAAGTCTCCGCCGTCGGTGTCGCATACGCCCATGTGGAAACAGATTCCCGCGACCGCGTGCTCGAAGCGCGCATGCGGGGATACGAGGGGGACCCGTGTGGCGAATGCGGCAATTTCACCCTGGTCCGCAACGGGACTTGCATGAAGTGTGACACCTGCGGCGGCACCAGTGGCTGCAGCTAGTTCAGCAGCCTGGCTGCGGCTTTAGTCCTCCCTGGTCTTGAGGGGTGCGGCGGTGGCGCGCCCCTCTTTTTTGCGCCGGCGCTATCGCTTGCGCCATGATGAAAAGCTGAAGAGGACCCGGGCTTTACGTCTTGTACGGTCCGGCAGGACAGCTATGCTGGGCCGGTATCCGGACCTGGCTTGTGATCGAAGGAGACGACGTGACCGGAAAAATCGATGCGCGACTGAAAGAGCTTGGAATCGAGCTCCCCACCCCGGCCGTGCCCCGGGGAAATTATCTGCCGGTGGTGCTCTCCAACGGGTTTGCCCATGTCGCGGGACAGGTCCCGTTCTGGAACAATGAACTGCAATTCGTGGGGCAGGTCGGTACGGATTTCACCGTGGAAGAAGGTCAGCAGGCGGCCAGGTTGTGCGGCCTCAACATGCTGGCTCAGCTCAAGGTGGCGCTCGAAGGCGATCTCGACCGGATCAAACGCGCCGTGCGCCTTAACGGATTCATCCGCTGCGGGCCGGATTTTGACCAGCATCCGATGGTGATCAACGGTGTCAGCGATTTCATGGCGGAGATTTTCGGCGAGTCCGGCCGCCACGCACGGAGCGCTGTCGGTTGCGTCTCGCTCCCGCTGGGCGTCGCCGTCGAGGTGGACGGCACGTTCGAAATCGACTGAGGCCGGAGGCCCTTTCACGCCCCATTCATGCATGTGACCCCCGCCGTGCCTGACGGAAGCGACCTACCCACCGCACATACACTCGCCGGCATCTCGGAAATCGATGAGGCGGTATGGGACGCCTGTGCCGGGGGTGACAACCCCTTTGTCAGCCATGCCTTCCTCTCGGCGCTGGAGGAAAGCGGCGCCTGTGCTCCCGATACCGGCTGGCAGCCCCAGCATATGGTGGTCGAGGACCCGTCGGGCGAGGTCATCGCCGCCGCGCCCCTTTACCTCAAGGGACATTCCTACGGCGAATACGTCTTCGATCACGGCTGGGCCAATGCGTTCGAACGCGCGGGCGGGCGCTATTATCCCAAACTGCAATGCGCCGTTCCGTTCAGCCCGGTGACCGGGCCGCGGCTTCTGATCGACCGGGCACCGGACAAGGCGGCCGCCGCCAAAGCCCTCATCGCCGCCCTGGTACAGGCGACGCGGCAGTTCGAGGTATCTTCCCTGCACGTGACCTTCTGCCCCGAAGGCGAGGCACGCCGGTTCGCCGAGGCCGGGTTTCTGACCCGCGTGGGCGAGCAGTTCCACTGGCGGAACGAAGGCTACGGGAGTTTCGATGATTTCCTCGCCTCGCTCGTCTCACGCAAACGCAAGGCCATCCGGCGTGAACGACGCGAGGCGCGAGACGCCGGGCTTGAAATCCGTGCCCTGTCAGGGAATGACATCCGGCCGGAGCACTGGAGCGCCTTCCACCGCTTCTATCTTTCGACCGTGGACCGTAAATGGGCGCATGCCTATCTGAACGAGGCATTTTTTCATCTATTGGGCGAAAAACTGGGCGACAAGGTCGTTTTGATGGCCGCCTTCGATGGTCGCGAGATGGTTGCGGGCGCGCTCAACCTGAGGGGCACGAACGCGCTCTTTGGCCGCAACTGGGGCGCGCTTCGCCATTACCCGTTCCTGCATTTCGAGCTTTGCTATTACCAGGCCATAGAATACGCGATCGCGCACAAGCTCGACTGGGTCGAGGCGGGTGCGCAGGGCGAACACAAGATCCAGCGAGGCTACCTGCCCAGAAAGACCTACAGCGCCCATTGGATTACCAACCCCCAATTCCGCGAAGCGGTGGCGCATTATCTCGAACGCGAGATCGAGATGATGGATCACGAGATCGAGATGCTGAGCAGCTACTCGCCGTTTCGCCGGAAGGAAGACTGAAAGCCGCCGGTGGCGTCGCCGGTGACAGTGGAAAGGCCCCGGCAGGAACCGGGGCCTTTCCATCTCAAGTCATTGTTTTGTGGTGTTTTTACTCGACCAGCGCCGGTTCCCGCCGGCCGCCCTTGCCTGACCCGCCGGGCTTCTTGCCCTTCTTGTCCTTGGCGCCCTCGATCAGTTCGAAGACCGGCTTATCGTCCTTGATATCGACACGCACGAGGCCGCCATTGACCAGGTCGCCAAAGAGCAACTCTTCGGCCAGTGGCTTCTTGATGCTCTCCTGAATGACGCGGGCCAGCGGCCGCGCGCCATAGCGCTTGTCGTAGCCTTTTTTGCCAAGCCATGTCCGCGCTGCGTCGCTCAGCTCGATCGACACGTTGCGATCTTCAAGCTGCTGCTCGAGCTGCATCACGAACTTGTCGACCACCCGCGCGATGACCTCAGGCGGGAGGGAGGCAAACGGGATGATGGCATCGAGCCGGTTGCGGAACTCCGGTGTGAACATGCGGTTGATCGCTTCCGTGTCATCGCCTTCCCGCTCATCCCGGCCAAAGCCGATCGCCGGCTTCGCCAGATCCGCCGCGCCCGCGTTGGTGGTCATGATCAGGATCACATTGCGGAAATCGATGGTCTTGCCGTTATGGTCGGTCAGCTTGCCGTAATCCATCACCTGCAACAGGATGTTGAACAAATCGGGATGGGCCTTCTCGATCTCGTCCAGCAGCAGCACCGCGTGCGGGTGCTGGTCGATGGCATCGGTCAGGAGGCCGCCCTGATCGAAACCGACATAGCCCGGCGGCGCACCCAGAAGGCGCGAAACCGTGTGGCGCTCCATATATTCCGACATGTCGAAGCGGATGAGCTCGATGCCCTGGATCCGGGCGAGCTGGCGGGCAACCTCCGTCTTGCCGACGCCCGTCGGGCCCGAGAACAGGTAGCAGCCGATGGGCTTCTCACCATCACGCAGCCCGGCGCGCGCCAGCTTGATGGCGCTGGAGAGCTGGGTAATTGCCTCGTCCTGTCCGAACACCATGGTCCGGAGATCGCGTTCCAGGTTGGCGAGCCCCTCACGGTCGTCGCGCGAGACGCGCTTGGGCGGAATACGCGCCATCTTGGAGACGACCGCCTCCACTTCCTTGACGCCGATCGTCTTGCGCCGGCGGCTTTCAGGCAGCAGCATCTGCGCCGCGCCCACCTCGTCGAGCACGTCGATTGCCTTGTCCGGCAGCTTGCGGTCGCCAATGTAGCGCGAGGAAAGTTCCACCGCCGCCTTGATGGCTTCCGCCGTGTAACGCACCTTGTGGTGCTTTTCGTAGTACGGCTTCAGGCCACGCATGATCTTGATCGAGTCCTCGAGCGATGGCTCCTTGATATCGATCTTCTGGAACCGCCGGACCAGCGCGCGGTCTTTTTCAAAGTAATTGCGGTATTCCTTGTAAGTCGTCGACCCGATGCACCGCAGGGTGCCGGCCTGCAGGGCCGGCTTGAGCAGGTTCGAGGCATCGAGCGAGCCGCCACTGGTGGCGCCGGCGCCGATCACCGTGTGGATTTCGTCCACAAACAGGATCGCATCCGGATGCTCCTCCAGTTCGGAAACGACGGCCTTGAGCCGCTCCTCGAAGTCGCCGCGATAGCGCGTGCCTGCGAGAAGCGCTCCCATATCGAGCGCGTAGATCGTCGCGCCCGACAGCACGTCCGGCACCTCGTGCTGCGTGATCCGGCGGGCCAACCCTTCAGCGATGGCGGTCTTGCCGACACCGGGATCGCCTACCAGCAGCGGATTGTTCTTGGACCGTCGGCAGAGTATCTGGATCGTGCGCTCCACCTCGGCCTCACGGCCGATCAGCGGATCGATCTTTCCGTTGATCGCCTTCTGGTTGAGGTTCACGCAGTAATTGTCGAGCGCCTCATTCGACTGTGCCTTGCCGCCACGTTCGGTTGCCGTGGCCGTGGGACCGGCCGGCTTGTCCTCGTTCACGCCGGCGACCCGGCGCGGCTCCGAGCGGCCCGGCACCTTGGCGATTCCGTGAGCGATATAATTCACGGCGTCCAAACGGCTCATCTCCTGCTCCTGCAGGAAATAGACGGCGTGAGATTCGCGTTCCGAGAACAGCGCCACGAGCACGTTGGCACCCGTGACCTCCTCGCGGCCGGAAGACTGGACATGAATGGCGGCGCGCTGCAGGACCCGCTGGAAACCGGCGGTCGGCTTGGCATCGTCAACGCGGTTGGAGACCAGGCCGCTTAATTCGTCCTGCAGATACTGGCGCACATCCTTGCGCAAGCGGTCGAGATTGACGCCGCACGCGCGCAAAACGGCAACAGCGTCGTCATCCTCCGTCAGGGCGAGAAGCAAATGCTCCAACGTCGCGTATTCGTGGCGATGCTCGTTCGCGAAGGAAAGGGCGCGATGGAGGGTCTGTTCTAAATTACGCGACAACATGGACGCCTACTCCTTTTCCAAAGTCATTTGCAGCGGGTGCTGGTGCTTTCGCGCGAAATCCATCACCTGGGTAACCTTGGTTTCGGCCACCTCGTAGGTGAAGACGCCGCAGATACCGACCCCCCGTCGGTGAACGTGCAACATCACCTGAGTCGCGCGGTCCTCGTCCATTCCGAAGAACCGCTGCAGGACCATTATGACGAACTCCATCGGCGTATAGTCGTCGTTGAGCATCAAAACTTTGTACATCGATGGCTTTTTGGTCTTGGGCTTGGCTTTGACCACGACCCCGAGATCGGTGTCGCCATCGCCTGGAATCGATGGATCGCTCATAGGACAACATTATGCTCGTAGCGTTGCGATTTCGTTAGCCGGGCCAAGACGTAAGCAGCACGACCACATGATATGGGATACTACCTGCCGAAAAAAGGCTTATATGGTATCCAAAAGGGCCATTCCTGCCCTTTCCGCGGCGCCGTCTCGACTATCGGCCGCATCGGACGAGCCTTCAGGCCCGACTTATCGCCCGTGAGCGGCTCCTGGCCGCCCCGAGTTCCTCAATCATCATAGTATATGGGAAGGTCCCCCGGGGAGCGCAACGTGCGGCGGCGTAAACTTTCCGGGACCGGCGGCTCGAAGCCTCTGCCAGGCTGCGCTGGCGGCGATTTCCGGAACAGGCCCGCTCAGTCCTCTCCGGCCAGGGCCCTGTCCACGCCATGGGCCATGGCGACCCAGCTATCTGTCGCCATCTGGAACGCGATTTCCGACAGGCGGGCGTTACGCACGAGCGCGCGATCGATGCTGGCCTGGGCGAATTCGGCCTGCAGGCGCAGATAGGCGGCCGGCGTCACTTGCTCGAGGCCAGCCCGCAGATTGGCGGTGCCGGCCTCGACTGTCTCGCGCGCATGACTGGCGCATTGCTGCGACATTTCGGCCGTGCCCTGGAGCAGAGAATCGGTAATCCGGGCCAGAATCTCCAACTGGCGGCGCTGAGAGACGGCCATCGTGGCGAGCCCCGGGACCGATACGGAAGGCGCGGGGCCCATTGCTGGCGCGGGGGTTTTCTCGGCCGTCTTCCGGGCCGGTTTGCCGGCGGGGGCCGGTTTGCCGGCGGGGGCCTCTTTGCCGGCCGGGGCCGGCGCGCTGTCGGGCGCCGATTGGCCGGCCTTGCGGGCCCGCATCGCTTCGGCTTTTTTGGGCGCGGCCTTGGATTTGGCCTTGTTCGCCCGGCCGTTCGGGCGGGCGCGGCCCTTGGCCGCACCGCGCTTTGGAGCAGAAGTCTTCGAGGTCATGGCACTTTCCTCGGGTCGGTTGCCGATTCTATCGCACTGCAACAATTCCACGTTATCAAGCCGACGAGGAAAAGGGAAGGTTTATGTTGCAATGCAATATTCCGAGCGAAAATCAGGCCCGGATCCGGTTCGGTCGGGCGATGGCCCCGGCAGTCATCCCAGGGGCAAGAGCTTCGAGATAGGCTGGCTTGTGAACGCGTTGCCAGGTCTCGAGGTCCCACTCACCGCCCAGTCCCCGGCGTCGGCGGAAGACAAAGAGCCCCACCTGACAAATGCTCCCGTCGCCGAATTCGGCCATTACACTGCGAAAAAGGTATTCGGAGCCTTCGTAGCGCGTCAGACGCGCCCGGTCGCGGACGCCGACGCCCCGGAGAACGGCGCCGGAAAGCGTAGCGCCCCGATCAGGAACGGCGCCGGGATAGGGCCGGCCCGGCACTGCCAGGCGCCGGTAATCCGCCACGCTGGCCGGGATCAGCCGATCATCGGGAATGGCGCGGCCCAGAACCCGGTGCCGGATATCCGCGTCGAGTAATGTCCCGTAGAAAAAAAGATCGATCGCCATTTCACGCCCTTTCTTCCGGCCGCGCCCTTTCTTCCGGTCAGGCCCTTCCTTGCGGCCCGGGCGATATCAGGCCGGTTTAGAAATCGGGCGGCAACAAACCGCTCTCGGCCAGTCTGGCGCCAAGCTGCGTCTTCAGGCGGACGAGCCCGGCTTCGTCCGCCGCCTCGCAGCGGGCGACCAGAACCGCCTGGGTGTTCGAGGCCCGCAATAGCCACCAGCCGTCTTCCGTCGTGACCCGGACACCGTCGATATCGTTGACCACCGCCCCCTCAGCCGCGAGCCGGCGGGCGACATCGGCGACAATTTCAAATTTCCGCCCCTCGTCGCAGGGGAACCGGATTTCAGGCGTATTGACGCGTTGCGGAAGCCCGTCACGCAGGACCGACAGTTTCTCTTTGCCACGCGCCAGCACATCGAGCAGCCGGATCGCGACATAGAGCGCATCGTCAAAACCGTAATACCCGTCCTTGTAGAAGATATGCCCGCTCATTTCGCCCGCCAGCGGCGCGTTCGTCTCGACCATCTTGCTCTTGACAAGGGAGTGACCGGTTTTCCACATCAACGGCTTCCCGCCAAGCCGCGTAATCTCGTCAAACAGGACCTGGCTGGCCTTGACGTCAGCGATGATGGTCGCCCCCGGATGACGGGCCAGAACATCACGGGCCAAAAGTGCCATGAGTTGATCACCCCAGAGTATACGGCCCCGGTCATCGACCACGCCGATACGGTCGCCGTCGCCGTCGAAGGCGATGCCGAGATCGCAGCGATGCTCGGCCACAGCGGCCTGAAGCTGGGCCAGATTTTCGGGCACAGTAGGGTCCGGGTGATGGTTGGGAAAAGTGCCGTCGATTTCAGCATTGAGCGTGACATGGCGCCCCGGCAGGGCGGCCGCCACGCGGGCCATCGCGTCCCCGGCCGCGCCATTGCCCGCGTCCCAGGCGACCGTGAGCGGACGATCCGCCCGGTATCCTTCGAGAAGCCGGGCCACGTAGGACTCGAAGATTTCGAGATCCTCCGCCTCTCCCCGCGCGTCTCCCGCGAGGGCCTCATCCCAGTCACCCCGGGCCGCGATTTCGCCCAGGGCGCGGATGCGCTCGCCGAAAAACGAGGACCGGCCGAGCATCATCTTGAACCCGTTATGGTCGGGCGGGTTGTGCGACCCGGTGACCTGAATGCCCCCCGCCACGCCACATTCATGAACGGCGTAATACAGCATCGGTGTCGGACCTCGCCCGATACGCCGGATATCGACGCCGCTGTCGGCGAGCCCCTCGGCCAGGGCCGCTGCCAGCTCGGGCGAACTCAGCCTGCCATCGTAGCCCAGGGCGACGGCCGGCCGCCGGCCGCCGGTCCCGGGCTGCGCCGGCTGCTGTCGCACGATATGGCCGAACGCCCGGCCAATGGCGCGCGCATCGGCCGGATGCAGAGTCTCGCCGACGATGCCTCGAATATCGTATTCGCGCAGGATGCTCGAATGAAACTGGTGGCGGTCGGTCATGATCCGGTCTTATCGCCCATGGGCCGCCGGCCGATACCGACATAATCAAATCCCGCCTCGATCAGGGCGGCGGCATCGAAAATATTGCGGAGGTCAACGATGACGCGGCCTCTGAGGGCGGCGGCGATGCGCCTTGCGTCGAGCCCGCGAAACTCGTTCCATTCCGTCAGGACCACCAGCGCATCCCCCCCCGTCATCGCGGCCTCGGCCGACTCGCACCAGGTCACGCCCGGCAGAAGCGGTCCGGCCTCGCCCATGCCTTCCGGATCATAGGCCCGGATCCGGGCGCCCCTTTCCTGTAATCCCGGCACGATCACCAGGCTGGGGGCCTCGCGCATATCGTCCGTATTGGGCTTGAAGGTAAGTCCCAGGATCGACAGCGTCTTGCCCGAGACCGACCCGCCGCAGGCCGCCTCAATCTTGTCCACCATGGCTGATTTCCGCGCCGTGTTGGCCTCGATCACGGTTTCAACGATCCGCATCGGCGCGCCCGCCTCGCGCGCGGTCCGCGTCAGTGCGAGCGTATCCTTGGGAAAGCACGACCCGCCATAGCCGGGGCCCGGGTGGAGAAACTTGCGCCCGACCCGGCCATCGAGCCCGAGAGCGCGCGCCACATCGTGCACGTCGGCACCGACCTTCTCGCACAGGTCGGCAATCTCGTTGATGAACGTCACCTTGGTCGCAAGAAACGCATTGGTCGCATATTTGGCCAGTTCAGCCGTCTCGATACTGGTAAACAGGATCGGACGCTCGATCAGGTAAAGCGGACGGTAAAGGGCACGCAGGACCTCGACCGCGCGCGGGCTGTCGGTTCCGATCACTACCCGGTCGGGCCGCATGAAATCGCCGATGGCCGATCCTTCCCGCAGAAACTCGGGGTTCGACGCCACGTCGAACTCGGCGTCCGGCCGTGTCTCGCGAATAATCCGCGCCACCTCGCGCCCGGTGCCGACCGGCACGGTCGACTTGTCCACGACCACCGTATAGCCGTCGAGCGCGCCGGCGATCTCGGCCGCCGCGCCGTAGACATAAGACAGGTCGGCATGGCCGTCGCCGTGGCGCGAGGGCGTCCCGACAGCGATGAAGACCGCGTCGGCGCCGGCCACTGCGCTGGCCAGGTCAGTCGAGAATTCAAGCCGGCCGGCCTTGACGTTTGCATCTACCAGGTCCTCGAGGCCCGGCTCGTAGATCGGCATGCGGCCCGCCCTGAGGGACTCGATCTTCTTGTCATCCTTGTCGACGCAGACGACATCGACCCCGAATTCCGAAAAACAGGCTCCCGACACCAGGCCGACATAGCCCGTGCCGATCATCGCGATACGCATTTGTCTCCCGTTCCCCCACTCTCAGGCCAGATAACGCGGCCGGTCCCAGCCGGCACGCTCATCCACCGCCACCATAGGCCGCGAGCAGCCGTCGGGTCTGGTCGCGCATGTCGGGCCGCTCGAGCGCGACGGCAATATTGGCTTCGAGAAAACCAAGCTTGTTGCCGCAATCAAATCGCGTCCCCTCAAACCGGAGTCCGTGAAACGGTTGAACGCCGATCAATTTGGCCATCGCATCGGTGAGCTGGATTTCACCACCGGCGCCTTTCTCAATGGCGGCCAGGTGGGAAAAAATTTCGGGCTGAAGGATATAGCGTCCGATCACCGAAAGGGTGGACGGCGCGTCGGCCGGATCGGGCTTTTCCACGAGGCCTTTTATCGCCACCAGATTGCCCGCCGCCTCGCCAATGTCGAGGATGCCGTAGCGGCTCGTATGCGCGCGCGGCACATCCATTACCGCGACGAGGTTGCCACCGGTTTCGGCATAGGCCCCGGTCATCTGCGCGAGGCACGGGCGCGCGCCAGTCACGAGGTCATCCGGCAGGATTACGGCAAAGGGCCCGTCGCCCACGAGGTCGCGCGCGCACCAGACCGCATGGCCGAGCCCCAGCGGCGCGTCCTGATGCACCACGTGAAGACGCTCGTCCGGCAAAACGCAGGCATTGACCGCCTCCAGCGCCTCGCGCTTGCCGCGCACCTCGAGCACGACATTGAGTTCGCCCGCCCGGCGGAAATGATCCCGTGCGCCCGAGGGATGGCTGCCCATGACGAAGATCATCTCTTCGATTCCAGCCGCCAGCGCCTCCTCGACCCCGTACTGGATGAGAGGCCGATCCACCACCGGCAGCATTTCCTTGGCAACGGTCTTGGTGGCCGGCAGGAAGCGCGTCCCCAGCCCGGCGATCGGAAAAACGGCTTTTCGGACAGGTGCGGTCATCATGACGAGGCCAGTCGCGGTTGGCGGACCCGGTGTCGAGGCGCGCCGGTTGTTGTGACGACGTGGCGCCGGGTTTCCGACCTTGTGCCACAGTGTCGGGGACCGGGCAAGCTAACGCCCCAGCAGAACATCCTTGGCCTGATTGATGAGCGCGGCCAGATGGGAAGAGCCGCCGCGGTCGGGGTGGAGGTTCTTCTGCAGCCGCCGGTGAGCGTCACGAATAGCGGCCTCATCGTCGCCCTCCTCAAGGCCGAGAATGTCGAACGCCTGGGCCCGGCTCATGGGGCCGGACGAGGCGCCATAACCTGGTGGCTCCTGTCCCGCGGACTCGTTCCCGCCCCGCCAGCCCGGGCCCAGCCGCCGGTCGAGATAGGCTTCGAGGACCGCGACGGAGCGCGGATCGGCGGCCCGGCATTCATCGAACAGGGTCAGGAGTTCCTGGTCAGCGAGATCACCCAGATCGCGTCCGGCAAAGCGCCCCTTGATGACCTGCCCCGCGAGAGCCCCCGTTTCGTGATCCAACGCCATGTCGAGGAACCCTGTCCTGACCCGGGACGCGCCGCCGGGCGTCGGCCCCTTGCTCGCCTTGTATCGATTGTAGAAGGCCTGGCCCATTTTGAGGCGCCCGTACCAGTTCCAGGCGAGGCTCGCGAGACCAAGAAGCGCGGCCGCCGCGCCGACCAGTTTGCCGGTCATGAAGAGGTAGAGGCCGAGCCCAGCCAGCAGCGCGATCACCAGGTTGCGTGACAGCCGCTTGAACGTCTCGGGACGGGCCGTGGCAAGCCCCCGTCCGGCCAGCCAGATCACCAGCAAAAGCCCGATGCCAAGCGCAAGGAAGAGGATCACATTCACGACTTCGGCCCACCGATCAGCTTGAGCTGAGCCGCGATTTTCGCCACATCCGGGTCCGTCTGCCCTTCCAGGGCCGCGAGCCCGCCCGCTGCATAGGCCGCGACCGCGCGCAGCAGCGCCGTCAATTGCCGCGCGCTTCCCTGATCAAACGGCGCGTAGGCGCCGCCCGACAGGCGCGCAATCTGCCTGAAGGTCTTGGCCGCGACCGGATCATGGCCTTCGTGGAAGATAAAGGCGGGCAGGCCAAGGATCCCTAGCTCGCCCGCTTCGGCGCACAATGTGTCGATATCCTCCTCCATCGCATCCCCGATAAAGACGAGCGCCCTGACGCCCTGATCCGATTGCCGCGCCTGGCGCGCGTGGCGCAGCACCTTGCCAATCTGTGTCTGGCCACCGAGGCAGCGGACACGCAGCATCTTTCGCAGCAGTTCGTCCGAGCCGCTGAGCCAGGGAGTGGATTTGCATTCGCCGAAGCCGCGATAGAACACGAGCTGAATTTCGAGGCCGCCGAGAGACGCCGCGGCCGCGAACATTTCGCCCTGAATCTGGCACGCCATGTCCCAGCTCGGCTCGCGGCTCGCTGTTGCGTCGATCGCCATGATGAGCCGCGCCGGCGTACCGGCAGGACCCACCGGGCGGTTCGAGACGGCATGGAGGAACCGGGCGATCTCCTCGTCGGTCGAGACTGGCGGCCGCCCCGCCGGATCCTCATCGCTGGCGGGCACGTCGCGCCGGGCTCCGCGCCGGTTGTGGCTGGCTTGGTCGTCCCTGGCCATGACGGTGACGGGTGCTTCCTTTCCTCGCGAGGTCCGCGACCGGGTCAATCAGCGTCCTTTTTAGCGGCTTCCCGCGCCCGTCGCCAATCGTCTGCCGAGAGGCACGAGAGAAAATTGAACTGCCCCGCCCCCTTCAGCCATTCACCCCCGTCCAGCGTCACGACCTCGCCATTGAGATAAGCCATTTCGTCGGCCAGCATGAAGGCCGCCAGGTTCGCGAGCTCGTCATGCTTGCCCGCGCGGCCGAGCGGGTTTTGGGTCTCGAACATGCGGGCGAGGTCTGGGCCGCCCTCGAGCTTGGGGACCAGGCGCTCCCACGCGCCCTCGGTCGGAAACGGGCCCGGGGCGATGGCGTTGAACCTGACTCCCCGTCCGCCCCACTCCACCGCAAGGCTGCGCGTCATCGCCAGTAGCGCGCCCTTGGCCATGGCCGAGGGGACGACGTAGGCCGAGCCGGTGAAGGCATAGGTCGTAAGGATGCTGAGGACCTGCGCCTGCTTCTCCGCCGCCAGCCAACGCCGGCCGCAAGCCAGCGTGATATAGGCGGCGCCATGCAGCGTGGGAGCGAGAACGGCGTCGAGTGCCCGGTATGACAGCGATTCGGTCGGTGCGGCGAAGTTCCCGGCCGCGTTATTGATGAGGATGTCGAGACCGCCGCCGGCAAAAAGCGTGTCGGCCAGATCGTCCACCGCGGCCGGGTCCCGCAGATCGCAAGGGTGAGTGCCGATCGGCCCCCCGGTTTCGGCGCCGAGTTCGTCCGCTGTCCGACGAAGCACGTCGGCCCGGCGCCCGCAGATGGCGACACTCGCGCCGAGGCCCAGGAAACGCCGCGCCATGCTGCGCCCCAGCCCGGTGCCGCCGCCCGTGACCAGGATGCGCTTGCCCGCCAGAAGGTCAGTCCGAAACATCCGCCGGCTCCCCGCCGGACCCGGGCGCGGCTAGTCGTCCGACTGAAGCTGGATATAGTTTTGCAGGCCCATCTGCTCAATCCGGGTGAGCTGGGTTTCGAGCCAGTCCACATGTTCTTCCTCGCTCTCGAGAATTTTCTCGAACAGCTCGCGCGACGTGAAATCTTCCACTTTCTCGCAATGCCTGACGGCCGCGCGCAAATCCGGGATCGCTATTTCTTCCTGCTTCAGGTCGCATTTGAGAATCTCTTCGACATTCTCGCCGATCAGCAGCTTGTTCAGCGCCTGGAGATTGGGCAGGCCTTCGAGGAACAGGATTCGCCTGATCAGCTCATCCGCGTGCTTCATCTCGTCGATGGATTCCTTGTATTCGTGCGCCCCCAGTTCTTTCACGCCCCAGTCATCCAGCATCCGGGCATGAAGGAAGTACTGATTGATCGCCGTGAGCTCGTTCTTGAGGACCTTATTGAGGTGTTCGATAACCTCGCGATCGCCTTTCATATTCTCGTCCTTTCGTTAACCCCTGCGAGTGAGAGCCATCCGCAGCACGTTTGTCAGAAATGCGACGTCCCCGACTCGGTTTTCACCGCCCGGGGACTGGCTGATCTGTTGGCAGGATAGACGAGGGAAGGCGCGATCGCATCCAAAATTCGGCCCCTGGCCGAGAGATGGCGCGGGATCAGGCGACTCGCGGCGCGGCCCTGTGCATCGCGTCGCTCAGCTTGCGCTCGATATGGGTGTCGCAACTCCGGCACGAGGGTGTCGAGCCCAGCCGATGATGCACGGCTGACACGCTGTCAGCCCCGTCACGGATGGCTGCCTCGATGTGTTGGTCCTTGATCGCGTTGCAAAGGCACACATACATGGCGTCGCTCGCTCCTTTCCGGCCGGTCAACGGGGCTCGCCAACGAGCCCGCCCCGAGCTTCCGGATAAATATCGTCCTAATGAGAATGATTGTCAATTGCATAATTCTCAGTTTAGAAGCGGGATTCCCGCGCGGTGCCGGCCCCACGTCCGAATTTCCGGTCGCCTCGCCACCCGCCCCGCTCCTATAGTCCGGCTACCCGGCGCCGGGGACGGCCGGGGCCCGATCACCGAGGACGGCCAGGCCAGCATGTGCGGCATCACAGGGATCTTGGAGCGCGCGCCGCAAAGCAGCGCCGATGCGCTGGCGGCCCTGACGCGGCGGATGGCGGGCACGCTGGTCCATCGCGGCCCTGACAGCGACGGCGTCTGGACCGACGCGGCGCAGGGCATCGCGCTCGGCCACCGGCGGCTATCCATCATCGATCTGTCCCCGGCCGGACATCAGCCGATGATGTCGGCGAGCGACCGGCTCGTCCTCTCCTACAATGGCGAAATCTACAATTACCGCGCGCTCCGCCGCGAGCTCGAAGCTGAAGGCGTGCCGTTTCGTGGCAATTCCGACAGCGAGGTCCTGCTCGAGGCGATCGCACACTGGGGACTCGCGCGCACCCTGCCCAGGCTGGTGGGCATGTTCGCCTTCGCCCTCTGGGACCGCGAGACACGCGTGCTGACGCTGGTCCGGGACCGGCTCGGCATCAAGCCGCTTTACTGGGCCGAAATCGGCGGGCGCGTGGTTTTTGCTTCCGAGCTGAAGGCATTGCGCGGCGTTAAGGGCTGGACCGGCGAGATCGACCGCCAGGCCCTCGCCGCCTATCTGCGACACAATTACGTCCCGGCCCCGCACACCATCTACCGTGGTGTCTTCAAGCTCGAACCCGGCAGTCTTATGCGGTTTTCGCCCAGTCAGGCCAGCCCGGCGGATCAGGCCGAACGTTATTGGGACCTGCGCGCCATCGCGCGCAAGGCGGTCGACGCGCCGCCCGACATCACGGAAGCCGCCGCCATCGAGCGCGTTCATAACCTGATCCGCGAGGCGGTCAGCGCACGCATGGTGGCTGATGTGCCGCTGGGCGCGCTGCTGTCGGGAGGACTTGATTCCAGCGCGGTCACGGCCGTCATGCAGGCGGCGAGCGACCGACCGGTTCGCAGTTTTTCCATCGGATTCGGCGAGCGCGATTTCGACGAGTCCGATCGGGCGCGGGCCATCGCCGCCCATCTCGGCACGGATCACACGGAAGTCCGCATCGAGGGGCAGGAGGCGCTCGATCTGGTGCCGCGCCTGCCCGAAATCTGGGATGAGCCATTTGGAGATTCCTCGCAAATCCCGAGTTTCCTGGTAAGCCGCGTGGCGCGGCGTGACGTGACGGTGGCACTTTCGGGCGATGGTGGGGACGAGGTGTTCCTCGGCTATAACCGTCATCGCTGGGCCCCCGATTTGTGGGACCGGATCGAAAAAATGCCCCTCTGGCTGCGCCGGATGGCCGCGCGGGCGGGTGGCGTCCTGCCAGCCGATGTCTGGCGGGCCCTGGCGGGACTGGTCCCGGAGGCGCGCCGCCCGCGTCAGGCCGATCTCAAGATGATCAAGCTGCTCGGCGTCCTCGACGCGCCGCATCCCAACGCGATTTACCGTCGCCTGGTCAGTCAGTGGCCCGATCCCGTCGCCGTGATGCGCGGCGCGCGCGAGTATCGCGGCCTGATCTGGGACGGCGATGTGAACCGAGACCTTCCCGATTTCACGGACCGCATGCAATTCTGGGACATGGCAACATATCTGCCGGACGACATCCTCACCAAGGTGGATCGCGCCAGCATGGCGAACAGCCTCGAGGTGCGCGTGCCGCTTCTTGATCACCGGCTGGTCGAATTTATCTGGTCCCTGCCCCGCGCGATCCGCCATAGACGCGATCACAGCAAGTACCTGTTGCGCCGCGTGGCGGAAAATTACCTACCAGCCAATCTTCTCGACCAGCCGAAATCGGGCTTCGCCGTACCGCTCGGCGCGTGGCTGCGTGGCCCGCTGCGCGACTGGGCGGAAGAACTGCTGGCAACGGACAGGCTGGCCGAGGAGGGATTCTTTTTTCCCGATACGGTGCGCGAGGCCTGGGCCGGACTTCTGGCTGGCGATCCGGCCGCGGAGCAGGGGATCTGGGGTCTCCTCATGTTTCAGGCCTGGCACGAGAAGGAAAAGGCCGAAGGGCCCGAAGGGACTGCACTGTGAGCGGGACGCGGCGTGGCGTGGCGCGGGGCCCCGCCCACGCGCCGGGAGGCGGATCAGCCCGGCCTCGGCTTCTCTATGTCGTGACGGAGGACTGGTATTTTCTCTCACACCGCCTGCCCATGGCGCGCGCAGCGCGCGAGGCCGGGTTTGACGTGATCGTGGTGGCGCGCGATTCGGGTCGTGGCGAGGAGATCGAGCGTGCGGGGTTCCACTTCGCCCCCCTGCGCCTCGCCCGCCGGGGCCGCACGCCCTGGGGCGAGGCGCGGGCGATTCGCGACCTTGCAAGACTCTATCGCCTGCTGCGCCCGACCATCGTGCATCACGTGGCCCTCAAGCCGGTGCTGTATGGCTCCGTCGCCGCTGCGGCAACGCGTGTGCCTCATGTCGTCAACGCGCTCACGGGGCTGGGATATGTTTTCACGTCGCCCAGCCTGAATGCGCGGGTGCTCGGCGCCCTGCTGAAACCGGCGCTCCGCTGGGCGCTTCGCCGACGCGGGACGCGGGTCATCCTGCAGAACCGGGACGACCTGACGCTCCTGGAACGGCTCGGTCTGGTCGATCCGCGGCGCGCCACGCTGATCCGGGGCTCGGGCGTTGATACGGATTTTTTCCGTCCCGAGAAACGCGTTGCCCCCGAGAAACGCGCTGCCAATGAGGACGACGCATTGAAACCCGTTCGCGTGGTGATGGTGGCGCGGGCGCTGCGCGACAAGGGAGTTTTGGAATTCATCCGGGCGGCCGAAATCCTGGCCCGAGACGGCCTGCAACCGGCGGTCGAAATGGTCTTCGTCGGCGAACCGGATCCGGCCAATCCCGCGAGCGTCACCGAGGCGGAACTGCGCCACTGGGCCGGGTCGGGGACGTTTCGCTATCTTGGCAGTCGCGATGACATGGACCGCGTTCTGGCGGAAGCCGATATAGCGGTCCTGCCCTCGTACCGCGAAGGCCTGCCCAAGACGTTGCTCGAGGCGGCGGCCATGGCCCTCCCCCTTATCGCCACCGATGTGCCGGGCTGCCGCGAGATCGTCCGGCCGGACGAGACCGGTCTGCTGGTTCCCGCGGGCGACGCGCCGGCCCTGGCTGACGCCATTCGCGAACTTGCGAGCGATCCTTCGCGCCGCCGGCGGCTCGGCGACAATGCCCGGCGACTCGTAACGCGCGAATTCAGTGACGATGTCGTAGGTGAACAGACAGCCGGCCTGTATCGGCAATTGCTGGAAACGGCCGCTCAGTAAAAATCATGGGAGCGAAGCCGGATGGCTTCATCCGTCATGTCGTCCGCCTTCGCTGCCCCCATACGCGACACGGTCGCGAGAAGCGGCGTCATGTCCTCGAGACGCTCGACGATCACATGAATGACCAGCCCCTCGCGCTGCACCCGGCCCACTGCCCGCACCATGGCGGCACCGATCACCACGCGGCGAAACTTTTCCATTGTTCCGGGCCAGACAATGAGATTGGCGACGCCGGTTTCATCCTCGATGGTCATGAAGATCACACCCTTCGCCGTGCCCGGTCGCTGACGCACGAAAACCAGCCCCGCCACCTCGACACGGCTGTTGTTCGGCACATCGGCCAGCCGCGCGGCCGGGATCGTTCCGCCCGGCATGCGCGCGCGCAGCAGCGCCACGGGATGCGGGCGAAGCGACAGGCCCAGGCTGCGATAATCGCTGACCACATTTTCCCCCTGAGTGAGAGCAGGCAACGTGACGGCGGGCTCGGACGATCCGGCCCCGTCCCCGGCTTCTGCCGCGCCCCGTGCCTCCGCCGCCCGAAACAGGGGGAGCGGCCGGGGACCGAGCCCCCGGACCGCCCAGAGGGCCTGGCGCCGGTCCATCTCCAGCGAGGCCATGGTATCGGCCTCGGCCAGGCGGGCCAGCGTGGCCGGACGGGTCCCGGCCCGGGACCATATCTCGCGAATGGACCGGAACCGTCCTTCGGGTCTGGCTGCCCGGGCGGCAACCAGAGCCCGCGCTTCCTCTTCGTGCATGCCCCTGACCTGGCGAAAACCCAACCTCAGGGCCGCGTCCCAGGGCGCCGGGCCGATCCATTCAAGCGTGCAATCCCATTCGGAATGATTGACATCGACCGGGCGGATTTCGACTCCATGGCTGCGCGCATCGCGCACGATCTGGGCCGGGGCATAGAACCCCATAGGCTGGCTGTTCAATAGCGCGCAGGCAAAATGGGCCGGATGGTGGCATTTGAGCCAGGCCGAGACATAGACCAGAAGTGCGAAGCTGGCGGCATGGCTTTCGGGGAAACCGTATTCACCGAATCCCTCGATCTGGTTGAAGCAGCGTTCGGCAAAATCCCGCTCGTAACCACGTGCGATCATGCCCCTGATCATCTTGTCCCGAAAACCGGCCACCTGACCCGTACGCTTGAAGGTCGCCATGGCGCGCCGCAACCTGTCGGCCTCGGCCGGCGTAAAGCCGGCGGCGACAATGGCAATCTTCATCGCCTGCTCCTGAAAGAGCGGCACGCCCAGTGTTTTCCCGAGGACGCGCCGCAATTCCTCCGACGGGTAGGTGACGCTTTCCTCGCCATGGCGCCGGCGCAGATAGGGATGGACCATGTCGCCCTGGATAGGACCGGGGCGGACGATCGCCACCTCGATGACGAGGTCGTAGAAGTTGCGTGGCTTCAGACGCGGCAACATGGTCATCTGGGCGCGGCTTTCCACCTGGAACACGCCCAGCGAATCACCCCGGCTCAGCATTTCGTAGACGGCCGGATCCTCCGCCGGCACCGTCGCGAGGTCGTGGTCGAGCCCGCCATGCCAGCGCAGCAGCCCGAAGGCCCGGCGGATGCAGCTCAACATGCCGAGCCCGAGCACGTCGATCTTCAGCATGCCCAGCGCGTCCAGATCGTCCTTGTCCCACTGGATCAGCGTGCGATCCGCCATCCTCGCATTTTCCACCGGCACCATGTCGGCGAGCGCGCCACTGGCGATTACAAACCCGCCCACGTGCTGGGACAGGTGGCGGGGGAAGCCGATCAGCTCGCGCGATAATTCGAGGGTCAGGGCAAGGCGCGGGTCTTCTGGATCGAGGCCGAGATCGCGGATGCGTGCGGTGTCGAGCCCCCGCGAACTCGTCCCCCAGACCGTGCCCGCGAGCGCGCCCACCACGTCGAGGGACAGTCCCAGCGCGCGGCCGACGTCGCGAAGCGCGCTGCGCGTGCGATAGGTGATGACCGTCGCCGCCAGCGCGGCACGGTCGCGGCCGTATTTCGCATAGATGTACTGGATCACCTCTTCCCGGCGCTCGTGCTCGAAATCGACGTCGATGTCGGGTGGCTCGTTGCGCTCCGTGCTGACGAAGCGCTCGAACAGCAGATCGATCCGGTTCGGATCCACCGACGTGATGCCAAGACAGAAGCACACGGCCGAATTGGCGGCCGAGCCGCGTCCCTGACAGAGAATTCCCCGGTCCCGGGCAAAACGGACGATATCATGCACCGTCAGAAAATAGGGCGCGTAGCCAAGCTCTTCGATGAGCGCCAGTTCGTGGCTGATCTGGCGTTCCACTTTTTCCGGCACGCATTCAGGATACCGCTCGGCCGTGCCCTTCCCGACCAGGTGGACAAGCTCCTCCTGGGGAGTGCGTCCGGCGGGAACGGGATCGACGGGGTAGTCGTAACGCAACCCGTCGAGGGAGAAATCCAGCCGATCGGCGATTTCCATCGTGCGGCGGATCGCGTCGGGAAATTCGGCGAAGAGCCGGGCCATTTCAGCAGGCGGCTTCAGATGACGCTCGGCATGGGCTCCGAGGCGAAGGCCGGCCCGATCGATAGTGACGCGATCGCGAATGCAGCTCACGACATCAAGCAGGCGACGGCGCGCGGGATCGTGCAACCGCACATCATTCACGGCCACCAACGCCGCCCCGGTCCGGGCGGCCAGCGCGTTCAGCGCAGCCAGGCGGCGCCGGTCATCGCCCCGGTACAGGCAATGGGCGGCAAGATAGCAGTTGCCCGGGAACCGCGCGGCGAGATGTGACAGGGTTTTGCGAAACACCTCGCCCGCCGCGCCGTCCGACAGTTGTGCCGCCGGCAGATCGGGCGGGATGACGACGAAGATCTGCCCCTGGCCCCATTCCGCCGCGCGGGCCCGCAGGTCGGCAAGATCAAGCCAGCATTCCCCCTTGGGCGCGCGCCGGCGGCCCAGTGTCAGCAGGCGGCACAATCGCCCATAGGCTTGGCGGTCCTGCGGGAAGCACAGCGTGTCAGGCCCGTCGCGAAAAACCAGCCGGCAGCCGACGAGGAGGCGGATGTTCGCCTGCTTCGCTGCAATATGGGCGCGCACGATTCCGGCCAGGGTATTGTGATCGGCCATCGCCACCGCCCGGTAACCCAGCCGGGCAGCACGGGCCACCAGCTCTTCCGGGTGAGAACCCGAGTTGAGGAAGGTGAAATTGCTCGTCACTTCGAGCTCGGCATAAGCGGGCTCGAAAGGAAGCGCATCGGGTGGCTCGGGCTGGACGCACGCCATGGCTAGCCAAAGACGCCGTGGAGATACCAGCGCGGTCCGCCCCCGGGATGCGCGGCGCAATCGTCACCATACACGCCGTTGCGATAGACCCAGAAGCGCCGGCCGGCCGTGTCCTCGACCCGGTAATAATCTCGCAGCGCCGCCGTGTCCGCGCCGTCCGCCCGCCACCACTCGGGAGCGATGCGTTCCGGCCCCTCGGCCGCGCGAATGCGGTGCGTGGTGCCGCGCCACCGGATCAGGGCGGGCGGGCCGTCGGGGATGGGGGCCACCGCCTCGATGGCTTCGGGGCGGGCGAAAAGGCGCAGGGGACGCGGCTGCCCCGCCCCGCCGGGCGGCACACCGCTTTTTTTCGCGGTCCTGGACATGGAGCCATGGGCGGGGATAGCGATTTCCGCCCGCTCGGGAATATGGCTTTCCCGCTCCCTCAGCGCCGCCACCCGGTTGCGCCCGAGCCGGTTGGCCAGCCGGTCCACCAGAGCGTCGCATTCGCCCGTCCCGGGGCGATCCGGACGCGGGCTGTTTCTTGTCCCGAAATCGAGCTGCGCCGGTGCCAGCTTTTCCGTTTCGACGGCGGACAGAACCATCACCTCGATCCCGAAGCCGGGCGTCACGCGCTCCAGATGCATGCGCAGCAGATCCAGCAGATGCGCCCCGTCACGGCTGGCCCGTCCGGTGCCGACAGTGATGTGCTGCGCCTTGTTGTCGACACGGTAAAAGGCCAAATCCACCTGGCGCAATCCGCGCCCTTCCTGCCCGAGACGTCGGACGAGATCCGCCACGAGTTGCGCCGTTGCTCCCGCGATATCCGACGCCATCGCGATCGGCTCGGCAAAGGCAAGGCGACTGCGAAAGGGGGCGACGGGCCGGCGCGGCGTGATGGACTCGTCCCGACGGGCGAGAGCCTGATCGATCCGCATATTGAGAAGAGGGCCGAAACGGTTGGCGAGGGGCGCGCGGGCAATGGAATACAGCTCCCCGATGCGGCGCAATCCCATCCGGGCGAGCCCGTCGGCGATCGCTGGCGGCAGGCGGAGCGCCCGCACGGGCAACGGTGCCAGGGCGCGTCGAACACCGCCGGGGGGGATGATTGCGATTTCTTCCGCACCGAATCGCGATATCGCCCAGGCGGCCCCGGCAGAATCGGCAATGGCCGCGCGACAGGCGAAGCCGGCCACGCCGAAACGGCGAATGATCTCGAGGCCGAGCGCCTCCTCGCCGCCGAACAGGCCGGCCACACCCGTGATATCGAGCCAGATTCCCGGTGTCAGATAAGGCGCAAGATAAGGCGCGAGATATCCGGCCGCATCCTCGCTTCCTCCCGCCGCTGTTTTCCCTTCCCCCTCGCCCTCCAGCGAGACCCAGGGCGAATACCGTCCGCAACCATCGGCAAAGCGCGCCAGCAGATCGAGATCGCCTGCCGGATCGGCCGGATGCACCCGGAGACCGGGGACAAGCGCGCGGGCGGCGCTTAGCGCCATGCCCGGACGCAGCCCCGCCCCGAAGCCGCTGTCATCGACGGCGCGCAGCAGAACCTGGCCGCCGTCTTCCGCAACCAGAACCAGCGGTGGTCTGCGCGGCTTACCCGGCCCGGGAGAACCGGCCCGAGGCAGGCAATGCGTCTCCCTCGGGCCGGGCGCCGCCTGTGCCTTCCGGTGTTCGCGGCAATTGAAGCGGTCGATCGCCAAGCGGGGGAACCACAGCGAAAGAATCCGTCTCATTTTCGATGCTCCGGCATGACCATTGAACCGTCCAGCTGCCGGGCACGCCGCCCCGGCAGCGCGTGAGATCGACCCGCCAGCGCACATGGCCGGGCAGGCCCGACAGTGGCACGTCATCCCCGCTGGGGGCGGGCGCGATCCGCCAGGCCGTGACGGCGGCGGTGGGCGAAGTGGCGCGCGCCGGTATCTCTTCGTGCTTTTGCCGGTTTCTGCCCGGGTGTTTGCGGAACTCCCGCTGCGGAGTGCGCAGCAGGAAACCCGGCACGCCCCCCGCCTCCGCCGCCAGTTGCAGCCGGCGGCT
This sequence comes from Alphaproteobacteria bacterium, assembly GCA_040220875.1. Lineage (NCBI taxonomy): Bacteria > Pseudomonadati > Pseudomonadota > Alphaproteobacteria > Alphaproteobacteria bacterium. The sequence goes on along the minus strand of JAVJVX010000003.1, from coordinate 302,011 downwards.
GGCGGTGAGATCGAGGCGATCAAGCTCTCCCACCACGGCAGCCAGACCGCCCGCGCGCAGTCCTTCCTCCATCGCCCAGAGAGTTTCCGTCCGGTTGCGCCCGCGCACCAGGATCAGTGCCGCCGGGTCAAGCCCGAACGCCCTGAGACCGGGACCGTAGGGACGCGCCCGGTCGAGACACCAGAGAATGTGTCGCCCGCTCCCTTCACCTCCGGGCCTTACCCGCGGCGCCGGATGGCGCAACAGATTGGCCAGAATTACGGTCAGGAATCCGGCGGCGGCGCCGTCCCGCGCGCTTCCCCGGATATCGTGCAAGGCACCCAGCGGCAGCCCACCCCAGGGCAAGGCGGCATTGAGCCGCTCGTCGCCGAACGGCAGGATGGCTGGTATCCCCCCCTCTCCCGCCGCCAGGGGCGCCGTGCCGTCAATCGCGGCGATCCGGGCACGCAATTCCGCCAGCACGGCAGCGCGGCGGGAAGAAGAAGACGGCGCTTCGGCAAGGGATGTATCCGGGGGAAGCGAGGCCGCCATGCATCTGCCCGTTCAAGCGAGGTTTCGGGGGAGCCGGCCCCCGCCGCTGCCGCCGATCCTTCCAGGCCGTTTGGCCGGGACAGTGACGCCCCGGCTGGGGGAGCCGGGGCGTCGTTGGGGGACAGAGCCGGGAGGGGAACCGGCTGTCCGGGGGATCGGTTTCGACGGCGGGCGACGGGGGCCGGCCTGTTCGAGTGTCCCGTCAAATGTTCTGGTTTTGTTCTAGTCAGCACGCCGACCGGAGTCAAGCCGGAATCTGCACCGCCCGCCCGCCGCCCGCCGGCGCGCGTCAGCCGCCCGTCAGCTCTGGCGCGGGACGGTCGTGGCAGACGGCCGGGAACCTGTCCGGCGGGTGACGAAAAGGATTCCGGCGACGATCAGGGCAAAGCCGGCGAGCAGCGAGGGGGCCAGGGTCTCGCCCAGCAACAGGGCCGATCCCAGCATGCCCACCGCCGGCACGCCCATGAAGACCAGCGAGGAGGTCACCGCCGGCAGCGCCCGCGTCACGGTGACCGCAACCCAGAAGCAGAATGCGGTCGCAACGGGGCCGTTATAGAGGAGGATCACCACCAGTTCGGCCGACCAATCGATGGCCAGCGCCATCTCCCCTTCCAGCCCGCGGGCGAGCGGGATCAGTACGAGACTGGCCAACACCATCTGCCAGAACATCATCTGGAGGGGTGAACTGTCCCAGCGATGACCGCGCACATGCAGGATCGCCAGCGCCCAGGAGAACGCCCCGACAAGGATCAAACCGTTACCAAGCGCGAACCTCTCATCCGTCCAGTCGAAGCCGAGAGGGTTGAACAGCGTGGCCAGGCCCAGAAGCCCCAGGGCAAGTCCCGCGAGGGCCCACCGGTCGAGCTTTTCGCCGAGAAAGAGGAGCGCCCCCGGCGCGACCCAGAGCGGTGTCGTATAGGCCAGTACGGCGGCGCGAGCCGCGCCCACGAGATCAAGCCCGAGATTGACCAGCCCCACATAGCCCGCCAGTTGAAACAGGCCGACACTCGCGACCACCGCCAGGTCACGCCGGGTCGGCCAGACCAGCCGGCGCGTGACCAGAAGCAGCACCAGGATGCTGAGCGCCCCCAGCCCGAAGCGAAGGCCGGCGAACCAGAGCGGGGTGATGGACTGAAGCCCGATCTTCATGATCGGCCAGTTCATGCCCCAGATCAGGATCATCGCGACGAAAAGCGCGATCAGAACCGCCCTGCTGTGGGGCGCCGGCACAACTTCGGATCGGGACATGATCAATCCGACGCGGCCTGAAGGCCGGAGATGGTGAAGTTTGGCGTCAGGATATCGGGATCGGTGACGATTTCGATCAGCGCTGCCTTGCCGCTTTTCCGCGCGGCCCTGAAGGCGGGGCCGAAATCCCCTGTCCGCTCGACACGCACGCCGAAGGCGCCGAGACTTTCGGCCAGCGCCTTGAAATCAGGATTGACGAGATCGGTGGCGATGGGACGGCGGGGAAAGGCGC
>JAVJVX010000002.1 GCA_040220875.1 Alphaproteobacteria bacterium | reverse complement strand
CGCCTCGCGGCAGCGCCGGGTGCGCTACCTGCAGGCCGACGGCAGCGCAGGCGCCGGCACCGGCCCCGACACAGGGATCGACGCGTTCTGGGGCATTGCCGCGGAAGTGCCGGTGGAGATCGGCCTGAACGGCCGGCCCTGGACGGTGATGATGGCGACCCCCGCCGACCTGGAGGATTTCGCCACCGGCATCGCCGTCACCGAGGGCCTGCTGGCCGACCCCAGGGCGATCCAGGGCATCGCCATGGTGGCGCGCGACCGCGGCATCGCGCTGGACCTGCAGGTCGACCCCGCGGCCCTCGCCGCCCTGCCGGCGCGCAGCCTGGAGGGCCGCACCGGCTGCGGCCTCTGCGGCCTGGAACGGCTGTCGCAGCTCGCCGCGCCGCAGGCCGGGGCGGCGCCGCCGGCACTGCCGGACCTGGCGGCCGTCGCCAGGGCCTTCGCCGCGCTGGAGGCTGCGCAGCCGCTGAACCGCGCCACCCGCAGCGTGCATGGCGCGGCGTTCTGTGCGCCTGACGGCGCGATCCGCCTGGTGCGCGAGGATGTCGGCCGCCACAACGCGCTGGACAAGCTGCTCGGCGCCCTGCTGCGCGGCGGCCTCGACCCGGCCGCCGGTTTCGTCGCGATGACCAGCCGCTGCTCCTTCGAACTGGTGCAGAAGGCCGCCCGGGTCCGTGTGCCGCTGCTGGCCACCGTCTCCGCCCCCACCGGGCTGGCGCTGGAGGTGGCGGCCCGCGCCGGCCTGACCCTGGTCGCGCGCGGCCCGCAGGGCACCCTGGTGGCTTTCGACCCCGATGAGGGAGCGCCCGATGCGCGATGAGGACCTGATCCGCATGGCCAACCAGATCGCCGCCAATTTCGAGGGCTATCCGGCCGACGAGGCCCGCGCCGGCCTGCTCGACCATCTGCGCAAGTTCTGGGACCCGCGCATGCGCGCGCAGTTCACCGCCATGGCGGCAGCGCAACAGGCGGCGCTGCACCCGATGGCGGCGGCCATCGTGGGGGAGCTGCGCCAGCCGGCGTGATGGGCGGAACTGGCAAGGATTGCCAGTTCGGATATCCTTCCGGCCGGGAGTGGATGCCAGCAATGCCGACCCGAGACGTCAATCTCACTGCCGAGCAGGATGCCTTCGTGGAGCAGGTTGTCCGCGTCGGCAGGTACCAGAATGCCAGCGAGGCTGTGCGGGACGCCCTGCGCGGCCTGCAGCATCGCCTCGCGACAGAGGAACTGCAGCTTGAACGCCTGCGCGGCCAGGTGAAGGCCGGCACCGACGCCCTTACCCGCGGCGATTTCGTCGAAGTCGACGAACGGGACCTCGACTCCCTCCTGGACCGTCTGGCAACCCACGAGACCTGAGAGGTGCCGGCCTATCGGCCGTCGGGACCCGCAAGGGCCTGCGTGATCCGATAGAGCAGAGTGCGCATGTCGGACCCGGCTGACCCTTGGCCGGGCACCGTGCCTGTGGTTCGGTAGCGATCCGTCCACCGGGGAGAGACGCCATGGCTTCCGACCATATGTCCTACGTGCAGCTGCTGCCCTACCTGCTGGCTTTCCTGCCCTTCGCGATCGGCAACTGGTTCCTCGCCCGGGCGGTGGGGCAGCCGCGGATCCTCTGGGTGATCCTCAGCCTGGTGCCGATCCTGAACCTGTTCTTCCTGTACGACGTCTTCTACACCGTGGTGCTGCAGGTCCTGCGCAGGCTGGACGAGATCTCGCGCCGCCTGGGCGGCGATCCGGCGGCGGCCTGACCGGCGCGCGCACACAGGAGAGAGCCACCATGTTCGGCCTGTTCCGCCAGCTCGGCCGGGCGCGCGAGCTGCGCCTGCTCGACGAGGAACTGCGCGCCGCCGGCCTGCATCCCGCGCTGGTGCCGGAGGCGGTGAAGATGACCATGGTGCGGCTGATGAAGCAGGCCGGCGGGGTCGACCGCGCCGCCTGTGCCGCACACGCCGTGCTGCTCGCCGATTGCCTGACGGGGGCGGAGGCCTTCGTGGAGCTGGTCCAGGGCGCGGAACTCGCCGAAGGCGCGGAGCGCCGCCTGGAGGCGGCGATCGCCAGCGGCGACAGCCCGGACGCACAGCTTGTCCTGCTGGCCCTGCATGCCGGCCTGGTCGATGGCGGGGTGATGGACCGCTTCGCCCTGGTGGCGGACTGAGGGCGGGCGGCCGGCCGGGATGAAGCGGCTGGCCTCTGCCCTGGCGGCGACAGCCCTGCTCTGGTCCGGCGCGGCGGCGGCGCAGGACCGCGTCTTCATGAACACCAAGACCCTGGCCGCCTGGTGCGGCGGCGCGGCCGACCCCGACCCGGCAATGGCCTTCGCGCTGGAGCGCGCCTGCCTGGGCGAACTGCGCGGCTTCTTCCTGACGGCGCGGTTCTATGCCGGGCAGGGCGGCGCCGCGCCGCCGTTCTGCGCGCCGCTGGACGTCACCGTGGAGGTGGTGCGCGAGGTCTTCCTGGATTGGGCGGCGGCCCATCCGGGGCTGCTCCACCAGTCGGAGATCCTCTCCCTGCACCAGGCGATGGCGGCGGGCTTTCCCTGCGGGCCGTCCGGCCGGCAGGTGCGGTGACGGCGGGCAGCCGCTCGTTCGGCTGAAACGATCCGGGAGAGTCAGTCATATGCACCCGCAGTTTCCAGCTCCCGCGCCGCTGCCGGCGCGCGGGCCAGGCTGCGGTCCAGGCGTTTGCGCCAGTGCGGCCCGCGGCCGCGGGCATCCTCATAGGCCTCGGCGAGGTCCATGGGCCGGTCGACCGACAGCATGGCGATCAGGATCTGGGCCTGCAGGAGGTCCTTTTGCGACTTGGGGCTGTCGGGCCCCTCGCGCCGCCGATCCGCCACGATCAGCTTGTGGATGGCGAAGCGTTCCGGTCGGGGAACGCGGACGAGCACACCCTCGCGGTAGATGGCCGCCGCATCGAGCGGGTCGGCAATCAGGTAGTTCAGGTGGTGCAATGACTGGGCACCGACCCCCAGCGCCGGCAGGTCGCGGACAGCCTCCTGCTCGTCGAAGGACGGCGTCAGGAATTCTACAAATGTCTCGCCGCTGCCCTGTCGCCAGCGCCAGGTCCGGCCGGGTTCCATGGTGGGCATCGGGGTGAAAGCGAGGTCGTGGAAGACGTCTGCCCATGGCGGGCTGCCTGCGTCGTCCAGCGCCAGGGACAGTTTCTCGAAGCTGGCAATATCTATGTCCCTTGCCGTCGCCGTCTGGTCCATCGCCAGGCGCAGCCCCAGTTCGCCCTCATAGAGCCGGAAGGCAGTGGTGCCGACCAGGGTGCCGCCCAGGCGAAACACGCCTGCCCTTGCAAATGCCGTCGTCAGACTGCCGGCCTTGCCATCCAATCCAAGGAAGCGTTCGCTCCGCAACAGCCCAACGAGGCGTGCCCTCTCGCGTCGCCGTTGCCGGTCGTCCTGGCGAAGCTGCTCGTGCTTTTCGATGCGCTGTCGCAGCGAGGTCGAATCCTCGCCCAGATAGCGTTCGCGGATCGTCGTGCCGACACGGTAACGGTCGTACCAGTACGTTCGCCCGCCCTGGCTGCGCGGCGTCGGGCTGCCGCGCATGTCCGACACCGCATCGTCGAGCAGGAGCGACAGCAGGTCGTGATAGGCCACCTGGGCTGTCTGCGAATGGCGAGCAATGGGCATGAGCGAGGAATACCACACAAATAAAACACTGTGTGGTATTGCGGTGAGACACGGGGATTGCGCAGCAAGATCCCAGGAGCTTCAATGTCGCCAGAATCGAGCGACCTCGCGGAGGCCGGCTGCGCGCCGTTCGAACCAGGGGCGGAGACGAACCCCGCTGCAGGTCTTGACGGCCGGCATCAAGAGACCTGAACTGCAGAAGGAGGCGCAAGAGCCGAAGTCCATCCAACCGGGAGCCGCCTGAGGCCGCCTACAGATGCGGCACTGTCAGGTGAATACCCACTCTGTACACTGAGTCGAGTCGCGAGCATATCCCACGAGTATGACGACAATCTTTCCAGAAACTCATCAAGAGTATACGGTTTATAAGTATAGTTTAAGAAACTATTTATAGAAGAGAACCTGGGCAGATTGGCGGTCATCTCGGGCCAGATGGTCGGTGTTCCGGAAAACGACCCTATGCCAGAAGGCTAAGCACATAATTGCAACCGGGTGAGGCAACGAATGAGGTATGTTATGATATCGGAGGCTGTGGGTGGTCTAATCAATGTTCATGCTCTCCGGCGTTCATCGGCATTGTAGAAATACCGGAATCAGGTGGGTTGATCGCTGACACGAAGCGCTTCCCGTTGTCCCGTACGTTAGGGATCAACCAACTGAGCGCGCGGTCTATTTAGACACTGAAGCGGCTGCCAATGTGGGGTGCACCAAAATGGAGTCAGAAGGGGCGGGCAAAATCCAGCAATTGCGAGATTGTCAGATTTTGTTGATGCACGGATTTGCGAATACACCTGATGAAATGTTGAATCTCCAACGAGAATTTGAAGCGAACGGTATCGAATGTCACAATTTAGTTCTGCCCTATCACCATTCCTGTAGTGAACTAGACGATTTTGATATTGATAAGTTTCTGGTAGAGTTAGAAAAAATGGTAATAAATATAAAAAAAAGTTCTGACAAAGAAATAATTTACATTACAACATCTATTTCATCTTTGGCTATCATTTCTTTATCGGATCGGTTAGGTGTCGATAAGCATGTTGCGATTTCTCCTTTTCTTGGATTATCTTTGCTGGCGGTTGTCGCGCTGAAGGTGGCGGGGCTTTTTCCTCGGATGAGGATACCGCGGCGCGCCACGTTCTGGTTGATTAATACTAGTAAGTCTCAGTTACAGCTTTCACATAGCATTCCTATCGCGTCAATATGTCAGATCCAGGAGAAAGCTAAAAAGATAAGAGAGAGTCAGAATTTTGACCAAAATTTTGTTGTTCTCCATTCACAAGAAGATTTAGTGGCTTCCTATAGGCATTCAGCGAAGTTTTTTCGCCCAAGAATGGGTGTGGGGGATTTCGTCACGCTTGCAGAGGCCCCTCATGTTTGTGCGCATTTAATAAACGCAAAGATTTTTTTGGATCTTATTTCAGAACATTACTGGCCGTTAAATAACAAATTGGAATTAGAGAAATATGACAGTGAGATTCAAAAAGTTTACGAAGAGGTAAGTGAAGAGCATAGATTTTGGTCGGGCAAAATTTTTAATATTGTGATTGGATTTTTGGCTGCTTTCAGTTTTTTGATTTACCAAACTCTCGATATGGTGGTCGCGAAAGATCCAAAAGCTCCTTACTTTCTTCTATCTTATACATCTCTTGTAGGTATATATGTAATACTTGCAAGTCAATACTTTTTTATGGCGAATAGAGCGGTGCAGTTTATGGTGACATTTGTAGAACCATCAATGTTCGCTCCGGGATATAGTCAATTTAAACTAACAAAAGAGGCTTCTGGCCGAGAGTCTCCGCCAATGACATTTGCAACGTCAGTTGTTATATCGATAGTTCCGCTTTGCGTGGCTATATTTTCGTTCTTCTTCCTAATATATGAGTATCATGAGCGCATTGTTGATTTCGGATTCTATGTGGTTAATTCACTTTTGCAATTTTGGACGATCGTAAATGTTTTCCTTGTAACTTTTGCTCTCAGGAACATGAATGGCCTTGCAAAAGTAGCTGTGAGGAGAATTCATGGCCAACCTTTGCCGATCAGACGAACAGTGAATAAATCAAAAATATTGCTGGAATTGTTAATGGTTTCGAAACTCTCCGGCGGATTTTTCAAATGATCAAACGCCATTTCGCATCACGCCAGCATGCGTGTCGTGTAAAATACGGGAAACATAGATATTCTATGACCTTAGAAAAATAGTGTAATTTAGAGCAAATACGTCCGTCAAGAACAGCATCGGTCCATTTTTTGTGAGAACGTAGATCTAGATACCGTTGATGCGGACACTTTAAGAATGATTTGTGACCATATTGACAGATTTTGACCATTTTTTTAGCAGACGATGGAAGATAATAGCCCTTTTGTCATACCCGTTCCCCTGCGTCCCTTGTCGGTTCCGTTTGATTCATGTTTGATCGAACGACGTTCACGCGGCGAATTGGCCAACATTGGTAATGGCCGCGCCGAGAGCGGGGCTCATTGTCGTCGACTCCGGTGGAAACAAGGTCGACAACACCGCCATCTGCGAGACAATGAGCCGTCTGGTTGAAGGCATCAAGAAGAATAGAAAACCCGGCGTCCCAATGTCCGCGCAGGCGAATGCCATTGGCGAAATGAAAGAAGGAAAACCCGCGGTCAATCGTACTAGAAAAATGATCGCACTGGCATACAATGAGCCGAGATGGAAAAATGAGACTCGCTAAAATTGTACGGCATCGGATTTCCGTGATCTAATCTATTTGGAGTGCTTTATTCGAACTGATCGGCGACCGGGCTGCACGCTACCGGCGTTCCGATAGCACGTCCTATATTCCGGATGCGCGGTCCGGGACTTCAGATCCCGAAATTCCCGATGATCACATCGTTCGTGCTGCCGACGCCTTCCAATGTCAGTATCAGATTGTTCGAGACGCTTTCCCAAAGATGGGCGTTCGCGCCATCGGAGGTGAGTGATATCGAGTTGACACCGTTCTCGATATGAATCCGGTCGCCAGCCGTGGCCGAATAATCCATGGTGCGATGGTTACCGTATCCGCCGCCATAGATCATCGCGAAGGTATCGGCGCCGGCTCCGCCTTGTGCCGTGTCTGTGCCACCCATGAATTTAACGATGTCGTCACCGATCCCGCCCTCCATGCTGTCGTCTCCGGCACCGCCGAAAAGCAGGTCGTCGCCGTCGCCACCGTCCAGAACGTCCGATCCCGGGTTCCCGTATATACTGTCGTTTCCGGCACCGCCGGACAGGTGTATATCGTCCCCGCCGCCGCCGACGATCACGTCGTTTCCCAGGCCTCCGGTGAGGGAGTCGACACCATTGGTCCCGATCAGCGTGGCGTTGCCGACACTGTCATCTAGAGCGTTTTGCGCCGAATCTGAATCGTTGGGGATTCCCAGGCTGGCGAACTTGTGATTCAAGATCATGGCTGGTGAAGGAGGCCAGCCATGATGAGCAAAGCTCTATCGATGGACCTCCGCACACGGGTTGTTGCGGC
>JAVJVX010000001.1 GCA_040220875.1 Alphaproteobacteria bacterium | reverse complement strand
AGCATTACAAACTCCTTGCGCAGTTCCACGACTGACACCTCCGACCACGGCATCGCACAGCTCCCTTGCCGAACAATCCATGGTCAATTGTGTCACCCATGTCTCCGAACAGGTGTTACCCATCTCCCAAGTCCATACACTCCCCGAGGGGAGAGGGCAGGATCATCCGTACCCGGAAAATTTCCTCAATGCATCTTCTGGGCGGTGCGGCCGGCGAGGCGGCGGCAGATCTCGTCGAGCTGCTCGAGCGTCTTGTAGGCGATGCGGACCTCGCCGCCCTTGTCGCCCGAATAGGCGATCTCGACCTTGAGGCCGAGCTGGTCGGAGATGTTCTTTTCGAGCGCCAGCGTGTCGGCGTCCTTTTCCGCTTTCGGCAGCGACTTCGGCTTGGTCGAGGCGGCCGCCGGATCGGGCTTGCGGGTGAGCGCTTCGGCCTCGCGGGCCGAGAGCCCCCTGGCGACGATTTCGCGGGCGAACTTCTCGGCATCGTCATGGCCGATCAGCGGGCGGGCCTGGCCGGCGGTAAGCTTGCCCTCTTCGATCAACCCACGCACGCCGTCCGGCAGCGACAACAGCCGCAGCGTGTTCGCGACATGGGAGCGGCTCTTGCCGATGAGCTTGGAGAGCTTGTCCTGCGTGTATTCGAACTGCTGCATCAGCCGCTCATAGCCCGCCGCTTCTTCAACGGCGTTGAGATCCGCGCGCTGCACGTTTTCGATGATCGCGATTTCGAGCGACTCGGCATCGCTCAGCTCCTTCACGATCACCGGCACCTGATGAAGCTGCGCCGCCTGTGCCGCGCGCCAGCGACGTTCGCCGGCGACGATCTCGAACGAGTTTGCCGCACCGGCAACGGGCCGCACGACGATCGGCTGAAGGATGCCTTTCTCGCGGATCGAGTTCGCGAGGTCCTCCAGGTCTTCCGGCCGGAACGTGTGGCGCGGCTGGAACGGGTTCGCGCGCAGATACTCGATCGGCACCTCGCGTACGCCCTTGGGCGCCGGCGCTTCCTTGTCGCCCAGCGCGAAAGCCGTGTCCTCTCCGATCAGTGCCGCCAGACCGCGTCCAAGACGGCTCGGGGTTTCCTCTGCCATTGCCATCGCTTCCCTTCCAATGCCTTTCATAGAACCCTCTACGCCCTGAACTCTCGACTTCCGGAACACTCGACGTCCCGGCACTCAGCGCCCTGAACACGGGCTGGATCGCCTGTCTGCCGGCTCCCGCCGGTATGGCCGGTATGACCTTGCCATAATCCCGGAAACCCGGGACTTGCCCGCAATCCACCTTACCAGAACACTACCTTGTATGACCCATAATCAAATGGTTTCAATTCGTTAGGAGGCTTTGTTAAGACAACTCAAACCGCCTCCGGAACATTTCGTCAGGCCGCGCTCTTCCTGATCGCCCGCTCGCGCTGGATCATCTCCGCGGCGAGCTTCATATAGGCCTTGCTGCCGGCGCAACGATGATCGTAGACCAGCGCCGGCTTGCCATAGGACGGTGCTTCCGAGATCCGGACGTTGCGCGGGATCACCGTGCGGTAGACCTTGTCGCCGAGATGGGTGCGCACGTCGCTCGCGACCTGGTCGGACAGTTTGTTGCGCTGGTCGAACATGGTCAGCACGATGCCCTGGATGTCGAGGCGCGGATTGAGGCTCGTCTTGACGCGCTCGACGGTGCGCAGCAGCTGGCTCAACCCTTCCAGCGCGAAGAACTCGCATTGCAGCGGAACGAGAATCGCGTCAGCCGCCGTCATCGCATTGATGGTGAGCAGGTTGAGCGAGGGCGGGCAGTCGATCAGCAGATAGGAGTAGGGCCGCAGGCTCATGCGCTGTTCGGCTTCGCTCGTGTCGCGCTGCTTGCCGTTGCGCGGCATGCGCGCGAGTGCGTCGCGCAAACGATGCGAGCGGCGCGGCACGGAGGCGAGTTCGAGTTCGGCGCCGAGCAGATCCATCGTGGACGGAACAATATCGAGACCCGGCACCTTGGTCGGCACGATGGCGTCTTCGATCAGCGCCGCGCCGATCAGCACATCATAGGCAGACACCTTGCGCTCGTTGCGGCCGATGCCGAGGCCCGTGCTGGCATTGCCCTGCGGATCGAGATCGACAACCAGGACGCGTTCGCCGACGGCGGCAAGTGCGGTACCAAGATTGATCGCCGTCGTCGTCTTGCCGACGCCGCCCTTCTGGTTCGCGACAACGAGGATGCGCGGACGCTCCGTGGACGGAACAACCATCCGGTCCGACCCGGTAGTACCTTGCGGTGTCGTGATCGAAGCGGCGGTATTGGCCGCGTCAGCTACCAGCGTCTTGTCGATCTGTTCCATGGAGGCCTCTCAGCTTCAGCACGGAACCCGCCGGATCCGACTGACTGGGGTAAATGTCAGCCTCGAATATCCAGCTTTTTCGGGCGGCGGTCAATTCATCCTGAACGCCCTGCCCCTTCAAAAACAGGCCAATCGTGTCCGGCCCGAACAGCGGGGCCGCCCAGCCCAGGAGACGGTCGAGCGGCGCCAGGGCCCGGGCCGAGACCACATCGAAGGGCCCGGCCTCCGCGGCGAAGGCCTCTATCCTCTCATTATACACCTTTGCAGCGGCTCCCGTGGCCCGGGCGACCTCGCGCATGAAGACGCATTTCCGCTGGTCGCTCTCCACCAGATGCATCCCGAAGCCGGGCCGGTCCCGCAAAAGAATGGCGATCACGAGGCCCGGAAAGCCGCCGCCGGAGCCCAGATCGGCCCAGCGGACCGCATTCTCCGGCGCCAGTCCCGCAATCTGGGCCGAATCGAGCATATGACGGCGCCAAAGCTCCGGCAAAGTGGCGGCGGAGACGAGATTTATGCTTTTCTGCCACTTGATGAGGAGGGACTCGTATTCCGCGAGCCGCTCCATTGTTTCACGTGAAACATGTAGAGCGTCCGAAAAGGATTCCGCATCAATGACTTGCGGCGCTCCCGACACTATATGTTGGGCCATACCGGGTATGATGCCTCAAGCCGTGCGCTTTTGTTTCACGTGAATCATTAAGGTGGTGAGCGCAGCCGGGGTCACCCCATCCACCCGCGCCGCCTGGCCGAGCGTTGCCGGACGGGCCGCGGCAAGCTTCTGACGGACCTCGTGGGAGAGGCCCAGGATTCCGGCATAATCGATCTCCGCCGGGAGGCTGAGACCCTCGTCCTTGCGGAAGGCCCTGATATCGGCCTCCTGCCGGCCGAGGTAGCCCGCATACTGCGCCTCGATCTCCATCTGCTCGGCGATACCCGGCTCAAGGGCCCCGAGTTCCGGCCAGATCGCCGCCAGACGCGCCATATCGACGCCCGGGTAGGCCAGCAGGTCGGCCGCGCTGCGCGCGACGCCGTCCTGATTGACCTTGAGGCCCTTGCGATTGAGCTCGCTCGGAGAGGCCCTGAGGACACCGCAGACGGCCCGTGCGGCCTCAAGCCCCGCCATCTTGGCCGTGAAAGCCGCCGCCCTCGCCTCTCCTACGGCCCCTGCAGCCATGCCGAGCGCCGTCAGCCGCTGATCGGCATTGTCGGCCCGGAGCGTCAGCCGGTACTCGGCCCGGGAGGTGAACATGCGATAGGGCTCGCTGACGCCCCGCGTGACGAGATCGTCGATCATGACGCCGGTATAGGCCTGGGCCCGGTCGAGGATCAGGGGCTCGCCTCCCCGCGCCGCCAGCGCCGCATTGAGCCCCGCCATCAGCCCTTGCGCGGCGGCTTCCTCGTACCCCGTGGTGCCGTTGATCTGGCCCGCCAGATAGAGACCCGGCAGCTTCCGGGTCTCGAGCGTGGGCCGGAGCTCGCGCGGGTCGATATAGTCATATTCGATGGCATAGCCTGCCCGGCGCATGACGACATTCGCGAGACCCGGGATCGTCTTCAGGAAGGCGAGCTGGACGTCCTCCGGCAGCGCCGTCGAAATCCCGTTCGGATAGATCGTGTCGTCGTCGAGGCCTTCCGGCTCCAGGAAGATCTGGTGGCTGTCACGCTCGCGGAACCGCACCACCTTGTCCTCGATGGAGGGGCAGTAGCGCGGGCCGACACCTTCGATCTGGCCGGAATAGACCGGCGAGAATTTCAGGTTCTCCTCGATGATCCGGTGGCCCGCCTCCGTCGTCCGGGTGATGTGGCAGGGGACCTGCGGCGTCGTGATCCCGGTCGTGAGGAAGGAGAACGGCACCGGCGGCTCGTCGCCCGGCTGAACCTCGAGCGAGGCCCAGTCGATGCTGTCCCCGGCAAGGCGCGGCGGCGTTCCGGTCTTCAGGCGGCCGAGCTGGAAGCCGAGGCCGTAGAGACGGTCGGACAGGCCAAGCGCCGGCGCTTCCCCCGCCCGGCCGGCCGGGATCCGTTGTGTGCCAAGATGAATCACGCCGCGCAGAAACGTGCCGGTGGTGAGGACCACGCGGGCAGCCTTCCACTGGCGCCCGTCCTCGGCGGCGACGCCCCGGACCTCGCCGCCCTCGACCAGGAGATCGGAGACGGCGGCCTCGATCACTTCGAGGTTGCGGAGGTTCAGGATCGCGTCCTGCATCGCCTGCCGGTAAAGCTTGCGGTCCGCCTGCGCCCGCGGGCCGCGCACGGCGGGGCCCTTGCGCCGGTTGAGCAGGCGGAACTGGATGCCGGCGGCGTCCGCGACGCGGCCCATCAGCCCGTCCATCGCATCGACCTCGCGGACCAGATGGCCCTTGCCGAGACCGCCGATGGCGGGGTTGCAGGACATCTCGCCGATGGTCGAAATCCGGTGTGTGACGAGCGCGGTGCGGGCGCCGGCGCGGGCCGCCGCAGAGGCCGCCTCGCAGCCCGCATGGCCGCCGCCGATCACGATTACATCGAACTCGCGCGTCATCCGCAAAACCTGCCGGAGAATGCCGGAGAGAAAAAGTGCCTGTGCCCGTAGGAACGGATTCGACAGGCGATTGCCCAGAGGTTTAGGCGCTTGCGCGCTGCGCGTCAAAAACTTTTCCACAGAGTCGAATCAGGATTCCACCGAGTTGAGGATTCCCGTGCAAGCCTTTGAAGCAGAATCGGATTCACCCGGCTCTTCATGTTTCACGTGAAACAGGTTCCGGTATCGCTTCCCACCCTCCCCTCGGGGAGGGTCGAAAAAATGAGCGAAGCGAAGTTTTTCGGGGCGGGGGCGCGGCGACGCCTGTCCCGCACGCGCCAATTGTATTCGATGAACCTGCCAGCCCCCGCCCCAAACCGCTTGCAGCGGTTTGACCCTCCCCGAGGGGAGGGTGGGAAGAAGGGACGCGGAGTGCCGCTCCCCCTCACCCTTCCCACCACCGCTTCGCGATGGCGGGCCCCTTCCCTCTCCCCTGTATGGACCGGAGACAAGGGTTACAGGTGTTCGGAGACATGGGTGACAGTTTTTGACGAGCCATTTCGCAGGTCGATCTCTGCGATATGGCGGCTTGCGAAGATGACATGCCAGAGCCCGTCGTCGGTCGTCGGG